>CAZNFV010000058.1:5339-9527 GCA_964572445.1 uncultured Novosphingobium sp. | reverse complement strand
TCGGGCGCGGCGGGGCTGACTGCGGCGCTGGAGCTGGCGGAGAAGGTCAAGGTGCTGGTCCTGGCCAAGGGGGAGCTGACCGGCGGGTCAACTGCCTGGGCGCAGGGCGGGATTGCCGCCGTGCTGGATGCGGGCGACACTTTCGAAAACCACATCCGCGATACGATGGTCGCCGGTGCAGGCCTTAACCGGCGTGAGACGGTTGAATTCGTGATCGGGCGTGCCCCCCACGCGATTGACCGGCTGGCCAGCCTGGGCGTGCCCTTCAACACCGAAGGCAAGGATCTGCACCTGACCCGTGAAGGCGGGCATAGCCACCGCCGGATCGTCCATGTCGATGATGCCACGGGCCGGGCCGTGCTTGATGCCCTGCTGCGCGCGGCCGAGGCGCACCCGAACATCACCCTGCTGCCGCATCGCGCCTGCATCGATCTGATCACTGGGCGGCATGAAGAGCGCTATTCCGGTTCGGGCCGGGTCTGGGGCGTTTATGCCCTG
Source organism: uncultured Novosphingobium sp. (assembly GCA_964572445.1). Taxonomy (GTDB): domain Bacteria; phylum Pseudomonadota; class Alphaproteobacteria; order Sphingomonadales; family Sphingomonadaceae; genus Novosphingobium. The sequence continues at coordinate 9,029 of CAZNFV010000058.1, read as the reverse complement.
AATGAGCAGACCGGCCAGGTTGAGGCCTATACGGCGCGGGCAACCATTCTGGCCAGCGGCGGGGCGGGGCGCGTCTATCAGTTTTCGACCGCGCCGCGCGGGGCAACCGGCGATGGGATCGCGATGGCCTGGCGCGCCGGCTGCCGGGTCGCCAACATGGAAATGATGCAGTTCCACCCGACCTGCCTTTACAACCTTGACGTCAAAAACTTCCTGATCACCGAGGCCGTGCGCGGTGAGGGCGGGCGCCTGCTTAACCCCAAGACCGGGCACCGCTATATGCCCGACTATGATGAGCGCGCCGAACTGGCCCCGCGTGATATCGTGGCCCGCGCCAATGACAGCGAAATCAAGCGTGACGGGCTTGACTATGTGCACCTCGATATCAGCCACCAGCCGGCGGATTTCGTGAAGGAACATTTCCCGACGATCCACGAAAAGCTGCTGGGTTTGGGGATCGATATGACCAAGGGTCCGATCCCGGTCGTGCCAGCGCAGCATTACACCTGCGGCGGGATTGTGGTCGATCTGGTGGGCCGGACCGACCTGCCGGGGCTCTACGCAGCAGGCGAATGCACCGAAAGCGGCCTCCACGGGGCTAACCGGCTCGCTTCGAACAGCCTGCTTGAATGCTTCGTCTTTGGCGAGGCGGCAGCGGCCGATATCCTGTCGCGCTGGGATGAATTCCAGACCCCGCCGCCGGTCCGGGCCTGGGATGAAAGCCGGGTCACGAACAGCGATGAAGAGGTGATCATCCAGCAGAACTGGACCGAGATCCGGCGCTTCATGTGGAACTATGTCGGGATCGTCCGCACCACCAAGCGGCTGGAACGGGCTTCGCACCGGATCAAACTGCTGATGGAAGAGGTGGACGATTACTATGGCCACTTCCGCGTTTCGACCGACCTGATCGAACTGCGCAACCTGCTGCAATGCGCCGAACTGATTGTGCGCTCGGCGCTGGCCCGCAAGGAAAGCCGGGGGCTGCACTATACGCTGGATTACCCCAAGCTGCTGCCCGAGGCGCGCGATACCGTGCTGGTGCCGTGACCAATCGCAAGGGCCGCTTCCTTGCGGAAGCGGCCCTCTGTGCCGGTTGGGGATCCGGCAATGTCGGGAGACGGGAAGGTTGGCTTAGCGGCTGCGCTGGCCTGCGCCCTTATCGCTCTGGCCACCGCGCTGCGAACCGCCGCCCTGGTTGCCGCTTTGGCCCTGACGTTGGCTGCCGCCCTTGTCATCGCCCTGCTGGGCGCCACCCTGGCGCTTACCGCCTTGCTTGTCGCCCTGGTTCTGGTTTGGCATCGTACGATCCTTTCAGCGTATCCCGCCGGTGGAGCGGGAAGTCACGGTAACCGGGGCCACCGGACGCTGTTCCGGGTGTAACGGCGGATCGGGGCTGGCGCGGGATCAAAAAATCGGCACTATAGCGTACATAATTGCCGGAATTCTGCCATTCCGGACCAGAGAACAGCGTGTTGAAGGGGAGCCAGATGCCACAAGTGACTGCCAACGGAATCAGCCTTGAAGTCGAACGCTATGGCGATCCCGCGCACCCGCCGCTGCTGCTGATCATGGGGCTGGGTGCGCAGTTGACGCTGTGGCCGATGGAACTGGTCGAAGCGCTGGTGGCGCGTGGCTATCACGTGATCCGCTATGACAACCGCGATATCGGGCTTTCAACCAAGTTCACCGACGCGGGCGTGCCCAATATCCGCAAGGTCGCGCTGATGCGGCTGTTCGGGCTGCGGCCCAAGCTGCCTTACCGGCTGACCGACATGGCCGCCGATGCTGTGGCCCTGCTCGATGCGCTGAAGATCGATAAGGCGCATATTGTCGGCGCGTCGATGGGCGGGATGATCGCGCAGCTGGTTGCGGCGACTTATCCGGACCGGACGCTATCGCTGACCTCGATCATGTCGACCACCGGCAATCGCCGGGTCCCGCCAGCCCGGCCTGAAGCCTTCAAGGCGCTGACTACTCCGCCGCCGGCCAATGCCGGGTTGGAAGTGATGATCCCACATGTGATCCGGATTGCCCGCGCGATTGGCAGCCCAGCCTATCCGGCCGCAGAGGACCGCCTGGTCGAGCGGATCAGCCGCGATTTCGAACGCAGCTTCCATCCGACCGGTTCCGCACGCCAGCTGGCCGCGATCATCGATGATGGTTGCCGGCGTGATCGGCTTAAAAAAGTCACCGCCCCCAGCCTGGTGATCCACGGGGTCGATGATCCGCTGGTGCGGGTTGAAGGCGGACGCGATACAGCCGCGCACATTGCGGGTGCGCGGCTGCACGAGATCAAGGGCATGGGCCACGACCTGCCGCTGGAGCTGGTCGATGAAGTGGCCGATGCGATTGCCGGGGTGGCGCGCTGATTAGCGGCCGGCGGGGCGGTTAGCTTCGTCCAGGTCGCGCTTGGCGTCCCTGCGGGCTTGGCGTTCGGCCATGGCGACATCGGCGTCAGGCTTCAGCTTCTGGATTGCCTGACCCAGGCTCTGCTGTTCGCCGGTGGTCATCGCCGTCTTGAGCGCATCGAACCCGCCGTCGAGCGAGAGGTTGTGCGCGGCGTTAAGCGCGGCAACGCATTCGCCCAGGTTGCTGAAGCCGGTGCAGGCTGCGCTCAGTCCGCCTTCGGGCAGCGCAATGCCGCGGCGGGTGAAGGATGTGGTCAGCGCGGTTGAGAGCCGCGTGTTGTCCTCCGGCCGGGTTTCGGCAGTCCGTTTGTCGCTCCGGGCGTCACCACGGTTTGCATGATCGGTGTTGGCATGGTCGGCTTGTGCCTGAGTTCGAGCTTCAGCGCGTTCGGTTCGGCTGGTCTGGCGGTCGGCGTCCACTGCCGGGCGCTCGATCCGTTCAGGCTGGCCGCGATCCATCGTCGGCGCCGACATCGTGGGCATATTGCCGCCACCCCGGCCGGCGGGCGGGCCGTGCTGGGCCATGGCAGCAGTAGCGATCAGCGGCGCTGCCAGCAGGGTGCCGCACAGGTATTTGGAGAAACTTCGCATTCGCAATTCCTTGCAGCGGTCGCCCTCTAAGCGGCGACCGGGCTGCACAACCAGAGGCATGGCGCTTCGTTCCCGCAGTTGTCGGTGCCAGCCGTGCCAGTGGCGCAGCTCACCCTGTTTCGGAGTTGCGTTTTCGATAAGTGACTTGCCGGTTTGGCCAAATCTGGAGCAGGCGCCGCTGCCACAAACAGAAAAGGGGGAGCTAGCCCCCCCTTTCCCGCAGTGTATCGATTGAGCGTCGCTTAGGCCGACGGGTTCTTCGCCTTGCCGATGCGCTTCCGCCGTTGCCATGCGGCTGCCACTACACCCAGCCCGAACAGGCCGAGTACGCCCGGCTCGGGAACCGGGGTTCCGCCCGAGGTGCTGCCACCTGAGCTGGAGGTTGAGCCCCCCGTGGACGTGCTCGTTGAGGTCATCCCGCCCGAGGTTGAGGTGGTGGTCCCGCCGCCCGAGGTGCTGATCCCGCCCGAGGTTGAGGTGGTGGTCCCACCGCCCGAAGTGCTGATCCCGCCCGAGGTTGAAGTGGTGGTCCCGCCGCCAGAAGTGCTCATGCCGCCCGAGGTTGAAGTGGTGGTCCCGCCGCCAGACGTGCTCATGCCGCCCGAGGTTGAAGTGGTGGTGCCACCGCCCGAAGTGCTCATGCCGCCCGAGGTTGAAGTGGTACTGACACCACCCGATGTGGTCATGC
>CAZNFV010000058.1:0-5239 GCA_964572445.1 uncultured Novosphingobium sp. | reverse complement strand
GTGCTCATGCCGCCCGAGGTTGAAGTGGTACTGACACCACCCGATGTGGTCATGCCACCCGATGTGGTCATGCCGCCAGACGTCGAGCTGGTTGAACTGCTCGAACCCGGAGGATAGCCACCGCTGCTGGAGCTGGAACTTGTGCCCTTCTTCGAGCTTGTGCCTTTCTTAGAGCTCGTGCCACCGCCGCCCGGCGGGTAGTAGCTGCCACCGCTGGTGGTGCTGGAAGTGGAGCCCTTCTTCGAGCTCTGCTGGGTCGTGCCGCCGCTGCTCGAGGGGTAGTAGCCGCCGCCGCTGGTGGTGCTGGAAGTGGAGCCCTTCTTCGAGCTCTGCTGGGTCGTGCCGCCGCTGCTCGAGGGGTAGTAGCCGCCGCCGCTGGTGGTGCTGGAAGTCGAACCCTTCTTCGAGCTCTGCTGCGTCGTGCCGCCGCTGCTCGAAGGGTAATAGCCATCGCTGGTCGAGCCGGAAGTCGTCCCCTTCTTCGAACTCTGCTGGGTCGTGCTGCCGCCGGTTGAACTGCCGTAGGTTCCGCCGCTGCTGCCATCGCAAACGGTGCCCTTCTTCGAGCAACCCTTCTTGGAGGTCAGCCGCTGGGTTGCCACGCCGCCAGCGTCAGTTGCCTTGCTGAAGCCGGTGGCCTGGCCGAAATCGTTCATGCTAACCCCGACGCGGCCCTTGGGCAGATCGGCGGCATTGGCGGGGACTTCAAGGCCGCTGACGCTCATCGCCAGCGCAACGCCAAGGAACGACGTTTCCTTTAGCTTCATCTTACTCATGTGACGCGACCTCCAAATTTTCCCCGCTAGTTCGGGACAACTTCAATGACTTACGTGGCCTGACGCGAATCGAAGCTTTCGCCAACCGCAGAAAATTGCCTGTCTCGAAGCGGGTCAGATCATGACGGGGAGTGTTAACAGCGGTCAGGCCGCGATCCGCTTGGCGAACCGGAACAGGTCACGGTGGCGTGTGGGCACATTCTGCCATTCGTGGTCCGAGATACCCATTGCCGCATGGGATTCGAACGCCATCGTGTCGTGGAACCACGGCATCGTATAGGTGAAGTACAGCAGCGGTCGGCCATGCGCCGCCCGGCACGGCATCCCGCCGTGGAAAGTGCGATAGTCAAACACCAGGGCGCTGCCAGCCTTGGTGTAGAAGATGTGCGGATCGCCCGACCAGGTCTCATCGCGGGCGGTGGTGTGGGTGCCTTCCCACAGCTGGGTGCCGCCGGCCTCTTCGTCCAGGTCAATCAGCGGGATCAGGATGGTAGAGGCATAGCACGGCACATTGGCATTGCCGCCATCGGTATGGAACAGCAGCGGGTGTTCGCGGTGCACGTGCTGCATCCGTGCCCCTTCATAGGTCGTGACCGACCCGAAGGCATGGAGCACGGGTTTTTCGCCCATGACGCGGGTCAGCACCTCAAGCAGCGCCGGATTGGCATAGACGTTCGGATTGTCGAACGGCGCTTGCAGCCGGATCGGCACGGTGAACCGCTTGTCACCCACGTTGTTGGGCTTGCCCAGTTCGGATGAATGCCAGTCGCGCACCCGTTCGGGCAGGGCTTCGCGCAGTTCGGCCACCACATCGGGGTGGATCAGGTCCTCGATCAGCACCACGCCGCGATCGGTCAGCAGATCGGCCGCTTTCACCGTAACATCGGGGTCCTTGTTCGTCAGCGTCAGGTGGGCATAGCTGGTGGTCGCTGTCACTTCGGCCGCAACAGGCTGCGGTTCGAATTTATCCGCGATCATTCGCAGCGCCGGGGCGAACTGCGGGTCCAACGCCACGGCCTCGCGCGCGACCACTTCTGACTTGGCGGTATCGCCAAGGTTGTAGATCGCCAGCGCCTTGGCAAACAGCCGGGGGGCGTTGGCGCCAAATTCCTGAAGCGAATGATCGAGCAGTTGCAGCGCTTGCACATAGTAGCCCAGCCGCATGAACAGTTCGGCGATGCCGCAATCGAAATGCACTTCAGAGCCATCCGGGAAATAGGCCCGGAACGCCTCCATGTAGGTTTCATAAAGCTGCGGCCGGTCAATCCGGTCTTCGCCCTGCTCAATATGGTAGAGCAGGTGCGGAATGCAGCCGGCGGCCACGTCCGGATCGAACTTGGCAAAGCGGATCAGGGCCATGGCCTGGCGGATCGACATGTCACCAGCGGTGGATTCGATCAGGTCGATCAACTCGTGCGCGTCGTAAGGGTTGAAATCCTTTAGCAGCGCCTTGGCCGTCTCGCGCGTGGCGGCGAGCGACAGGTTCTCCCAGCGGTTCTTGCCCGGCAGGGAGAACAGGCTGCAGCTGAAGTTGATATCCTTGTGGCGCTGCGAATGCATCGCCCCGCCATAGGCGCCGAACAATTCGCCAAAGAGGTGCAGGTTCGTGTGGTGCGCGAAATAGGTATCGAAGATCAGCGGGCTGACCAGCGCAAACTCTGAAGGGTCCGAATAGGCCAGATCCCCTGCCAGCAGCAGCAGCGGCGTTTCCCGTTCCAGGAACTTCTCGACGAATTCCAGGCCAATCTGCGGAACCACGACATGAAAGTCGCCGGGCCGCTCGGCATAGCGCTGCAGGGCAGCGTCGATGATGGGATGGCCCGAAGGCGGGCCCTTGATCGGCCGGCTGTCGAACTGTTCGGTCACGCTTTCGAACGAGGTAATCGGCTTCTTCAGGAAGCCGTGGGTGGTCGATTGCGTTTCGATGAAGACCTGTTCGATGGCGTGATCGCGGATGCGCACCATGTTGGATGCGATCGAATCGAACAGATAGTTGGCAATGATGATGACCGGGCGGTCGGCCAGATCGATTGGCTTGATGTCGCCCTGTTCGGTGCGGATCACCGGATCTGGCTCGACCAGCAGCTGGCCCAGTTCCAGCACTCCGCTTTCGATCAGCGGGGCAAAGCGGTCCTTCTGCTTCCAGCCCGTAACATTCTTGGCCGCGCCGTCGGTCAGCAGGTAGGTAAATTGCGGGCATCCTTCGCCGTCGGCGAAATGATAATTGAACAGCCGGTTGAGGAACTGCCAGGCAAACCGGCCGCTGCCCCCGCCCAGTTCGATGACCAGCGGCGGCTTGCTGTTTCCGTCTGCCTCCAGCTCTTTGAGGAAGGTCGCCACGATCGCGGCATAGGTATCCGCGCAAAAGGCGTTCGACGTGCTGCGCTGGGGGACGATCTTGTTCGACCAGGCCTCTGGTCCGGCCTCCATGTAGAACCGGTGCAGGAGCGACCAGATGATCGACTGGTCAAAGCGGGTCATCTTCTGAATAATTGGCATCTGCTAACGTCCTTGGGCGCGCGACAATCGCTTGGAGTTCAGCTGCTCCAGAGCGCTGTTCAGTGACACGTGGTCGTAGTGCGGAAAGGTAAATGTTTGACGAACCATGGTTCTATGGGGCGAGCCGGCGACATGGCGATCCAGGCCCGGCAGGCGCACCGTGGGCACCGGTTGCGATAAAGCGGGCTGCCGGATTCTTTGCCGCCAGGGCCCGGCCCAAAATGGGCTTCACGCAAGTTCGTTGCGGGGTCCGATTCTATCGTTAGTCAAGGCGTGCAGGGCCTCGGTTCGGGGCAAAAATTTTTTCGCAAACTCACTTTGACTCTTGCGCCGCGCACCAGTGGCGGAAATCCCGCGCGTCGCTGCAATGCAGGGTGCCATCACGCCCGCCGATGGGCTGTGGGTAAAGATGAACAGGCGATTTACCCTCTTGCGCCTGACTCGCGATCAGGCACTATAGGTTGTGGTCCAGCACTTGGGGTGACCTCTAAACCTAGCTTTAGCTCGCAAACGCGCCGAATGCGCGAACAGGGCGGGATTCGGTTGGCGAGGTGGTTAACAAGGGCTGGGCAGACAGAGCTGGGGACCACTGTGGGGATAAGTTTTTCTCCATTTGTTCACCCGCTCTGATAGGATTGGCGCTTCGCTGCCGATTCGAACGAATGTGGAACATTGCGGTGTCCGGACAAGGTCTGGGCACGTGGTGGGCAGGTAACAGGTTTACGAGGGGCAGCACGTGGAATTCAGGTCCGGAGACGAGCCAACGATGGCCGATCTTGATGCAATTGTAGCGACGAACAACACGGCCGATGCGCCGGTTAAGTCGAAGAAGAAGGAGGCGGGCGAGGGCCCGGCTGTAAGCATGGCAGACAAGGCTGATATCGGTTCCGAAGCGCTGGTCGCACAGGCCGCTGCCGAAGCCATGGCCAAGGCTGTCACCGCGCCGGCGGCAGACGATTCCAAGTCGATCCAGCCGCGCCGCTTCACGATCGAGCTCGATCATGCCCGCGATGCCCTGCTGACCGAATTCGGCAAGGACACCCTGGATGACCGCTACCTGCTGCCGGGTGAGCGCTATCAGGATCTGTTCGCCCGCGTGGCTGATGCCTATGCCGATGATCAGGATCACGCCCAGCGGCTCTATGATTACATCTCGAAGCTGTGGTTCATGCCGGCAACGCCGGTGCTGTCGAACGGCGGTACGGGGCGCGGCCTGCCAATCTCTTGCTACCTCAATTCCGTGTCGGACAGCCTTGAAGGCATCGTTGGCACCTGGAACGAGAACGTCTGGCTCGCCTCGCGCGGCGGCGGCATCGGCACCTATTGGGGCAATGTCCGCGGAATTGGCGAGCCGGTCGGCCTGAACGGCAAGACCAGCGGGATCATTCCCTTCGTCCGCGTGATGGACAGCCTGACCCTGGCGATTTCGCAAGGCTCGCTGCGGCGCGGTTCGGCGGCGTGCTATCTCGATGTCAGCCACCCGGAAATCGAGGAGTTCCTCGAAATCCGCAAGCCGTCGGGCGACTTCAACCGCAAGGCGCTCAACCTGCACCACGGCGTGCTGCTGACCGACGAATTCATGGAAGCCGTGCGCGATGGCACCGAATTCCATCTGCGCAGCCCCAAGGACGGCTCGGTCCGTGCGACGGTCGACGCGCGCAGCCTGTTCCAGAAGCTGGTGGAAACCCGCCTGGCAACCGGTGAGCCCTACATCGTCTTCTCCGACACGGTGAACCGCATGATGCCCAAGCATCACCGCGATCTGGGCCTGAAGGTTTCGACTTCGAATCTCTGCTCGGAAATCACCCTGCCGACCGGCGTCGACCACCTCGGCAACGATCGCACCGCCGTGTGCTGCCTGTCCTCGCTCAACCTGGAAACCTGGGAAGAGTGGAACAAGGACGAGCGCTTCGTTGAAGACGTGCTGCGCTTCCTCGACAACGTCCTGCAGGACTACATCGACC
>CAZNFV010000057.1:1859-11898 GCA_964572445.1 uncultured Novosphingobium sp. | reverse complement strand
ATTCCGTGGTGACCCCAGGCGCTGTGCAGAAGCTGGTCGACAAGCTGCGCACGCAAAAGCACATCACGATCCATCATGACGAGGTGCCGCGCGCCAATCACTTCTTCGAGAACGAACTCGATGAGATGATGCGTGCGGTTGACAATTACCTAGACATGCGGCTCGCGCCGGATTGCCCGATCCGCTGAGTGTTCAGGTGGGCGTGTCGCTCGCCCGCACCACCGGAGCCTCGCCGCTGTCGTAAGGCACGGTCCAGATCGCCACGTTGATCCCCGCCACCAGTGCCAGGATCACCAGCAACACCGCCTTGCGCCGTTCACCGCGACGCCATTGCAGCGCGGCTCCTGCCAGCATGAGCAGGACGGCGAGCGTGAGCAGCGATAGGACGGTCGTCATCATGGTGTGGTCTGGTCGGCGATTCAGGCCAGGGCGTCAAGCGGGTCGGATCGGCCCAACTCGGTGAACGGCTCGGCACAAGGGCCGCCGAAACCACCAGCCACACCAAATAATCCCCTTATTAATCCAGAGCGATTTGACACAATCGGTGTGGCAACGCACGATTATGCCATGCAAACCAACTCGCTTTCACGCCGCCACGCCATTGGCCTGCTCGGTGCTTCCGCCGCTGTCTCGATCCTGCCTGGTTGCGCCAACCGCGTCGCCGCAGCTGCCGCGCCGGACAGCGCCGCCGCACTGCTCGAATCGCTGGCTTGGGAGCTGGTGGAACAGAACCCGGAATCGGCCACATCGCTGGGGATAGATACCGGAGCCCACGCACACTTGCGCGGCAAATTGGGCGATCGTTCTGCCGCCGGGCAACGGGCAATGGCGGAAGTGTTGCGCCGGGGGCTGGCCAAGGCAGAGGGAATTAACGCTGAAGCACTTGATCCTGATACCCGTACCAGCCTGGCCGTTGTGCGGAGCGCCTACCGCACTGCGCTTAAGGGCCTTACCCTGCCCTATGGCGATGTCGCCGTCGGTGGCTGGCGCAATACGCCTTATGTCGTGATCCAGAATGTGGGCGCATATCTCGACATTCCGCGCTTTCTCGACAGCGACCATCCGGTCCGCAATTCCGCCGATGCAGAGGCATACCTTGCCCGGCTGGGCGCCTTCCCGGGGCTGCTGACTGGTGAGCTGGACCGGATCCAGTCGGCCCGCGGGCTCGGCGTGGTGCCGCCATCATTCCTGCTCGACAAGGCGATCCGGCAGATGGAAACCCAGCTCAAATCCTTGCAGGATGGGGGAGACCTGACCCGCTCGCTCGCTCGCCGCACTGCAACCTTTCCGGGCAAGTGGGAAGAACGGGCCAAGGCTTTGGCCACCGGCCCGGTTGCTATCGCCCTAGAGCGCCAGTTGGCCGAACTCAGGCTGCAACGCACCATGGCAACCAGCGACGCTGGCCTGTGGGCGCGACCGCATGGTGATGAGTGGTACGCCTGGGGTCTCTCGGCCAGCACCACGACCAGCCGAACGGCTGACGAAGTGCACCAGATCGGGCTGGAACAGCTGGCGATGCTGCACGGCCGGATGGATCCGATCCTGCGCTCGCTGGGCTATACCACGGGCACAGTGGGTGAGCGGATGACCGCGCTAGGCAAGGATCCGCGCTTCACCTTTACCAACGATGACAAAGGCCGGGCCGAGATCATCGCCCTGATGCAATCCAAAGTGGATTACATGCGTGCACAGGCGCCGCGGGCCTTCGGGCATCCCGTGAAGGGCAATCTTGAAATCCGCCGCCTGCCGCCGGCCGAAGAAGCGGGAGCACCGGGCGCTTATGGCGGGGCTGGTTCAATCGACGGGTCAATCCCCGGCAAGATCTGGATCAACCTGGGCACGACTGATCTGCACAGCCGCTACAGCCTGCCGACCCTGGCCTTCCATGAAGGCATCTTCGGTCATGTCTGGCAGGGCGAATATGCCAACCGCCTGCCGCTGATCCGCACCTTGCTGGCCTTCAACGCCTATTCCGAAGGCTGGGCGCTTTATGCCGAAACCCTTGGTGACGAGCTTGGTGCCTATGACGGTGATCCGGTTGGCCAGCTGGGTTACCTTCAGTCCATCGCATTCCGCGCCTGCCGCCTCGTCGTCGATACGGGTCTCCACGCCAAGCGTTGGACCCGCGAACAGGCGATCGATTGGTTTGCAACCAGCAACGGCTCTGGTCGCGCCGAAGTTTCAAGCGAGGTCGATCGCTACTGCTCATGGCCAGGACAGGCTTGCGGCTATAAGATCGGCCACAGCGAAATCCTGAACCAGCGGGAACGGGCCAAGGCCGCGCTGGGCGCAAAGTATGACCTGCGCGACTATAACGATGCGGTAGTCGGCGGCGGCAATGTCCCGCTCGACGTGCTGGCGCAAAACGTCGAGCGCTACATCGCCGCCAAGCGGGGTTAGTCCTTCCCGAACAGTTTCCCCATCGCGCCCATCACGTCGTTGATCGGGTTGCCATCGCCGTCCTGATCGGCCCATTTGAACATGCCTGACAGCTGCGGGTTGTCTTGCAGCGCCTGGGCATAATGGCCGAGCGCGCCCTCACCCCCTAGCTGGTCAACAATCTGGCCCAGGACACCGCTATCAAGGCCAGTCTTGGCTGCAGCAGCGGCAATGGTGTCCCCGGGTTCAGCATGGCTCTGGCCCAAAGCGGCAATCGCCTTTTCCGCCAGTTCGGGCGGCACGCCCAGTTTGCCGGCAAGATTGCCGATATCGGCGTGGCCGGCTTGAGCAAGAATTGTATCGAAGATTCCCATGCTTGCGACTCCATAAGGGAAAACCCTATGGTGACCGTCGTACTCCGAATTGCAAGGTAAACGATCAGGCCAGCGATAGATCCGGCTCTAGCCAGCCGCGCCGGGCAGCGACGGAAAACAATCGCTCGCGGCTGTAAAACCGCATTGGCCAGTCCCGTTGGCCAATGGGCCCCGCCAGCAGAGCGTTGGCCCGTTCAGACAGGCCCATTCCGTTGCAGTCTGCCAGGAACTGGCGAACGCCCCGAATGTAGAGCTGCGTTAAAGTCTCGTGATAGCCCTGCGTATCATCGTTCACGCCGCCAACGCTCTCATTATAGCGGCGGATGATGCCGGGCAGATCGCGTTCGGGAAGAACATCGGGCCGTTCGCTCAGCAGCCAGAGGCAGGCGGCCAGATGCGCTTCATGAGTCCAATCAGCCTTCGGCAGCGTGCAATCTAGCAAGCCCAGTCCAATCCGCCGTATTTCACCGGCATCGGCAAACAAGCGGATTGGATGGTCAGGCATCGGAAACTCCGGGTCTCTACACGAGGCCCGGCATTTCCGGACCAGATCAGGCAGCCGTTGGGGCAGCCTGGAGTACGCTTTCGTCAACGTAATCAACGAATTGCGCGAAGTTGTCGATGAACTTGCGAACCAGGTCCTGCGCGGTCTTGTCGTATTCTGCGCCATCGGCCCAGGCTCCGCGCGGGTCGAGCAGCTTGGTGTCCACGCCCGGAACGGCGACCGGTACTTCGAAGCCGAAGTTCGGGTCGCGCTTGAAATCGGCGTCGTTCAGGCTGCCATCGAGCGCCGCGTTAAGCAGCGCGCGGGTCGCCTTGATCGGCATCCGCTTGATGCCAGCATCGGTGGCGCGGCCGCCCGACCAGCCGGTGTTGACCAGCCAGCACTGCGCCCCGCCTTCGGCAATCCGCTTCTTCAGCAGGTTGCCATAAACGCTAGGGTGGCGCGGCATGAAGGCAGCGCCAAAGCACGTGCTGAAGGTCGCCTGCGGTTCAGTCACGCCGATTTCGGTTCCGGCGACCTTGGCGGTGTAGCCCGACAGGAAGTGGTACATCGCCTGATCAGGCGTCAGGCGCGCGATCGGAGGCAGCACGCCAAAGGCATCGGCGGTCAGAAAGATGATGTTCGACGGCGGCGGCCCGAGGTTCTTTTCGCTGGTGTTCGGGATGAACTCGATCGGATAGGCGCCGCGGGTGTTTTCAGTCTTGCTGGCGTCAGTGAAGTCAAGCTCACGCGTTGCCTCGTCCATCGCCACGTTCTCAAGGATCGTGCCGAACATCTTGGTCGTGGCATAGATTTCCGGCTCGCCCTCTGCCGAAAGGTTGATCATCTTGGCATAGCAGCCGCCTTCAAAGTTGAAGACTGCCTGGTCCGACCAGCCATGTTCGTCGTCGCCAATCAGCGTGCGGCTGGCGTCAGCCGAAAGCGTGGTCTTACCCGTCCCCGACAGGCCGAAGAAGATCGCACTCTTGCCGTCAGCGCCAATGTTAGCCGAACAATGCATCGGCATCACGCCCTGCGCGGGGAGCAGGAAGTTGAGCAGGCCAAACACGCCCTTCTTCATCTCACCCGAATATTCGGTGTTGCCGATCAGGATCAGCTTCTCGGTAAAGTTGACCGCGATCACCGTATCACTGCGGCAACCATGGCGCGCTGGGTCAGCCTTGAAGCTGGGCAGATTGATGATGGTGTATTCAGGTGCAAAGCTGGCCTGCTCTTCAGCCGTCGGCCGTACCAGCAGGGTGCGGACGAACAGGCTGTGCCAGGCCATCTGGGTGATAACCCGCACGGCGACGCGGTATTCCGGCTGGCTGCCGCCGAACAGATCGGACACGAACAGTTCGTCCTGACCCTTTACCGCTGTCAGGAAATCGGCCTTCAGGTTGGCCCAGTGCTCGGTCGACATTGGCTGATTGATGGGGCCCCAATTGACTGTATCTTCAGTGACGCCATCGCGGACAACATACTTGTCCTTCACGCTGCGGCCGGTGAACTTGCCGGTATCCACCAGCAGCGCGCCGTCCTTGGTCAGCTGCCCCTCGCCGCGCTTCAGCGCCTGCTCGACCAGCGGCGCAGTGCCGAGGTTGGCATAGATCTTGGCATCGGTAGCAATACCCTGGTTGGCGAGCGGGTTGGAAAGCGCAGCGGTCAAGGTCGTCTCCGTGGTCAAGGCATTGCGCATTGGCAGCGCCGGGGGCTTCTGCATACGAATGCAGGGATTCGTCAGGGCGCATAGCCGCGCGGGCTTCGGGCGTCAAACCACCGCGCGGCACAACCGATCCCTTTCCGCGAGAAAATCGAATGCGGGGGCAACCGTGCCAGCAAGATTGTCACCAGACGATGAAGGCGGTAACCGAACAGACCCTAACCGGACCCTGAACCAAACCCATGGATGCCACGCCAACCAGCCCCCTGCAGACGATCGCGCTGGTCGACGATGACCGCAATATTCTTACCAGCGTGTCGATCGGATTGCAGGCCGAAGGCTTTGCGACGCGGGTCTATTCAGATGGCGAAACCGCGCTCAAGGCGCTGTTGGACAACCCGCCAGATCTGGCCGTTTGCGATATCAAGATGCCGCGCATGGACGGGTTCGAACTGCTCCGCCAGCTCCGCGCCAAAAGCGCGCTTCCGGTTATTTTTCTGACCAGTAAGGACGAAGAAACCGACGAGGCATTGGGCCTGTCGCTTGGGGCCGACGATTACATCAGCAAGCCGTTCAGCCAACGGCTGCTGGTTGCGCGGATCAGGGCGATCCTGCGCCGCACCGAACTGGTCAGGGCTGAGGCGGCCAACAGTGAGGGCGAACCCGAAGCCGAGCTGCAGCCCAGCACGGTAATCGCGCGCGGCTTGCTGGAGATGGACCCGGCCCGCCACCGGGTGACCTGGCAAGGGCAGCCCGTTTCATTGACTGTCACCGAGTTCCTGATCCTGGAAGCCCTGGCCATGCGCCCCGGCGTGATCAAGAGCCGCAACCAGCTGATGGATGCCGCCTATAGCGAAGACGTGTTCGTTGATGATCGGACCATAGACAGCCACATCAAGCGCCTGCGCCGCAAGTTCCGGGTGGTCGATCCAGACTTTGCCGCAATCGACACGCTTTATGGCGCGGGCTATTCGTTCGGCTATGCCTGATACGGCCCCGCCCCGCCCGCGACGTCGGCGTGACTGGACGCGGCGCACCTCGCTGACCGCGCGAATTCTGGCGGTGAACATCATCGCCCTGGGGCTGATGGCGGGCAGCCTGTTCTACCTAGATTCCTACCGCAACCAGCTGTTTGCAGAGCGTTATCAGCTCGCCCGGGCCGAAGCGCAGATCGCCGCGCAAGGGCTGGCCGCAACCCCATCAGCACAGCGCGCCACGCTGATGGTCCGGATCGGTCAGGAACAGACCCTGCGCCTGCGGCTCTACGATGCTTCCGGACGACTGCTTGTTGACAGTTTCAGGCTTGCACCGCCGACCTATACGTTGGTCGATCCGAGGAGTGAGCCTTGGTACCAGCACGCCGCGCGCTGGCTTGATGCGGGGATGAACTTTCTGATCGGCAATGCCGCTGGGTCCGCTTACGTCGACCCGCTGGTTGATCGCAGTTCTGCCTGGCCAGAGATTGGCTCCGCCGCCCGCCAGCAGGCCACGGTGGTCGAACGGCGCGCTGCCCCGGATGAGACCCCGGTCATCAATGCCGCGACGCCGGTCGGCAATTCCGGCGACATACTGCTGACGACACGCAATGCCCGCGATGTCACCCAGAGCGTGCGCGACGCCCGTCAGACGCTGGCAATCGTGCTGGCGGTCACGCTGATCATCTCGATCCAGCTTTCGCTGTTCCTGGCCCGCACCATCGTCCAGCCCCTGCGCGAGCTGGTTCGCGCCGCGATCCGCGTGCGGCTTGGGCGTGAGCGGCAGGTCGTGGTGCCGCGCTTGCCAGATCGGCGTGACGAGATTGGCCTGCTGGCCCGGGCCATTTCCGATATGTCTTCTGCGCTGCGCCACCGGATCGATGCGGGCGAGAGCTTTGCCGCTGACGTAGCGCATGAAATTAAGAATCCGCTGGCCTCCCTGCGTTCGGCGCTCGAATCACTCAGTAAGGTCAAGGATGAAGCACTCCGCCGCCAGCTGACCGGGATCGCGGACCACGACCTGCGCCGGATTGATCGCCTGATCACCGAAATCGCCGAAGCCGGACGGATCGACGCCGAACTGTCGCGGACCCGTTTCCTGCCGGTAGATATGCTGGCACTCGCCAAGTCGCTGGTCGCCGCGCGCGTAGTGCGAGCCAGTGACCCCGGTTGCCGAATTGAAGTGCACCCGATTGGCACCGGCCCTTGGCATGTGCCCGGCGACGCCGCGCGGCTTGAGCGGGTGCTGGAAAACCTGCTCGACAATGCGGTGTCATTCTCGCCCCCCGGGGGGACCGTTACGGTTACGCTGGAGCCGCAGGGCGACATGCTTGAAATGGCAGTCACCGATGACGGCCCTGGCATTCCCGCAGTGGAGCGCGAAAAGGTGTTTGAACGGTTCCACTCGCTGCGGCCGCAGAGCGAGGACTTTGGCAGCCACTCTGGCCTCGGCCTCGCGATTGCCCGCACGATTGCCGAGGCGCACGACGGCTCGCTAACGGCGCAAGACCGCCCCGACGGCCGCCGTGGTGCCTGCATGGTGCTGCACCTGCCACTGCCCGAAGTGGCCGAGGAGGCGGAATGAGCCGGCTCATCCAAGCGAGCTGCATCGCGATTGGCGGTCGCGGCGTGCTGATCCAGGGTCCACCGGGCAGCGGCAAGTCGAGCCTGGCGCTGGCGTTGATCGATCGCGGGGCCCTGCTGGTCGGTGATGATGGGGTATCGATTGATCGGCAAGGCGGCGTGCTCCTCGCCTCCCCCCCACCCCGGATCACTGGGCTGATCGAAGTGCGCAATGTCGGCCTGCTAACCAGACCGGTCGCGAGCAGCGTGCCGGTAGCCCTGGCCCTACGGCTTGATCCTGCTGCGGAGCGGCTGCCGGAGTGCACAGAGACGCTGACCATCGAAGGGATTGACCTGCCCTGCCTGGCGCTGTGGCCCGATAGTCCGGTGCTGGCACTGCGGGCTGAAGCGGCGCTTGAACAGTGGGGTCTTTTATTCGCTGCCGAGCAGGTCCACATTGGAACGTGACCATGCCTGAAACCGATCCCGCCCTTCCGCCGCAACGCGTCCTATTGGTCACTGGCCTGCTTGGGGCCGGGAAGACCACTGCGCTTAAAGTGCTGGAGGATCTGGGCTGGGAGACGATCGACAATTTTCCGATCCGCCTGCTCGACCGGCTGATCGACAGCCCCGATGCTCCGCGCAATGAATTGCGGGCCCCACTGGCGATCGGCTTCGATGCGCGAACGCGCGGCTTTGATCCCAATAAAGTGATCGAGCGGGTAAAAAAGCTGGTGCAGCGCCCCGATCTTGAGCTGACCACGCTGTTCCTCGATTGCTCGGGCGCAGAGCTGGAACGGCGCTATAACGAAACGCGCCGCCGCCACCCGCTGGCGCAGGATCTGCCGGTGACGACAGGGATCGCATCAGAGCGCGAACTGCTGGAACCGTTGCGGCGCTGGGCCGATATGGTGATTTCAACCTCGGACTTCACCAGCAACGATCTGCAACAGGCGATCCGCGAACGCTTTGCCGAACGGGCGCCACAGGGCACCACAGTAACCGTTACGAGCTTTGGCTTCTCGCGCGGGATGCCGCCGATTGCCGATCTGGTCTTCGACATGCGCTTTCTGGATAATCCACACTGGGATCCGGACCTGCGCCCGCTCACCGGAAAGGATCATCCTGTCGGCGAACATATCGCCCGCGATCCAGCCTGGGGCGACGTGTTTGGCCGGATCAGCGACCTCGTCCTGACACTGCTCCCGCGCTATGCCGCGCAGGGCAAGGCCTATGTCAACATTGCCTTTGGCTGTACCGGTGGCCGGCACCGTTCGGTCTATTCGGCGGAACAGCTTGCGCTGATCCTGGCCAAAGCCGGTTTCAACCCGACAGTAATTCACCGCAACCTTGGCTCGCGCGCGGCCGATCTCGTCGAAGGAAAGCATTGACCGTGCCGATGTTCAGCGTCATGGGCCAGCGCCACTTTCCCGCGGCATTCGCCGGCAGGGCAGTTCGGAGCATCCCCCTCGCATGATCGGCCTGATCCTGGTTACCCACGGCAAACTCGCCGAGGAATTCGTTCACGCCATGCAGCATGTCGTTGGCCGCCAGGAAGCGGTGGCGACGGTTTGCATCGGCCCTAACGACGATATGGAAGCCCGCCGGCGCGAGATCGCCGATGCAGTCAAAGCAGTCGATGCGGGCAATGGGGTGATCATCCTGACCGATCTGTTCGGCGGCACGCCGTCCAACCTGGCCATTTCCCTGATGGAAACCGGCAAGGTTGAAGTGATCGCCGGGATCAACCTGCCAATGTTGATCCGCCTGGCCAAGGCGCGGACTTGCATGACCTTGCCCAAGGCAACCGAAGCAGCCCGCGATGCCGGGCGCAATTACATCACGATCGCATCGGAGTTTCTCGGTCAGGACGCCTGATGGCGCAGGGACGGCAGGCAAGTTTGGGGTTGGGGGAAAGACGGCATGACTGAAGCGCGCGAACAGGTTGAAATTGTTAACAACCGTGGGCTGCACGCCCGCGCCAGCGCCAAATTTGTCAATGCCGTCGCCAAGCTGCCAGATGGCATCTCGGTTAACGTGACCAAGGATGGTAACGAGGCGGCCGGTGGCTCAATCCTGGGGCTGATGATGCTTGGCGCGGCCAAGGGCGATACGGTAGAAATAATCGTCAGCGGCGATGGCTGCGATACGGCGCTGCTCAAGCTGGTCGGCCTGGTCAAGGACGGGTTCGGCGAGGACTGACCATGTCACGCCGCCAGATCACCGGATATTCCAACCCCACGGTCAAGGCGCTGCGGGCGCTGCGGGACAAGAAGCACCGCAAGGTCGCCGGCAAGTTCCTGGCTGAAGGGCTGCGATTGCTGACCGACGCCCGCAGCTGCGGCCACTTGCCCGAAGTGCTGGTGATGGCCGAAGGGCGCGATCCGCACCCGCTGCTTGCCGCACTGGAAGCCGATGTGCTGGCGAGCGGCGGCGAAGTGATCGAGACCAGCGAAGATATTCTCAGCAAGATCACCGGTAAGGACAACCCCCAGGCGGTCTGCGGGGTCTTCGCCGAATTTGACACCGGGCTGGCCGCGCTGGATCGCAGCACGGCCAAGATCTGGCTGGTCGCGCAAGCGCTGCGCGATCCGGGGAACCT
>CAZNFV010000057.1:0-1759 GCA_964572445.1 uncultured Novosphingobium sp. | reverse complement strand
CCCTGCTTCATCATGGTCGGGAACGAGAGCCGCGGCCTGCCTGAGGACTATGAACTGGCCTGTGATCTGCGCGTTACCATGGCGATGAAGGGCCGCGCCGACAGCCTTAATGCGGCCGTCGCCGCGGCAGTGCTCGCGTACGAAGTGCTCGAAACGCTGGGCTAAGCAGCGCTTCCGGTTTCATCAGCCAGCGAGAGCGCTGGTTCATTGCCCGGCTCAAGATCGGCATAGCGCACTGCCGGTTCGATCAAGGGCACTTCCTCAATCTCACGCTTGCCGATTTCGATCCCCTTGTCGCGCAGGCGTTTGCCCGATGACAAGACATTGCGTTCAAAGCTGCCGACGAAATCATTGTACTTGCGCACGGCGCGGTCGAGGCCAGCCCCCATGCCCTTAAGGTGGTCTGCGGCAACGGCGAGGCGGTCATACAGCTCTGCCCCGGCCTTGCCGATTTCCACCGCTTCGCGGGCCAATTGGTCTTGCTTCCAGACCATCGCCACGGTCCGCGCAATCGCAACCAGGTTGGTCGGAGTGGCCAGCAGGACCTTGTTATGGAAAGCAAAGTCCCACAGCTCCGGATCATGTTCCAGCGCAGCAGCAACAAAGTGTTCGCCCGGCACGAACATCACCACATAGTCCGGGGCATCGTCGAACTGGCTTTGGTAGGACTTGGCCCCCAGCGTCGCCACATGGTTACGCATTGACCGGGCGTGCAGATCGAGATGGCGTTTCCGCTCGGCATCGTCATTGGCCTCAAATGCCGCCTGGTACGCATTGAGTGAGACCTTGGCGTCAATCACCAGCTTCTTCTGGCCCGGCACGTGGACGATGGCATCAGGCCGCAGCCGGCCTTCGTCAGTGTCGAGTGAGTGTTCCAGCGCGAAATCAGTATGCTGTGACAGGCCGCACTGCTCCAGCACGTTCTGCAGCGCCCGTTCGCCCCAGCGCCCGCGCGCCTTGGGGGCATTGGTCAGCGAATTGCCCAACCGCGCGGCCTCAGCCCGCACTTGCTCCTGCCCCTCACGCATGGACTGGATCAGGCCGGTGAGCTGGCCGAAAGCATCGACACGCTGTTGCTCCAGGGTCTGGACCTGCTGTTCATAGCTTTTGAGCCGCTCATTAACCGGGCCAAGCAGCGCGGTCAGGCGTTCGGCGCTTTTCTCTTCGGACTGAGTCAGACGTTCCTGCGCCCGGTTCAGCATCACTTCCTGCGCCTGCGCCAAAATTTTGGCCCCGGCGTTCTCAAACTCTTTCTTGAGCGATTCCTGGGCGGACATCAGCCCGGCCTTTTGCTCTTCAAAATTCGCCGCATTGGCTTTGAGCGTCGCGTTCTCAATCGAAGCTTCGCCCAGCTCCTTGACTGCCTGCCGGAAACGGGCGTCGAGTTCCTTGGCCTCCGCCTCTTGCCCCGCAAGCCGCGCGCGCAGGTCGATCAGCGGGCGGGAAGCGAAGAGCCAGCCCAGCGCCAACCCTATAAAGAGGGCGGCAATGGCAATCAGCAGAATTTGTCCGTTCATCATCGGAACATAGAATGAACAACACGCTGCCGCCAAGGCCTTTCTCGGCGCTGTCCGGAACTTTTTTCATGCCCGCCGGGTCACACTCTCCCGAAGAGGAGACAATCATGTCGATTGAATTGATGATTTCGGAGCACCCGCTAGTCGGGGCTGGTTATAACGCCACGCTGGGGCACGCCGTCCGCAACACCATCGATTGCGCGGCGATCTGCAATTCCTGCGCTGACGCCTGCATGGCTGAG
>CAZNFV010000056.1:0-12173 GCA_964572445.1 uncultured Novosphingobium sp. | reverse complement strand
GTTCTTCGCGTGCGATGCGTTTCGCCAGCGAAAACGGCCCTTCGACAAGCTCAGGATGAGCGGGATTAGTGATGAAAGATGCCCTTCTGCCGGTCAGGCCGCGATCTCGGTCACTTGTTCGTCAGCCGCTTCGAGCAGGCGCTTTTCGACTGTCTTCAGACGCTGCGGCCCGTCCATCTTTTCCCCCAGCAGGTCGGTGACATAGAAGGTATCGACCGCGCGTTCGCCGTAGGTGGCGATGTGGGCGGAATGGACGATCAGCTTGGCTTCGAACAGGGCGCGCGCCAGCCGGTTGAGCAGGGCCGGGCGATCGCGCGCGCTGACCTCGATCACGGTGAAGCGGTTGCTGGCCTGGTTATCGAATTCGACGCGGGGGGCGACTTCAAAGGCATCGGCGCGTGGCCGGGCCAGCGGCCGGGCGGCGAGCTGCGGCACCAGCTTGATCTTCCCACCCAGCGCATCGCCGATCATCTGGCGGATCCGGGCGAGCTGGCTTTCTTCTGAGAATGGCCGGCCAAGCGGGTCCTGGACCAGGAAGTTATCGACCGCCGTACCATTGCGCGCGGTGTGGATGCGGGCGTCGATGATATTGCCGCCGGCCAGGTGGATGCCACCGGCGATACGGTAGAACAGCCCGGGGTGGTCAGCCGCGATCACGGTGACCAGCGTCGCCCCGCGCGCGGCGTAGTATTCGGTATGGACGTCCAGCGCCTGTTCCCCGGCCCGGTCCAGCTGGGTCAGGTTCATCGCGATGATGTCATCAGGCTCGGCAATCCAGTAGGCATCGCTCAGCTGCTTGCCGACCGACTTGACCAGCCCAGCGCGCTTGCCCAGCCGTTCGGCCACGGCTTCCTGTTTGGCGGCGATCCGCTGGGGCCGGCCGTGTTGCACATGGCCCAGCCGCAAGCGCTCCTCGGCGGCTTCGTACAGTTCGTTGATCAGCTGGCGCTTCCAGCTGTTCCACACGCCCGGGCCAACCGCACGGATATCGACGATCGTGACCAGGGCCAGCAACCGCAGCCGTTCGATCGACTGCACCTGCGCCACGAAATCGGTGATCGTCTTCCAATCGGCCAGATCGCGCTTGAAAGCGGTCGCGCTCATGATCAGGTGGTTGCGGACCAGCCAAGACACCAGCTCGGTCTCCTTCTCGTCCAGCCCAAAGCGCGGGCACAGCTTCAGCGCCACGTCTGCACCCAGCACTGAATGGTCGCCGCGCCGGCCCTTCGCGATGTCGTGCAGCAGGATCGCGGCATAGAGCGCGCGGCGGTTGGCAATCTTGTGGACCAGCGCGGTGGCCAGCGGATGGTCCTGCTTCATATCGCCGCGTTCGATCCGGGCCATCAGGCCGATTGCCCGGATGGTGTGCTCATCGACCGTGTAGTGGTGATACATGTCGAATTGCATCTGCGCGTTGACGCGGCCGAAGTCGGGGACGAACCGCCCGAACACCCCGGCCTCGTTCAGCCAGCGCAGCGCGTTTTCAGGATCGCGGTGGCTGGTCAGCAGATTGAGGAACAGCGCATTGGCGGCAGGATCATGGCGCAGCGGGTCAATCAGCCGCGCATCGCGCACAGCCAGGCGCATCGCTTCGGGGTGCAGCTCCAGCCCGTGGGTATCGGCAATGGCGAAGATTTCCAGCAGCCGGATCGGGCTTTGCGCGAACCAGTCATTGGTCGGCACGTTGATCCGCCCGCCGAACACCGGATAGCCGCTGACGATCCGCCGCCGCGCGCGAAAGCCAGCCAGCAGTCCGCGCGGTTGCTTGCGGCCGGATTGTTCCTCCAGCTGGGCCAGAAACAGCCCGGTCAGGTGACCGACGGTTTTCGCCTGGAGGAAGAAGTACTGCATGAACCGCTCGACCGCGCTTTTGCCCGGGCGATCCGCGAACTGCATCCGCGCCGCGACCTCGCGCTGGAGGTCAAAGGTCAGCCGGTCTTCGGTCCGGCGGGTGATGGTGTGCAGGTGGCAGCGCACCGCCCAGAAGAAGTCCTCGGCGCGGCGAAACTTGCGGTACTCGGCCGGGGTCAGCAGGCCAACCGTGACCAGCTCCGAACTGTCGCGCACCTTGTGCAGGTATTTGCCGATCCAATAGAGCGTGTGCAGGTCGCGCAGGCCGCCCTTGCCTTCTTTGACATTGGGTTCGACGACATAGCGGCTGTCTCCCAGCCGCTTGTGCCGCTCATTGCGCTCGGCCAGCTTCTCGGTGATGAAATCGCGTTCGGTCCCAGCGACGACTTCGGCGCGGAAACGGGCCTGAGCCTGATCGAACAGCGCCTGATCACCCCAGACATAGCGGCCTTCCAGCAGCGCGGTGCGAATGGTCAGATCGCTGCGCGCCATCCGCACCATCTCATCCAGCGAGCGGCTGGAATGGCCGACTTTCAGCGCCAGGTCCCACAGGAAATAGAGGATCGCCTCGATCACCTGCTCGCACCAGGGCGTCTGCTTGATCGGGGTCAGGAAGGCGATGTCGACATCCGAATGCGGTGCCATCTCGCCCCGGCCATAGCCGCCCACCGCCATGATCGCGAGCCGTTCACCGACCGAGCGGTTGCCTGACGGATAGACCTCGGTGATCACGTGATCGTGGATCACCCGCACCAGTTGATCGACCAGGAAGGCCTGGGCTTCGGCACAGTCGCGTCCGGCGCTGGGCTTTTCCGCGAGGCGGCGCGCAATTTCTGCCCGCCCGTCCGCCAGCGCGGCGCGCAGTGCTTCGACCACGGCCGGCCGGGCTTTGGCCGCGCCCTGTTCGGTAACCAGATCTGCAATCGCCCCGGCCAGCGCGCGTCGGTCTACGATTGCGCGCTGGTCGGCGATACCTTTCTGGCTCAAGCCGTGCTCTTCTGCTCGCTTTCCCATACCGTCAGGTAACGGGCTTTGAGCGTGCGCTTGTCAACCTTTTCAGTGCCCAGACGGGGGAGGGTTTCGGTCTCTTGCCACAGCCGGACCGGCACCTTGAAGGCAGCGATCTGGCCTTTCAGGAATTCGCGCAGTTCGTCCTCGGTCAGGGTTTCGCCATCCTTGGCCAGGAACACGCCGGTCGGCAGTTCGCCGAACCGCTCGTCCGGCATGCCAAACACGCTGACTTCGGCGATCTTGGGGTGGGCATAGATCGCCTGCTCCACCTCGATGCAGCTGATATTCTCGCCGCCGCGGATGATGATGTCCTTCTTGCGGTCGACGATGAACAGGTAGCCATCCTCGTCCAGATAGCCCAGATCGCCAGAACGGAAGAACCCGTCGGGCATGATCGCGGCTTGGGTCGCCTCGGTGTTGTTCCAGTAACCCAGGAAATTGCAGATCGAGCGGATCGACACTTCGCCGATCTCGCCGGCCGGCAGACACTCCCCATCGTCATTCAGGATGCCGATTTCGACCAGCGGCTTGGAGGCCGTGCCGGTTGAGCCGGGCTTGGCGATATAGTTTTCGTTGAAGTTGCCGCAGCCCACGCCGTTGGTTTCGGTCAGGCCATAGCCCAGCAGTGGGAAGGCATTGGGCAGCTCTTCGCGGATCTTCTTGACGTGATCGACCGGGCGCGGCGCGCCGCCGGCGGCAAAGGCGGTGCAGCTGGACAGATCATAGTTGTGGCGGTTGGGATGGGTTGCGATCTCAAAGCTCATCAGCGGCACGCCGACGAAGTAGGAAACCTTCTCAGCCTCGATCAGGCGCATCGCCTCTTCGGCGTTCCACTTGGGCATCAGCACCAGCTTGCGGCCAATCGCGAAGGACTGGAGGAACAGCGGCACTTCGCCGGTCACGTGGAACAGCGGCACATTGACCAGACTACACGGCTGGGTGCTGGGGGCCTCGCCCTTGGAGCCGAGGTAGGTGAAGACCATCAGCGTCTGGGCGGCAAAGTTCATCGTTCCCTGAACCACGCTGCGGTGATCGCAGTAGGCGCCCTTGGACTGGCCGGTCGAGCCCGAGGTATAAAGGATCGTCGCCAGGTCATCGCCGGTCAGCTCGGGCAGTGCGGTCTCTGCACCGCCACCGTGGGCTAGTAGTTCGGACAGACCATCCTGCCAGTCGCAGTCGTGGCGGAAGGTCACCAGCTTGCCCGGATAGGATTGGCCGGTCAGCCGCTCACCGCGTGGGGCATCGACCAGCGTGATGGTGCAGCCGGCCAGTTCGATCCCGCCGGCCAGTTCTTCACCCGTCCACCACCCATTGAGCAGGGTCGCGCAGCCACCGGCCATCAGCACGGCCACATATGCGATAATCCAGTTGGCCGAATTGCGTGCGGCGATCCCGATCCGGTCACCCTTCTGCACGCCGTGTCCGGCAACCAGGCCGCCAGCCGTGATCCGCGCGGCGGCATAGACCTGTTTGAAGGTCAGACGAATCTCGCCATCGACGAGGAATTCGGCATCGCCATGCTGGGCGCAATAGTGTTCGAAGAAATGCGCCAGTGTTGGCGGCGCATTTTTTAGTACGGGGAGACTGCGGCCAAACCGTTCGATCTCAGCCGTTTCCAGCGGCGCGCCTGGGGCGGTCAGTGCTGCGATGACACTGTTCAGGGCATTGTCGAGTTCACTCGGCATGCGGCATCCTTTTCCTCAATGTTAAGCGACGCCCCCCATCCTGACGTCCGCGCCGGGTTTGTTTCCCGGCTTCGTATGTGCCAGAAGGCCACGCATCAGGTGCGCCGGAATCTCCTCTGACCGCATCTATTTAGGGAGTTGATCGCGTGCTGTCACTAGCGCTCGCCGTCGCATCCGCGGCCGAACCGATCCAGTGGGTGGACCTGGGATTAAAACCGTACCTGTTCGAGATCGGCTCATTCCAGCTGCGCTGGTACAGCCTGGCCTATCTGGCCGGACTTCTGCTCGGCTACTGGCATCTGGCCAAGATGATCAAGCAACCCGGCGCGCCACTGGCGCAGCGGCACCTGGATGACCTGTTCTTCTATTGCACGTTGGGCATCATCCTGGGCGGGCGGCTGGGCTATGCCACCTTTTACGCGCCTGAACTGTGGGCCAATCCGCTTGACCTGCTCAAGCTGTGGAACGGCGGGATGAGCTTCCACGGTGGCCTGATCGGCACGGCGGTGGCGATGGCCTGGGTGGCCTGGCGCGGCGGACTGAACTTTCTGCGCGTGGCGGATTATGTCTGCGTGGTCGTGCCGTTCGGGATGTTCTTTGGCCGCCTGGCCAACTTCATCAATGGTGAACTGTGGGGCCGTGTGGCGGAAAGCCCGATTGCCTGGGCGATGGTCTTCCCCGATGGCGGACCCTATGCCCGCCACCCCAGCCAGCTCTATCAGGCGGGGCTGGAAGGCTTGCTGATGATGATCGTCATGCTGCTGCTGTTCTGGAAAACCAGCGCGCGCTATCGTCCGGGCTTGCTTGGCGCGGTCTTTGCGGCGGGGCTGGGTCTGTGCCGCTTCGTGGCTGAATACTTCCGCGAACCCGATGCCCAGTTGAGCGAATTCGCTGCGCGCACGGGCCTGTCGATGGGCCAGTGGTTGACCATCCCGTTGGTGCTGGTGGGCGTGGTGTTCCTGGTCCGGGCGCTGGTCCGCCCGCCGCTGGGTGCCGGCAAGGCCTGACCTGGTGAGCGCGGCGGGGGGAGAAAATCTGGCGGCAATCTTCCGCCGCCTGATCGCCAGCACCGGGCCGATCAGCCTGATGCATTACATGGGTGAGGCCAACGCCCGGTACTATACCAGCCGGGACCCGCTGGGCAGCGCGGGCGATTTTGTCACCGCGCCCGAAATCAGCCAGATGTTTGGTGAACTGATCGGGCTCTGGCTGGCCGATATGTGGATCAACGCCGGGCGGGAAGAGCCGGTCCATTACGTGGAGCTGGGTCCAGGGCGCGGCACGCTGGCCCGCGATGCATTGCGCGCGGCGAAGCGTTACGGG
Organism: uncultured Novosphingobium sp.; assembly: GCA_964572445.1. GTDB lineage: Bacteria > Pseudomonadota > Alphaproteobacteria > Sphingomonadales > Sphingomonadaceae > Novosphingobium. The sequence goes on along the minus strand of CAZNFV010000056.1, from coordinate 6,303 downwards.
CTGGAGCCTTCGGTCCACTTTGTTGAGGCTTCAACGGCGCTGAAGGACGTGCAGCTGGCCACGGTGCCCGGTGCGCAATGGCATCACGATCTCTCGACGATTCCGGCCTATGGCCCGGTTCTGATTATCGCCAATGAATTCCTGGATGCCCTGCCGGTGCGGCAGCTGGTCAAGACGTCGGACGGCTGGCGCGAGCGGATGGTCGTGCCCGATGGCGATCGCTTTGTCTGCGTCGCTGGCCCACAGCCGATGGACCCTGCAGTGCCCGAAGCGCGGCGCAATGCGCCAGAGGGCTCGATTTATGAACTGTGCCCAGGAGCTGCAGCCACCGTTTATGAAGTGGCTGGCCGTCTGATGGAGCAAGGCGGCGCCGCGCTGTTTATCGACTATGGCCATGATGCGCCCCGCGATGGCTCCACGCTGCAGGCAGTGCGAGCGCACCTGAAGGTCGATCCCTTCGTCAATCCGGGTGAGGCTGACCTGACCGCCCATGTCGATTTCGCGGCGCTTGCCCCCATTGCCCAATCGCGCGGCGTGCGCTGGATCGGGACCGTGCCGCAGGGGCGCTGGTTGCGTGAGCTGGGTATCGAGGCGCGCGCCGATACACTTGCTATGACCGCACCGGAACATGCCACCGCAATTCACGCCGCCAAGGACCGCCTGATTTCGGAGGGGCAAATGGGCCTGTTATTCAAGGTAATGGGGCTGGCTGGACCCGGCTGGAATGGCGGCGCGGGCTTTTCCGGCTGAGGGCCAAATGCGCAAAACCAACCGAACGGCAACTCTGTTCCTGTGGACTGACCTATTGGCCGGGTAGACCGCCGCGCCGAATTGCGCAGAACGTGCTGCGATGACTGATCGTCGCCCTACATTGCTTTCGCGGATCACCAAGGCTGTGGTCCTGTGGCTTTATCGCTGGAAAGGCTGGACCATCGTTGGTGAGCGACCGGCGACTGGCAAATTCGTCATTACCGGTGCCCCGCATACCAGCAACTGGGACTTCATCTTCTTCGTCGGCACGGTGCACAAATTGGGGATCAAGCCCAGTTTCATGGGCAAGGTCAGCCTGTTTCGCGGCCCGCTGAAGCGCTTCATGTACGATATGGGCGGCCTGCCGGTTGATCGGTCGCGGCGGAACAACAACTATGTTGAAGACACCGTCGCCCACTTTGACCGCGCCGATGAACTTGCGCTGGTTGTTGCCCCAGAGGGGACGCGCGGCAGCGACGGGACCTGGCGGACAGGCTTTTACCACATTGCCCTGCGCGCCGGGGTGCCGATCGTGCCGGCCTGGGTCAACAATGCCAATATGACCGGCGGCCTGGGCCCGGCGATCATGCCAACCGGTGACTATGCCGCCGATCTGGCCAAGATCGCCGCCTTCTATCGTCAGGTCATGCCGGATTGCCTGCGGTTTGAGCGGCTGGCCGCCTCGGCCGCCGCCGCCAAGCAGGCCGCAGTGGAAGCCCTGCCGGTCAAGGTCACGCGCCGCCGTAAGGAGAAGGTTCTTGGGTGAAGCCATGCTGATCAACGCCGCAGTGGCCGCTGTCACGCTGTTGCTGGCCTGGCGGGTCGCGGTCCGGATTAACGACGTATCGTTCATCGACGCGATCTGGGGCGGCGGCATGGCGGTACTGGCGATCGCCAGCTGGCTGCAACTGGGCGAACCCGGACAGCGGGCCAACCTGATCACTATAATGGCGGCGCTATGGGGCCTGCGCCTGTTCTGGCACCTGTTCACGCGCTGGCGCGCCCACGGTGAAGATGTCCGTTATGCCCGGATGCTCGGCAAAGCGAAGGAACAGGGCCGGTTTGCCCGCGCCGCGCTGACCGTGGTGTTCGCTCCGCAGGCGGTGCTGCTGTACCTGACCTGCCTGCCGGCCCAGCTCGGCGTGCTCGCCAGCGATGGCGGGGCTCCGCTTGGCCTGCTGGCCTTGGTCGGCGCAGCGCTGTGGCTGACGGGCATGGTGTTTGAGGTGATCGGCGATGCGCAGCTCAAAGCCTTCCGGGCTGATCCGGCCAGCAAGGGCAAAGTGCTGGATACCGGCCTGTGGCGCTATACCCGCCATCCCAACTATTTCGGCGATTGCTGCGTATGGTGGGGCATCTGGCTCGCCGCCGCCGATGCTGGCCTGTGGATCGCACTGGCCAGCCTGCCGGGGCCGCTGTTCCTGACCTTCACGCTGACCAAGTGGTCGGGTAAGCCGCTGCTGGAAAAGGGCCTGAACAAGACCCGCCCCGGCTATGCCGGCTATGTCGCGCGGACCTCTGGCTTCATTCCTTGGCCACCTCGCAAAGGCTGAGCGCTAGCGCCCTGTAACCTCCCGGTTGCGGTCTTCCTGTGGCACGGCGCGCGGCGGGATCGCCTGAAGCCAGGCTTCCAGCGCCGCCAGGTCGGTGATGCCGATGACCCTGTCCGTGCCCTTGGCAAATTCGCTGAATGTGTCGCCGCCGGTGGCAAGGAAATCGCTGGTCGTGACGCGATAGGTGGCAGCGTCAGCGATTGGCTTACCGTCCAGCGTGATCGAGACGATCCGGCTCCCGACCGGCCGCGACAGGTCATAGGAATAGGCGAACCCGCGGGACGGGCTTAGCCCCTGATGAGGTCCCACATCGTCGAAGCCCTGTTCCAGCACCCGCCGCAGTTGGGCGCCGGTCAGCGTCTGGGTGACCAGCACATTGTTGAACGGCTGGATCTTGTAGAGATCACCAAAGGTCAGCTGGCCGTTCTCGCCTGGCGCCAGCCGCCAGGGTGCCCTGATGCCAAAGGGGTTCATGAAAGCGATCTGCGCGCCGGCGCCGGTTGTTGCGCCCAGCTGCGCATCGGCAATCAGCGCGCCCAGCGTGCCGCCAGTGCTGGAGCCATCGCCTCCGCGTGTCGCCTCGCCGCCAATCCGGCCAGCGGGGCGCAAGGCAAACTGGCGTGCAGCCTCGGCATAGGTGCCGACGTAGTTTGCGATATCGGCCCGCGGAGTGAAGCGCTTGAACGCATCGGTCGTGGTATAGTTGCGGCCCGGGCCGGGGCTGTAGGCCTCACTCTGGACGATGACGTTGCGGGCTGTGCGTGCGACCACCCGGCTGGCACGTGGATCGATCTCCAGATTGATCTCGGTCACCAGGGTACCGAACACCCCGGCGCTGGTCATCAACACGGGCTGGCCGCGGTTCTTGCCCGGCCATTCGCAGATGTAGGCCCAGTGTGTGTGGCCAGAGACGACCACGTCGACGCCTTCAAGCTGCCCGACGATGCCGCCCAGTGGTCCGCTCGCGCCTTCGCAGCCTTGCGGATCGGGCAGGCCCTTGGTGCGGATGCCTTCGTGAATCACCACGACAATCGCATCTGCGCCGGCTGCGCGCAGGCGCGGCGCGGCGGCATTAATCGTAGCGACCTCGTCGGCGAAGGTCAGACCCTTGATTCCATCGGGCGACACCAGTTCGCCGGTGCCCTTCAGCGTCAAGCCGATCAGCCCGATCTCAACCTTGTTGCGGCCGCTGCCAAAGCTGCGGATCGCCGTACCGGGGAACAGGGTCGAACCATCGGCCTTGACCGTGTTGGCGGCCAGAAACTTGAACTTCGCGCCCTTGAACGGTTCGACCTGGCAGGGCTTGCGGGCGGTGTGCTGGGCACAGCCGCCGTTCTGCATCCGCAGCAGCTCATCCTGACCGCGATCGAATTCGTGGTTGCCGGTAGCGTTAAAGTCCAGCCCGATCCGGTTCATCGCCTCAACCGTCGGCTCATCCAGGAACAGTGCTGAGGCGAGCTGCGAGGCACCAATCAGGTCGCCAGCGCTGACGACCAGGTTGTTGGGATGCTGCGCCTTCAGGCTGTCAATTGCGCTGGCCAGATAAGCCGCGCCGCCAGCCGGGACAGGGGTCACATCGCCCTGTCCGTCGGGCACAAACACCGACTGCCGCGGTGGTTCGATCGCGCCATGGAAATCGTTGATCGCCAGCAGTCCGACCTTAACCGTGGCGACCGGCTGGGTGGCACCCTGCGGCGTGGCGCAAGCGGCCAACAGCGGGACAATGGCGAGCGGAGCGGTGCGGAGAATCGACATGTGGCGTTCCTAGCGAATGCAGCGATCACAACAAGCCGTGCGTATTGCCGGGATAAGACAGTTTCTTGAAAGTTTGGGCCATGCTTTCTATAATCCAATTCATAAACCTTGGGAGAATGCGCCATGGCGCGGCCGCAGACAGATATCGACGCCGGACGAGAGCAATTGCTCGATATCGCTGAAGCGATGATTGAAGAGCGCGGCAATGCTGGCTTCACAGTCACCGAACTGGCGGCGCGCGCCGGAATGTCTGCCCCCAACCTCTATCGGTACTTCGAAAGCCGCGAAGCCGTGATCGAGGCTGTGGCCGGGCGCTGGTTCGCTCCCAAAGTGGCAATCATGGAGGAAGTGGTCGCCAGCGATCTACCGCCGCGCCGCAAGATGTATGAATTCTATGCCCAGCGTTTCGTGCGCATTCGGGCCATGTGGGAACGTGACCAGGTCCTGTTCCAAACCTATTGCGAGCTGGGTGAAGAGCATTTTGAACTGGTCCGCGGCTATGTCGATCTGGGCGATCACTACCTCGGCCTGATCATCAGCGAGGCGATGGCGGACGGGCACTTTGCCGGGCTCGAAATTGATGATGCGATCAGCCTGATCAATCAGATGACCAGCACCTATTGCAACATCACCGTCATGGCACTGATCATGCCTAGGCTCTCTGAAGAAAAGCTGGCGCGGATTATCGATGCGATCTTTGATGGACTGTCCGCTGCCGACCGCGGAGCGCGGGCCGTAACAGGGCTGCGCGCGGCATAGCGGGCCGACTGAGCGACAAGGCGCGAAATGCCGCCTAGCGAATCTGCGCGTTCCGGTTTACTTACAAAGGTGTGAGCAACACCCTGACCCATGACTTCGCGATCGCAGTCGCGCCCGATGACATCGATTTCATGGGGCACGTCAACAATGCGCGGTACCTCAACTGGGTGCAGGATGCCGTGCTCGATCACTGGCGGGCCTTCGCTCCGCCGCAGGCCGTTGCCGCGCACCTGTGGGTCGCGCTGAAGCATGAGATTACTTATCGCAAACCGGGTTTCCTGGGCGATGCGGTGGTCGCCACGGTCTTGCTTGAAAAGGTGCAGGGCGTCCGCGCGGTTTACGAAACGGTGATCCGCCGCGGTGAGGATATCCTCGCCGAAGTCCGCTCAACCTGGTGCTCGATCGATGCCGAAACGCTCCGCCCCGCGCGGCTGGCGCGCGATGTGGTCGCCAGGTTCTTCCCGGTTACCGAAACCGTTTAGGCGGACTTAAACGTCCAGATTGGCGACGTTCAGCGCGTTTTCCTGGATGAAGTCGCGGCGCGGTTCGACCACGTCGCCCATCAGGCGGGTGAAGATCTCATCCGTGACGTCGGCGTCTTCAACCTTGACCTGCAGCAGGGCGCGATGGTCGGGGTCAAGCGTGGTCTCCCACAGCTGCTCGGCGTTCATTTCGCCCAGTCCCTTATAGCGCGCGATCGCCAGGCCCTTGCGGCCGGCGGCCAGCACGGCATCGAGCAGTTCGCTCGGCCGGGTGATCTGATCCTTGGCCGCAGCAGTGCGTACGATTGGCGCGTCATCCTCGTTCGCGTCGGTTTCCGGCGCTTCCTCAACCGCCGCAGTCGCGCGGACCAGCTGGACCGGGCTGGCATAGACCTCAACGTTTTCGGCTGCCAGGCGGGCGAGCTTGCGGGCCTCGGCGCTGGTCAGGAAAGCGGCTTCGATCGGATAGGCATCGGTGACCCCGCGCCACAGCCGCTTGACCAGGACGGCACCGTCTTCGGTCAATTCGGCTGACCAGCGCGCTTCAAGATCGCCAGCGTCGAGCCAGATCTTGGCCTTGTCGAGCGCGGCTTCGCGCTGCGGGCGGGTCAGGTCGGGATCGAGCACGCCGGCCATGGCCAGCGCCTCAACGATGGCCGGGTCATAGCGCTTGGGCACGAAGCCCATCAGGCTGCGCAGCCGCATGGCGTGCTCAACCAGGGCGGTCAGTTCGGCGCCGCTGCGTGCGCCGCCTGCGGTTTCCAGCACGCGGCCTGCAATCCCGGCCTCAACCAGGTAGCGATCAAGCGCCGCGGCATCCTTCAGATAGACTTCCGAGCGGTTCTTGCTGACCTTGTAGAGCGGCGGCTGGGCGATGAAGAGGTGCCCGTTGCGGATGATCTCCGGCATCTGGCGGTGGAAGAAGGTGAGCAGCAGGGTGCGGATATGCGACCCGTCGACGTCAGCGTCGGTCATGATCACGATCTTGTGATAGCGCAGCTTTT
>CAZNFV010000055.1:0-12200 GCA_964572445.1 uncultured Novosphingobium sp. | reverse complement strand
GATCATCGACATCAATATGGGATGCCCGGTGCGCAAGGTCGTCAACGGCGATGCTGGTTCGGCCCTGATGCGCGACGTGCCGCTGGCGGCCAAGTTGATCGAAGCGACGGTCAAGGCCGTATCAGTGCCGGTGACGGTCAAGATGCGGATGGGCTGGTGCCACGATAGCCTCAACGCGCCTGAACTGGCCCGGATCGCCGAAGATCTGGGGGCCAAGATGGTCACAGTCCACGGCCGCACCCGTAATCAACTCTACAAGGGAGAGGCGGATTGGGCCTTTGTCCGCCAGGTTAAGGACGCCGTCTCGATTCCGGTGATCGTGAACGGGGACATCCTGAATATTGAAGACGCGGCCCGCGCGCTGGAACTGTCTGGCGCGAACGGGGTGATGATCGGCCGGGGCGCCTACGGCAAACCGTGGATGCTGGGCCAGATAATGCATTGGTTGCGCCAGGGAGTGCAAATTCCCGATCCGTCGATCGACGAACAACTTGCCGTCATTTTAGAGCATTACGAGACAATGCTCAGCCACTACGGCAAGGATACCGGCGTCAAAATGGCGCGCAAGCATCTTGGGTGGTATACCAAAGGACTGCACGGATCGGCCGAATTCCGCAACCGGATCAACTTCGTTGACGATGCCGATGAAGTGATGCGCGGCCTGCGTGAATTCTACGCGCCCTTCATTTCGCGGTTGGCCGCCTGACCATGGTCGATGCCGCGCGTCAGCTGGCCTCTTTGCCACTGGCCGTGGTTTTGCTATCGCCGGGCCAGCGGATCGCGACGGCTAATCCGGCGGCAGAGCAGTTACTAGGGCAGGGCGTCCGGCGTCTGATTGACCGCCTCCTGGCTGAGGTTATCCGGTTTCAAGAGCTGCGCCTGGCTGATCGTCTGGCCGAGAGCGAAGCGCAAATTTCAGCCCGTGCAACACCTGTACTGATCCCGGGACAAGGCCAGCGCCGCCTTGACGTCACCGCCGCCCCCGTCATCGATCAGCCCGGCTGGCAAGTTCTGACGCTGCAGGATGCCGCAGGGGCTGAAGCGCTGCGCGGCGAGGGCGGTGAAGACACCGTGGTGCGTGCGCCTGAAATCCTGGCGCACGAGATCAAGAACCCGCTCGCTGGGATCCGCGGGGCGGCCCAGCTGCTGGGCCGGAAGCTCGATGGCAGTGACCTGGCGTTAACCACGCTGATTGCAGACGAAGTGGACCGAATTGCGAAGCTGATCGATCAGATGCAGTCGCTATCGCGGCGCACACCGCCCGCGCTGGAGGCCTGCAATCTGCACGAAGCCATCCGCCGCGCTCGTGCCGTAATTGAGGCTGGCGGCAAGGCTCCTGCGGTAATTGAAGAGTTTGATCCGTCGCTGCCACCAGTCCTCGCCAATGCTGATGCGCTGGTTCAGGTGCTGATCAACCTGATTGCCAATGCCGCCGAAGCCTGCACCGGCAGTCCGCAGCCCAGGATTGCAGTCCGCACGCGGTTTGCCAGCGGTTTGCAGCTACATCGGACGGCAGCAGGCATCCCGGTGCGACTGCCAATCGAGCTGCGGGTCAGCGACAACGGACCAGGTATCGATCCGGCGATGGCCGATCACCTGTTTGAGCCGTTCGTAACCACGAAGAAGAGCGGGCAGGGCCTTGGTCTGGCGCTCGTGCGAAGGCTGGTGCGGGATATGAACGGCCGGATCAGTCATGATCGCGAAGAAGCGACTGGGCTGACCCACTTCCGGGTCCACTTGCAGGTGGCCCCGCAGCAAGCTGCGACACCCGATCGAACAGCGAAGGAACAAGTGGCATGAGCGTCCTGCTGGTAGAGGACGACGCGTCCATCGCCATTGTTATCACCGCCGCGCTTGAGGCCGAGGGCTTCAAGGTGGTCCACTGCGTATCGATTGCCGAGCGGGATCGGCTGCTGGGGGAGCAGCGCTTTTCCGCGCTGGTGACCGATGTCATGCTCACCGATGGCGATGGTATCGCTACGATCGACCGCGTCCGCGCGGCTGATCCAGATCTTCCGATCATAATACTTTCGGCCCAGAACACGCTCGATACCGCGGTGCGGGCAACCGATACCGGCGCGTTTGAGTATTTCCCCAAACCATTCGATATCGATGAACTGGCACGGACAGTCCGCCAGGCAGTAGGTAGCAGTGCAAGCCGGGTCGATGCAGATAGTGATGGCCCGCCGGCTGGCCTGCCATTGGTCGGGCGCAGTGCGCCGATGCAGGCCGTCTATCGCATGATCACCCGGGTGCTGCGCAATGATCTGACCGTGCTGGTGCTGGGGGAGAGCGGGACGGGCAAGGAATTGGTGGCCGAAGCGATCCATCAGCTCGGTCAGCGCCGCGACGGGCCGTTCGTCGCCGTTAACACGGCTGCGATCCCTGGTGAGTTGATTGAAAGCGAACTGTTCGGACACGAGAAGGGGGCCTTCACCGGTGCCGTCGCGCGTTATGTTGGCAAGTTTGAGCAGGCCAATGGCGGCACGCTGTTCCTCGATGAAATTGGGGATATGCCAATGCAGGCCCAGACCCGGCTGCTTCGCGCGCTGCAATCGGGCTCGATCCGCCGGGTTGGCGGTCGCGACGAGATCAAGGTTGATGTGCGTATTGTGGCCGCGACCAACCGCGATTTGCAGCCGATGATCGCCGGCGGCACCTTTCGCGAGGATCTTTTTTACCGGCTCAACGTGGTTCCCATCACTCTGCCGCCCCTGCGCGAGCGGGCGGATGATGTCCCGGCGCTTGCGCGGCACTTCCTGGCGCTTGCGGCGCAGGAAGGCTTGCCTCGGCGGCAGCTGTCTGACGAAGCGTCCGAACGCCTTGCCCAGCAGCCGTGGCGCGGCAATGTTCGCGAACTGCGCAACTTCATCTACCGGCTGGCGCTGCTCTCGCGCGAGGATCTGATCGATGCAGCCACTCTTGGTCCGATGCTGGCAGAAGTGCCGCGGATCGATCCTGCCGGGTCGGATAATGGCCTGGATGGAGCCGTCCATTCCTGGCTAGGCCAAAACAACCCTCAGGCTGGCACGGTTTACGATGCTGCTCTCGCAGCGTTCGAGCGGCCCTTGTTCGAAGCTGTGTTGCGTGAAACCCACGGCAACCAATTGCGGGCAGCGCAGGTGCTGGGGATAAATCGGAACACACTGCGCAAACGCCTTAGTGAACTGGGCATTACGCCCGGCGAGCTGGCCCGTTAGGACCACTTGCTTTTCTGCAACAGTGGTGTTGTAACCACGCAACTATGACGCCGCGCGGACCATCATCACGCAGTAGCGGCTGGCCCCGATTGTGGCGCCGGTTCCAGGTTGCGGCGCGCCGTGCGAACGTGTTTGCGCTGATGGAAGTGATCGCGGTCGTATCCTTCCTGATCATGACTGGGCTAACCTGGTACGTTATCAGCGCGCAGACCAAATCAGATCAGCTGCTGCCAACAGACCTCACTGCGACCTTGCTGGTCGGGACCCTGATCCCAGCGCTGGCAATCCTGGTTTTGTTGGGTCGTCGCCTTGCCCTGCAACGGGCGCGTGAAGTGGCCGGGGGCACCGGCCAGCTTCATGTTCGCCTGGTCTTCCTGTTCTCGCTGATTTCGGCCATCCCGACGTTGCTGGTCGCCATCTTCGCATCGTTCCTGTTCCAGTCAGCGGTTGAGTTCTGGTTCTCGGACAAGTCCCGCGGCTTGCTTGAAAATTCGAACAAGCTGGCGCTCGGCTTTTATGAGCAGACCGAGAATGACATGAAGTATTCGTCGCTCGCCATGGCGGCGGATTTGCGAGATTTCCTGAGCCGGCAAAGCCCAGTCAGCCCCGAATTCATCAGCTATTACCAGTTCCAGATCACCAACCGGAACATCAACGAGTCCACCATTTTGCAAAAGCTGCCCGATGGGTCGCTTAGCCGCGCGGCTTTTGCCCGGGGCGACAATCCGCTGAATGAACAAGTCTCGGTCGAGGTGGTCCGCCAGCTCGATACCGGGGCGGACATCGTCGTCGATACCAAGCCTGACAAGATCGAGGCACTTACAGCGATTGACCGGCGCAGCGGGATCTACCTTTACACCGCGCGCAAATCAGACTTGCTAAGCCTGTCGCAGGGCCAGCGCGCCCAGAGCATTGTTCGCGACTATGCTGAGCTGACCAAACGCACGCGCGTGCTGCAATTGCAGTCGATCATCGCGTTGTTCGTTGCCTCACTGGCGCTAGTTGGCCTGTCTGTCTGGTTTGCACTGCGCTTTGCCGACCGGCAGGTGAAGCCGCTGTACGATCTGGTCGCCGCCGCGCGTGAGGTTGGGGCGGGCAACTTCTCGATGCGGGTCGAAGGCCGCACCGGAGCGGATGAGATCGGTCTGCTCAATCGAGCCTTTAACCGCATGACCCAGCAGCTTGAGCGCCAGAACCAGGCTTTGGTTGGTGCAAACCAACAGCTGGATGAACGGCGCGCCTTCATCGAAGCCGTGCTCGATTCGGTAACCGCCGGCGTGATCTCGACCGCGGTCAGCGGCGAAGTCCGCCTGATCAATGGTGCGGCCCAGAAGCTACTCCTTGAGGCCGGATCAAAATCCCCGGTGGGGATGGCCATGTCCGAGCTCGTTCCACCAATTGCCGACATGATCGCCAGCGGCAAAGACAGCGGAATTGTCCAATTCACCAAGGGAACTGAGCTTTTGACCCTGGCAGTCAAAGCCAGCGCAAGCCCAACCGGCTTTGTGGTCACATTTGAAGACATCACCCGGCAATTGCTCGATCAGCGTCAGGCTGCCTGGTCGGACGTGGCCCGCCGCATCGCGCACGAAATCAAGAACCCGCTCACCCCGATCCAACTGGCGACCGAGCGGCTCAAGCGGCGCTACCGCAAGCTGGTAACGGCCGATGTGGACCTGTTCGACGAACTGACCAGTACGATCATCCGGCAGGTTGGTGACCTCAGAAAAATGGTCGACGAATTTTCTTCATTTGCGCGCCTGCCCAAGCCTGTATTCCGCGGTGAAGACCCGGTCGACCTGGCCCGTCAGGCCCTGTTCCTGCAGGAAGTGGCACGGCCGGAGATCAATTTCACTTTCAAGGCCAAGTCCAACATTGGACTTATTGCCTGCGACAGGCACCAGTTCGGCCAGGCGATGACTAACGTACTCAAGAACGCGACAGAAGCGGTTGAGGCGCGGCAGAAATCGGCTGATGCGGACTATCGAGGCGAGATCACCCTTGCGCTCTCATTGGACGGCGAAAGCATGGTTGCAACGATCACCGATAACGGGATCGGCCTGCCACAGGACCGGGAACGGATTATCGAGCCGTACGTTACGACCCGGGACAAGGGGACCGGCCTGGGCCTCGCGATCGTCAAGAAGATTGTTGAGGAACACGGCGGCGACATGACATTCGGTCCGGCCAAGGGGCAGGGGACCGTGGTGACCATGCGATTTGCACGCGATCCGCTCGGCAGCGGCCGCACATATGAAGCAGCAGAATAAGAGCGGGATTAGGACTGGCAATGGCACTCGATATTCTGATCGTCGATGATGAACGCGACATCCGTGACCTGGTGGCGGGCGTGCTCAGCGATGAAGGCTATGAATGCCGCACGGCAGGTGACAGCAACACCGCGCTCGAGATGATTGACCAGCGCCGGCCAAGCCTCGTCCTGCTGGACGTCTGGCTGCATGGCAGCCCGATGGACGGGCTTGAAGTGCTCGATGCGATCAAAGCACGTGAACCTGAATTACCGGTGATCATCTTCTCCGGCCACGGTAACATCGATACGGCAGTGTCTGCGATCGGCCGCGGCGCAATGGACTTTATCGAAAAGCCGTTTGAGGCAGAGCGCCTGTTGCTGCTCGTTGCGCGGGCCACCGAGACGGAACGCCTCCGCCGCGAAAACGCCCGCCTGCGCGAAGGGTTTGTGACGGCGGATGAGTTCACTGGCAATTCCAGCGCAATCAATCAGGTCCGCGCCACGCTTAAGCGCGTGGCCAGCACCGGAAGCCGCTTGCTGATCACCGGCCCGGCCGGAGCAGGCAAGGAAGTTGCCGCCCGCCTGCTCCATTCGTGGAGCCAGCGCGCTGACCATGCTTTCGTAACCGTCAATTCTGCCCGGATCACCCCGGAACGGTTCGAGCAGGAACTGTTCGGTGAAGAATCGGGCGGCAAGCTGGTGCGGGCCGGGCTGCTGGAACTGGCTGATGGCGGGACGCTGTACCTTGATGAAGTGGCTGACATGCCGCTCTCAACCCAGGCACGCATCCTGCGCGTTTTGACAGAGCAAAGCTTTGTCCGGGTCGGTGGCCACCGCCAGATCCGGGTTGACGTGCGCGTCGTATCATCCAGCGCGCGCGAGTTGGAGCGTGAGATCGCCGAAAAGCGATTCCGCGAAGATCTGTTCTATCGTCTGAACGTTGTTCCCGTAGCGATCCCGTCGCTGGCGGAGCGGCGCGACGACATTCCCGCGCTGGTCGATCACTTCTTCGCCCGGTTTGCCGCCGATCAGGGTGTCTCGCCGCCCGAAGTGGCGACTGAGGCCATGGCTGCCTTGCAGAGCTATGAATGGCCCGGCAACGTCCGCCAGCTGCGCAATCTGGTTGAGCGAACCATCATCCTCACACCGCGAGAGCGCCTGGAACGGATAGAGGCGGACATGCTTCCGGGAGAACTGCTGGGCGGCAAGATGAATGGGGATTCTGGCATCTCGTCCCTGATGGGTGTGCCGCTTCGCGAAGCGCGTGAAAACTTCGAACGTGAATACCTGCGCGTGCAGATTCGCCGGTTCTCTGGGAACATCTCGCGCACGGCAGCCTTTATCGGAATGGAGCGATCAGCTTTACACCGTAAGCTCAAGCTACTTGGCATGGTCGACCGCCGCGAAGACGAGTGCGAAGACGAGATTGTTGAATAAATACGGTTCAATTGTGCATTGCGGCATTTGGTAAGCCGGGATAGTCTGTGAAGATTGAATATCGGTGGCCTTAGGGCTGCCAGACTGCGGATTGCCAGAAGGTGGCCGCCAAGAACGAAGGAGACCATAATGACCTCTCGGACGCTCAGCCCCCGTGCGCGCCCTGCCAAGGCGGAACCGGAAACCCCAGCTGCCGCCTTGCCGCTGGTGGCCGGCAAGGGGCAAAATCTTCAGGATCAGTTCCTTAATCTACTGCGCAAAGGCAAGGTTCCCGTCACCATGTTCCTGGTGAAGGGAGTCAAGCTGCAGGGTATCGTGACCTGGTTTGACAATTTTTCGATCTTGCTGCGCCGCGACGGTCAATCGCAGCTGGTTTACAAGCATGCCATCTCGACGATCATGCCCAGCCAGCCGATTGATGCCGCACAATTTGGTAGCCCGGCGGAAGGGAACAAGAAAAACCGCCTGCTGCAGGACGTGTTCCTCTCCAGCCTGCGCAAGGAAGCTGTCCAGGTCACCATGTTCCTGGTCAATGGCGTGATGTTGCAGGGCCGGGTCGCGGCCTATGACCTGTTCTGCATGATGCTGGAACGCGATGGCTATGTGCAGCTGGCTTACAAGCACGCGGTTTCAACCATCCAGCCTGTCACCCCGGTCGACCTGACTGGTGAGTGGGACGGCGAAGAGGATGACGACTCCTGAGCTTTCTTGATGATAACCGCGAAGACGTAGCCCGCGGCGCACGGGCTGTGATCGTGTGCCCGACCTTTCGGGCGCGCGGTGGCGGCACCGATCCTGAAGCGCGGCTTGAGGAAGCACGAGGCTTGGCTCTGGCCATCGGGCTGGTGATCGCCGACGCGTCGATCGTGCCAATCCGCGAAGCGCGGGCCGGAACGCTGTTTGGCGAAGGCCAGATCCAGAACATCGCCGCCAATTGCGAGATGGAGCAGGCCGAGCTGGTGATCGTTGATGGTGCGCTTACGGCGATCCAGCAGCGCAACCTTGAAGACAAGTTGAAGCGCAAGGTGATCGATCGGACCGGTCTGATCCTGGAAATCTTTGGCGAGCGCGCAGCTACGGCCGAAGGGCGTTTGCAGGTCGAACTCGCCCACCTTGATTACCAGGCCGGTCGCCTGGTGCGATCCTGGACCCACCTTGAGCGGCAGCGGGGCGGTTTCGGCTTCCTTGGTGGTCCGGGTGAAACCCAGATCGAAGCTGACCGCCGGATGATCCGTGACCGGATGTCCCGCCTGCGCCGCGAATTGGAGCAGGTTCGCCGCACCCGTGGCCTGCATCGCAGCCGCCGGGAAAAAGCCCCTTGGCCGGTAATCGCCTTGGTTGGCTATACCAATGCCGGTAAATCCACTCTGTTCAACCAGCTGACCGGGGCCGGGGTGATGGCCGAAGATCTGCTGTTCGCCACGCTTGACCCCACCATGCGGCGCATCCGTCTGCCGGGAGTGGACAAGGCGATCCTGTCTGACACCGTTGGGTTCATTTCGGACCTGCCAACACAGCTGGTAGCGGCATTTCGCGCTACGCTGGAAGAGGTTACGGCGGCTGACGTCATCGTCCACGTCCGCGATATCGCCAATCCAGACACCCAGGCGCAGAAGCGGCAGGTGCTTGAAGTGCTGGAAGACCTGGATCTGATCGAAGGGGAGGGCGGTGCCCCCACCGTTCCCATCGTCGAAGCCTGGAACAAGTGGGACCTGTTGTCCGGCGAACATGCCGACGAGCTGGCCGCCCAGATAGCAGCGCATCCGGACGATGTCATCGTGCCGCTGTCAGCGCTGACGGGGGAAGGCTGTGAGGAACTGCTCTCAGCTGTATCCAAGCTGTTGACCTCTGGCGCGCGGCCGCATGAATTTGTTGTGCCGGTCAGCGATGGACAACGGATGGCCTGGCTTCATGCCCATGGCGAAGTGCTGTCAGATGTGGACGGCGGTGAAGACGAACGCGGGCCGCTGCGCCGCGTGACCGTTAGACTGGAACCGCGCGAGCTAGGGCGCTTTATTCGGCTCTGACGCTTTGACGTCACCCCACAGGGCTTCCTGCTGATCGATATTCAGCGTGGCAAAATCCGTGCCGCGTTCTGAGGCAAGAGCTTCCATTGCGCGATAGCGGCGCTCGAACTTGGCATTAGCTCCGCGCAAAGCATCTTCGGGCGCCACGCCATAGGCCCGCACCAGGTTGACGGCGGCAAACAGCAGGTCTCCGGCTTCCTCAAGCCGATGCTCGTTCGTATTTGCATCCGCCAGTTCGGCCATTTCCTCACGCAATTTGTCGGCCGGACCTTCCAGGTCGATCCAATCAAAACCCTGCCGCGCCGCGCGTTTTTGCAGCTTGTCCGCTCGCAGCAGGGCCGGCAGCGCACCGGCAACGCCATCCATCGCACTGGTAGCACCTTTGGCTTCGCGTTCCTCAGCCTTCAGGCTTTCCCAGCGTTCCTCGCGCGATTGGCCTTCATCCGCTGCACCGCCGAAGATGTGCGGGTGGCGGGATTCCATCTTGGCGCTGATCGTTTCGGCCACCGCATGAAAATCAAACTGTCCGGCTTCCTCGGCAATCCGCGCATGGAACACGACTTGCAAAAGCAGGTCACCCAGTTCTTCCTTCAGCGCTGGTATGTCATTCCGCTCGATCGCGTCGGCGACCTCATAGGCTTCTTCCAGGGTATAGGGCGCGATCGTCGCGAAGGTCTGCGCCAGATCCCATTCGCAACCGCGCTGCGGATCACGCAGGCGGGCCATAATGGCTAGGAGTCGGTCGATAGGGGGTGTTGCTGGCTTGGACATATAAGGATGATAATATATATTATGTTAAATGAAAGGCGCGACTATGCGGCGAAGTGGCTGATCAAGAGCGTTCCAATCAAGATAATCACTACCCAAACCAACGCCATCTTTGCAGTGTTACCCGATGAATGCCCGTGACTGCGGAAGCCGCGCGTCACCAGAAACAGGCTGGCCAGCACCGAAATGATCGTGACTATCTGCGCGGTGCTGCTCACAGCACGATCTCCAACCCATCATAGCCGACTGCCACATGGCCTGGCAGTTCGTCACTCAAGGTCCGGTAATCCATCGACTTGTCGAGATGCGTCAGCACCGCCTGTTTGGCTCGGCTGGCTTCGATCAGTTCGAGCGCAAGGCCCAGATTCGCGTGTGTTGGATGCGGTTCACGGCGCAAGCAATCCACCACCAGCAAGTCAACGCCGCTGAAAAGGTCAACCATTTCCCTATTAATCGCACTGAAGTCTGTCGCGTAACCCACTGTAAAGCCGTCCGCTTCAAACCGCATGGCAGTGCTTTGCGCCGGGCCATGCTGCATCTGGCAATGCTGGATGCCAAAGCCCGCGCAAATCCGCAGCCGATCCAGCGTGTCGAGTTCGACAATGGTGTGATAGCCGTGCTGACCGGCAAAAACATAGTCAAACCGCTGCCGCAGCCGCCGAACCGTTTCGCCCACCGCATAGCCCAGGATTGGTCCACCACGGCCGTATCGCAATGGCCGTAGATCATCGATCCCGTGAACATGGTCGGCATGGTCATGCGTCCAGAACACGGCATCAAGCCGATCAATTCCGTTCGCCAGGAACTGGGCCCGCAAGTCCGTCGACGTATCGACCAGAATGCGCTGCCCAGCGTTGTTCTCAACCAGGATCGAAGCCCGCGTCCGGCGGTTGCGCGGCTCGCTGGGATCACACAGGCCCCAGTCGTTGCCGATCCGCGGCACCCCGGTCGAGGTGCCGGAGCCGAGCATCAGGAGCTTCACAGCGCCGCCTTGGCGAACAGCCGCCGGAAATTGGCCGTGGTGGTTTCAGCGAGCGCATCGAGCGATACACCGCGCAGATCGGCCACAAACCGCGCCGTGTCCGCCACAAAGGCTGGTTCGCAAACCTTACCCCGATTGGGGATCGGCGCCAGGAAGGGAGCATCCGTTTCGACCAGCAGGCGATCTTCAGGCAAGTCCTCAGCGATGGCCTGCAAGTCCTTGGCATTCTTGAAGGTAACGATCCCAGAAAGTGAGATCGTCAGGCCCAGATCGAGCACGATCCGGGCGAAGTCCGCTGAAGCTGTAAAACAGTGAATCAGTGCTGGGAAAGCGCCCTGCTCCATCTCATCCCGCAGGATTGCAGCCGTATCATCCTCGGCATCGCGCGTATGGATGATGATTGGCAGGCCGGTTTCACGGCTCACCGTAATGTGCCGACGAAACAGTTCTTGCTGCACCTTTCGGTCCGAATGATCGTAATAATAGTCCAGCCCAGTTTCGCCGATGGCGATTACGCGCGGGTGGGCCGCAGCTTCACGCAGGGCAGCTTCGCCCATATCAGCATGGGCGTCCGCCTCATGCGGATGGATGCCGACACTGGCCCAAACGTCGGGCTCACGCTCAGCCGTGGCGATCACCTGTTGCCATTCACGCTGGCGGGTCGAAATGGAGAGGAAGCCCCCCACCCCGGCGGCTCGAGCCCGGTCCAGGACGCCCGCCTGATCTTCCACCAAGCCCTTGTATTCAAGGTGACAGTGCGAATCGATCAGCATTACTGCGCGGCCTCTTGCGACGGCAGCTCAAGCCGTGGGAAGACCCCGACTGGCTGCTCCAGCGTGAAGCCGGACTCTACCAAGGCATCAAGCCAATCCGAAGCATCAAGCGCCGCATAGCCACGCTCCTGCGCCGGAATGCCCATCTGATCGAGCAGGCGATCGGCCGAGCCGGGCACGACTGGCCGGATCGCAATGCCCAGACTGCGGACCGCGCTGAACACCGTCATCAACACGATCCGCATCCGTTCTGGATCGGTCTTGCGCAAAGCCCAGGGCGCTTGTTCATCGACATACTGGTTGCAGGCGAACACCGCTTTCATCCAGGCATCGATCGCGCCGGACAGGTCCAGCGCGGCAAATGCGGCGGGAAACTCGATCGCGCAGGCGGTGTGGACTGCATCCAGCAGCGCCTTGTCAGCAGGAGCGGCTTCAAAGGCTGTAACTTTGCCGTCCAGGTTCTTGAAGATCATCGACAGCGAACGCTGCGCCAGGTTGCCGAAGCTATTGGCCAGTTCAGCATTGCAGCGCGTTACGATCGCCTCGGCGGAATAAGACCCGTCCTGCCCGAAGCTCACTTCACGCAGCAGAAAATAGCGCAGCTGATCGACCCCGAAACGCTCCGCCAGTTCGAGCGGATCAACGACGTTGCCCAGCGATTTGGACATCTTTTCCCCGCGGTGCAGCAGGAAACCATGGCCAAACACCGCCTTGGGCACCGGCAGACCGGCGCTCTTCAGGAAAGCGGGCAAGTAAACAGTA
>CAZNFV010000054.1:0-12271 GCA_964572445.1 uncultured Novosphingobium sp. | reverse complement strand
GTTGGCGGCGGCTGCGGGATCGCGCTGGCGGCGGATATCCGCGTCGCCACCCCGCGGGCGCGGCTGGGGATCACGCCGGCCAAGCTGGGGCTGGTCTATCCGCTGCACGATACCAAGCTGCTGATCGATCTGGTCGGTCCCGGCCAGGCCAAGCGGTTGCTCTATACCGGCATGCTGCTCGGCGCGGAAGAAGCGCTGCGGATCGGGTTGGTGGACGAGGTGGCCGATAGTCCCGGCCATCTTGAGGATGTGATCGCTGCCAATTCGCTCCATTCGACCAGCGGGATGAAGCGGTTTGTCCGCCGCGTGCTTGACGGGCAGGCCGATGACAATGCCGAGACGCTGGACGTTTTCGCGCAGGCCTTCACCGGGCCTGACTTCCTGGAGGGCACCAGCGCCTTCGTCGCCAAGCGCAAGCCGGAGTTCAAGTGATGGCCATTCCGCACGGAGCAATCTTGGGCGGCCTTTCAGTCGTGCCCGGTCTGACCGCCGCGCTGGCGGATTATCAGGGCGTTTTGAAGTTCGATCTGATTGCCGAAGGCCCGCTGCCGTCCGATCTTGCTGAAAGCTGGGGCTGCCCGGCCAGCGCCGGTGCGCGCCATGCGGTGTTGCGGCCGATGAGCGGCAACCCCTGTTGGATACGGCTGGTTGAACAGCCCGATCATCCGGAGTTTAAGCCCACCACCACCTTCGGCTGGGGGGCGTTCGAGTTCACCGTTGAGGATGTGTTCGGCTGGCCTGAGCGGCTGCAGGGCAGCGGCTTTACCATTGTCGGCGCACCGCGTGAGCTGCCGGGGATGGATGCCTTCATCCCGATGCAGGTGCTGGGGACCGGGCGCGAGATGGTCTATCTCAACCAGGTCTTCAATGACATGGCCAACGTCGACCTGCCGCGGGCGCAGTCGCTCACGGACCGGATCTTCATTGTCATTCTCGGCACGCCGAGCCGGGCGGAGTCCTGCCGCTGGTATCAGGAGCGGCTGGGGCTGGAACCGGTCGATACCTTTGAATTGCCCTATGCGATGATCAATGAGGCTTTTGGCCTGCCGGCTGACTACATCTCGGCACTGACCATGGTTCAGTCCGGACGGCTGCCAGTGGTCGAGGTGGACGATTACCCGGCGCAGGCCAAGCCGCGCGCGCGCCATCCCGGAATGCTGCCGCCAGGCAATGCGCTGGTGACCTTGGCCATGCGCGATCTGGATGCCTGCACGGTTGACTGGCTCACGCCGCCGGTGGTGCGCGATGGACCGCTTTACGAAGGCCGCCGTGCTGGCACTTGCCTGGGCTATGCGGGCGAACTGATTGAACTGGTGGAGATAGGATAATGGCGCTCTATTGCATTCACGCGATCGACGGACCGGGCAGCGCAGAAAAGCGGCCAAAGCTGATTGGCGAGCACCTGGCCCACGTTGAAGCCAACATCGATCGCTACTTCGTCGCCGGTCCGCTTAAGAATGCTGACGGCCAGACGATTGGTTCGATGCTGGTGGTCGAAGCAGCCGACGAAGCCGATGCCCGCGCCTTTCTGGATCAGGACCCCTATGCCGAGGTGAACCTGTGGAGCGATATCCACGTGGCCGCCTTTGCGGCCGTGGCCGGCACCAGCGTGGGCGGGGCGGCCTGGAAGAAGTAGGACCACAATCGAACAAGAGCCCTTCCCCGGTGGGGGAAGGGTTGGGATGGGGGTTCGGCACCTGCGATGGCAGGGGGAACCCCCACCCCCAAACCGCTCCCCACCGGGGAGTGGTTTTTGAAGTATTGACGTGGTGTTCTTTACTTTACGCCCATTTCCGTCAGCAGATTGGTCGCGCCATCGACCTTGTCCATCACCCACAGCATATAGCGGTGATCGACATGGATCGTCCGGTTGATCGCCGGGTTGAAGCGCCAGTCTGAGATCACCCCGTCCAGCGTACCGTCAAAGGCCAGGCCGACGAATTCACCCTTGGCGTTGAGTGTGGCTGAGCCGGAATTGCCGCCGGTGATGTCCACTGTG
Source organism: uncultured Novosphingobium sp. (assembly GCA_964572445.1). Taxonomy (GTDB): domain Bacteria; phylum Pseudomonadota; class Alphaproteobacteria; order Sphingomonadales; family Sphingomonadaceae; genus Novosphingobium. Next base: position 10,272 of record CAZNFV010000054.1, on the reverse strand, counting down.
GTCAGGTAATTGACCGACAGCGTGCCCAGTTCGGGCGCAGTGTAGTTGCCATAGTCGCGTGCCTTGACCAGTTCGATTGCCTTGTCCGGTGCATCGAATTCACCCTTGCCGGTATGCTTGGCGGCCATGCCTTCGGCGGTCGTGAAGGGGCTCCAGGCCACGCCGTCCTGCTTGCGGCCTGTCACGTGGCCATAGGTGATCCGCAGCGAACTGTTGGCGTCCGGGTAGACCGGCTTACCCTGTTCGCGGGCCAGGGCCATCCGCCCGGCCATGACAGTGCGCTGCGCATCATTCAGCTTGCCGTCCGTATCCTTGTCCTCGTCGAGCCGCTTCTGGCTGTAAGGATAGGCGGCGACTGCCAGCTGGATAAACGGATCGGTTGAGGCTTCGAATTCCGCTGCTGACTTGTCGAGCCAGGCGAGGCGGGTGGCCGTGTCGGTCAGCTTGGTTTCAGCGTAGAGCTTGTCGAGCCCAATCGCGTCGAGTTTGGCCAGCATCGCGTCATTGCGCTCACCTGCCGGAACCACGCGATAATGGTCCAGTGCCCATTCCATGACCTTGCGGTCAACGCCCGCGTCAAAGCGGCGCTCGATCTGCTTCAAGCCTTCGCTGCGCGGCGTGCGATCGCGGTCCTGGAAGCCAGCTTCGCGCAGGGCATCAGGCTTCGCGCGTTCCTTGGCCCAGCGGTAGAGTGTGGTCGCGGCGGAGAGCAGCTGCGCGCGGCCCATCTGGCCCATCTGGATCTCATTGACCGCGCGCTTGTCCTGCGCGGCGAGCAAGGCATCGAGCCGGGCGAGGGCCGGGCCATAAGTGGCCTGCCGCTTGGTATCAGCCGCAACCCAGGCGCGGAACGCTGCGTCCTCTTGGTCCTTCTGTTCGATCAGGCGGATCGCATCAGCCCCGGCCATCTGGCCCAAGAAATTCTTCTTGGTATTGTCAGCGCCTTTGACACTGCTGGCATATTTGATCTGCGCAGCCTGATTGCCGGCGGTCAGCCGGTTCACCAGATCGGAATAGTCCGACAGCAGCTTCTGGTTGAGCGGATAGCGATCGGCAAAGATCGACTTGGTTTCGCTGGCCATGCGCCAACGGTTGGTATTGCCGGGGAAGCCGGCCAGCATCACAAAATCGCCGTCCTTCAGGCCTTCCTTGGCCAGGGTCAGCCAGCACTTGGGCTTATAGGGCACGTTATCCTTGGAAAAGCCGGCCGAGCTGCCGTCCGGCGCGACATAGGCGCGGTAGAAGCCGAAATCGCCAGTGTGGCGCGGCCACTGCCAGTTATCGGTTTCCCCACCGAAATTCCCCAAGCCACCAGCTGGCGCATAGACCAGGCGCACATCCTTGATTTCAAGCTGCTGCTGCAGGAAGTACCGCTCCCCGCCGAAATAGCTGCGCACGTCGCAGCGACGGTTGGGCTGCTTTTCGCAAGCGGCAATCAGCCCCTTCCGATTGGCATCCATCCGGTCATAACGCTGGCGACCGGTCATCTTCACACCCACGCCCTTGAGCATGTCAGTCGTGACGTTGCGGAGATCTTCGATCACGAAGATGCGGGTGCCCGGCGCAGCTGGTACTTCTGCGCTCTTGTCCTTGGCCAGGAATCCGTCGGTCAGGTAATCCTGACCCGGCTTCGAATTATACTGGATCGAGCCATAAACGCAGTGGTGATTGGTCACGACCAGACCCTGAGGCGAGACGAACGAGGCAGAGCATCCACCCAGCGAGACGATCGCGTTCATCGGTGCCTTGGTCAGGTCTGCCAATTGCTCGGGCGAGATCTGGGCCCCGGCCTCCTTCATCTTGGCGGCAACTTCACCCATCTGACTGGGCAGCCACATACCTTCGTCAGCCGCAGCAGGCGCGGCCAGAGCGAAGGCCATGGCGAGCGGCGAGGCCGCGGCGGCGATCATGCGAAACGTCATCAAGCTCTCCACATCAGGTCTTGGCGCACCGGAATCACCCCGGCTGCGAATGCGCCGTGCCAAAGCGCAAGTCTGCGCCGCGCACAAGATGGATCGTGGGGCAGGGTGGCCAGAAGGGGCGGGTCGTCAGGGTACCTGATCGGCCTTCACGTCAGGCGTGGTGTTGTCCATGTCGCGCCACAGCAGCCAGCGATTGTCCTGGCGCTGGTAGATCAGCATCGATCGGCCTGCACTGCTGATCGCGGGTTTGCCGGGCAGTTGTGCAGTCATCCAGTACTTGGCGACAAGGATGCCCAGCTTGCCCTCAATCCCGATATGCTCGGGCTCAAACCGGAAGGCGACGGTTGCGCCTTGGTCTTTCAACCGGCGCAGGTAGCGGATGATCGCGTCGGCCCCTTTGGCGGCCGGTGCCTTGTCTGTCATCAACCACGCATCATCGGTGTAGAGCCGCCGCAGTGCCACCCAGTCACCGGCGGAATAGGCGGCGTTCCACAGGTCGCCTTGCGCTGCGATCTCAGCCCGCTGATCGCGCGCCACCGCGGCCGTGGGCAGAAGGGCCAGCGTCAGGGCCAGCATTAGCGATCGGATCATAGCGCGGCTCCAGCAAGCGTTAGGCAGGGAGCATTGCAAAGATGTCCGGACAAATCCATAGCCGATCGCAACCCCGCTTATGTAGCTTGTGGAGTACCGCCATGACCGCTTGGATGATCGTTACCGCCCGCATTCACGACCGCGAGAAGTTCATCACCGGCTATGGCCCGGCGGCGGCGAAGTTGATCGGCCAGTTTGGCGGCAAATATGTCGTCCGCGCGCCGGGGGCAGAGGTGCTGGAGGGCGAGGGTTGGCCGGGCGCATCGGTGGTGATTTCCGAATGGCCGGACAAGGCCGCAGTCATGGCCTTCTGGAACTCGCCTGAATATGCCGAGGTCAAGAAGCTCCGCGAAGGCCTGGCTGACGTCTCGATCACGGTGATCGAGCAGCCAGGCTAGAGTAGCAGCAGCACAAAACCGAGCGCTGTGGCGAAGCTGACCAAGGTCGCCGCGATCACCGGGATGGTTGCGCGCCAACCCATATCGAGCAACAGATCCATCCGGCTGCGCATGGCTGTGGCCGTAACTGCCAGCAACAGCAGACCTTTCGAGGCGATCAGGGCATAGTGGCTCACTGGCTGGGGCACGGTGACAAGGCTGTTGAGCACGACCGTGGCCAGGAAGGCCGTGATGAACCACGGCATCGCGAGGCGCTTCCAGACGGGCGTGGCCACGCCTTCAGACGTCTTGCCGCCGAGCATCAAGCTGACCAAGACAACAACCGGGGCAAGCAAGGCGACGCGGGCCAGTTTGACGATCGTGGCATAGGAGCCCGCCGCATCAGAAAAGGCATAGCCGCCGCCAATCGCCTGAGCGACATCATGGATCGATGCGCCGATCAGGAACCCGGCCTGCTGGTCTGTCAGGTGCAGTTCCGCCGCCAGCACTGGATAGACCGACATGGCGAAAGCGCTGGCCAGGCTGACGCCAACGAGCGTGAGGGCAAACTGGGCCTGGCTCAGCCGTTCCTTGCCGATAACGCTGTACAGCGCGAGCGCTGCGCTCGCGCCGCAGATTGCGGTGGAGCCGCCCGCCAGCATCCCGGCATATTTGGATTGGGTGGCAAAGCGCGCACCGGCGATCCCGGCGAAAAAGGTGCTGACCATGACGACGAGCAAAGCGGCAAAAGGTGCGGCACCCAGCGCGGTGATCTGCGCAATCGTCACCTGCAGCCCCAGCACCACGATCCCGACCCGCAGGCAGGTGCGCGAGGCGAAATCCAGTCCCGGGTGCGAACGTGGTTCACGCGCGATGAAGTTAAGCGAGAGACCGATCAGCAGGCCGAGCAGGATGATCGGGAAACCGTAATGCTCTGACAGCCAGGCCGCTGCTGCCGCCGCCACGCCACAAATTGCCAGGCCGGGGAGCAGGCTGGTTTTTTTCTTGTCAGCCTGAGCAGTCAGCTCTGCCAGGTGCAATTCGCCATAGAGATCGCCGCCATGAGGCAAGGCGTCCCAGTCGATTGCTGGCCGCGCGGCCGCGTTTCTGTCCTGCGGTGTCATGTAAGCCTTCCCTTATCCCCGCGAAACGTTAGTCTGCAAGCAACCAAAATACAAAGTCTGGGGAAGAGCTATGGCCAAGGGTGCCGCCAACCATACCGAATCAAGCCTGATCCGGTCGCGCAACTTGCTGATCGGCCTGTTGTTCTTTGGCACAATCATCAACTATGTCGATCGCCAGGTGCTGTCGCTGCTCAAGCCCAGCATTGAGGCAGAGTATGGCTGGGGTGATGCAGAATTTGCGCACTTCGCTTCGATGTCGCAGCTCGCAGCGGCGAGTGCGCTGATCTTCGTGGGCTACCTGCTCGACCGGTTCGGGGTGCGCCGCGCTTACGGCACGGCCGTGGGCCTGTGGAGCCTTGCGGGGATGGCTCACGCCTTTGCCGCTACGGTAACCCAGTTCGTTTCCGCCCGGGTTGCGCTGGTCGCGGCGGAGGCAATCAACACCCCGGCAGCGGTCAAGGCTGCGGCGGTATTCCTGCCGCTCAAGCAACGCTCAATGGCGATGGGGATCGTGAATTCCGCCCCGAATCTGGGCAATATCATCGCGCCATTGACGGTGATCCCGTTCGCCGCCGTGTTCGGCTGGCACGCGGCCTTCATCGTCACCGGCCTGATCGGGTTCATCTGGCTGGCCTTCTGGATCGGCGGGACACGCCGTTTGCAGCCGGTGGCGGAAACGCTGGTCGAAGTAGCTCGGCCCTCGTTCCGTGAGGCCCTTAAGGACAAAGTTACCTGGGCGATTGCAGGGGCCAAGGCGTTGACCGACATGTTCTGGTGGTTCTTCACCTTCTGGCTGCCTGACCTGTTCGTGAAGGTCTTTGGCCTTAGCCAAAAGGAACTGATCGGACCGACCGCACTGGCCTTTACGCTGGCGGCCGTGGGCGCGCTTTCGGCTGGGGTGGTCTTCCCCCGGTTGCTCGCCCGTGGCCTCAGCGTCAACCGTTCGCGCAAGACCGCGTTGCTGATGTACGCGCTGATTATTCTGCCGATCCCGCTGGCGCTGACGGCGGACAGCCCGTGGACTGCTGCTGCGATCATCGGCATGGCCCTGTTCGCGCACCAGGGCTTCTCCACCAACATCTTTGGCTTTGCCGCTGATGCGGTGCCCACTTCGCGCGTGGGGACGGTCATGGCGATTGGGGCGATTGCCGGAAATCTGGCCGGCTTCGGCATTCAGGAGACGACCGGCTGGCTGCTGACCAATGGCTATGGCTACACGCCGCTGTTCTATGGCGCAGCGGTATCCTACCTGCTGGCGCTGGCGGTGATCCACCTGCTGGTCCCGCGGATTGTGGCGCACGATGAGCCGTCAGCCGGATGAAGCCAATCTTGGCCCTGCCTGAGCGGACTTAACACCCGTAAAGCACCCATAGAAAAAGGCCCCCTGCCGCGAAGCAGGGGGCCTTTTTGTTGTGGCCGTAAGGCCGGGCTGGATCAGAAGCTGAACCGGCCCGTCACGCCCCAGTACCGATCCGCATCGCGCGGGATCTGGTAGCGGTAGGAACCGCCGACGCCGCCGTTGACGATCGCTGCGGCATAGCCCTTGTCGAACACGTTGCGGACCACGAAGGCCAGCTTCCACTTGTTGTCCGGATCGACCAGGCCGATGTTCGCATTGACCAGCGCGTAAGCCGGGATCGTGCCCAACAGACGCTGCACCGGATCGGCCGCGAACAGCGAGAGCTGGCTGCTCTGGAAGTTCATCGAGGTACCCAGAGCCACGTTAGCGAAGCCACCGGTTTCGATGGTGTGATCCAGCGCAACCGAGCCCTTCCAGGTCGGTGCATAGCCAAGCTTGGTGCCGGCCGGGATAGCCGCAGTCGAACCCAGCGGAGCCTTGAAGTTCACGACGTGGGCGTCGTTGACCGAAAGACCGGCGCTGAGGTTGGTGTTGCTACCGATGCGGTAAGCCATATCAAGCTCGATGCCCTTGGTCGAAACCGAACCCGCGTTGGTGAAGCGGGTCACAACCACGCCGGCAACCAGATCCGGGTTATTGGCCTGGAAGTTGTTGTAGCGGGCATAGTAGGCAGCGATGTTGAAGGTAAGCGCACCATCAAGCAGCGTGTTCTTCAAACCGATTTCGAACGAGTTCGAAGTTTCCGGCTCGATCACGTTCGTGCCGGTGCCGGTCAGGTTGAAGAAGACGTTGTAGGCCGGACCCTTGTAGCCACGTGCGTAGCTGGCATAGGCCATGGTGTCGTCGTTGAGGTCGAACTGGAAGATCGCCTTGCCCGAAAGGTTGTCGTTCTTGGTCTTGGCAGTCCAAGGAACCCCATTCGACAGGGCAGCAGCCGAACCTGCAGCGGTAGCCGGCGCAGTGCCCAGGCCGACCAGGCGGACGTACTCGTTGTACACGCCCTGATCGAAGTTGGCCTGGATCCCCGGGCCAGTCAGCGGCGAGCGACGGCTGTGGAAGACCGACAGCTCGTCATGCGTGTAGCGCAGACCAGCTACGAAGCGCGCCGTATCCGACAGCTTGTAGGTTGCCTGGCCGAACAGAGCGAGGTTGTTGAAGGTCGAACCGAAGGTCGCCGAGCCCGACGGGGTGGTCGAGGCGTTGGCGAAGGTGCTGCCGCACGGTACCAGCGAAGTGGTCGGTGCGCCGGCTGCAGCCGTGCACTGGGTCACATTGCGGGTAAAGGTCCGCTCTGATTCAGCGCGCGAGTAGAACGCACCCAGCACGTAGGACAGCGTCTGATCGGCAGGCGAAGTCAGGCGGAGTTCCTGGGTGAGGGTGTTCGAAGTCTGCGGACCGGAGTCATGCAACTGGGCAAAGCCGACATAGGCGCGGTCGAGCCAGTCACCGTCACGGATTTCGGTGTTGTCCCAGCCGCGATAGGCGGTGATGCTGGTCAGGGTGTGATCGCCAAGCGCGAAATCACCCTGGAACGAAACGCCCCAGCCCTTTTCCTTGGTCGCGGTAACCAGGTTCTGCGCAACGGTGCGGGTGTCTGCACCCAGCGGGGTTGGCAGTGCCAGGAAGCCGAGGCTGGTGGTCGCCGCACCGGCACCGGTCAGCGCACCGGTAGCGATGATGTCAGCGCAGCAATCGTCGTCGTTCTTGTAATAGTCGGCGGCGAGGTAGAGACGCAGATCGTCGCTCGGCTCATACAGGAACTGACCGCGGACACCGTAGTGCTTGTAGCCATTGACCCACTGGTTGGTGGTGGTGTTGCGGATGTTGCCATCATAGTTGCCATAGAAGCCGGTCAGGCGCGCAGCCAGATCCTGGCCAAGCGGCAGGTTAACGGCGCCCTTCAGGCGGAATTCGTTGCGATCAAAATAGCTCGCTTCAACCGAACCGCCGAATTCCATCTTCGGCATCTGGGTGGTGATGTTGATCACACCGGCCGAAGCGTTCTTGCCGAACAGCGTGCCCTGGGGGCCGCGCAGCACTTCGATCTGGGCGACATCGACCATGTCGGAGAAGGCTTCGCCCGAGCGCGAGTAGACTACACCGTCAACCACGGTCGAAACCGAAGGCTCACCCGCGATCGAGAAAGTGGCGGTACCAACGCCGCGCAGGAAGATCGTCTGGTTCAGCGTCGTGCCCGACTTCAGGAAGTTGAGCGAAGGCACCATCTGAGCGGCGCTTTCAATGCTGGGACGCGAGGCATCAGCCAGGCGTTCGCCCGAAAGCACCGAGACGGCGACAGGCACGTCCTGAACGTTTTCAGCGCGCTTTTGAGCGGTAACGACGATTTCGCCAGGGGCGCCTTCGTCTTTGTTGGCCGCGTCCTGGGCATAGGCCGGGGCGGCAAAAGCAACCATAACCAGCGCTGCCAGGGGCAGGGCTGACGAGGTGCGAAGCATCGATTTCATGGAAGTTCCTCCCTTGAACCGGGGGCACTTGCCCCGCGGCAATTCTCCTCACCCGGAGGGTTTTACCCTTCCGGTTGGTGCTTGAATTGCGGCGAGGTGCCCGATATGTCAAGCGGTGTCATACGGGACATACGTGGTTGAGTCTGGCCTTGTGACATTGTCGCAACAGCGGGCCAGGTGGTGAGGGGGGAATGGACTTGAAAGCCGGATTTACGGCAGTTGAGGGTGGTTTCGACCTGCATTTCTGCGGGCGGCTCATGCTATGCCATCGCACCGAAACGCCTGTGCTCGACTCTGCCCAGGGCAACCCGGCCGTCACAATGTATCGCGGCAACTTCAAGATTGACGATGCACCGCACGGCCTGCTGACCCCGGCCGATTGCCGGGTTGAGGAGCTTAGTGTCGTCCTGCTGGACCAGGATGTGCCGGTCGCGCAGCTGGAGCTGATTGACCAACGTCTGAACGTTAGGCTGCTGATTCCCGGCCACGATCGCATTCACTTGCGCTGGCATGCGGCACCAGCTGAGACCGTCTGGGGCGGGGGGGAGCAGATGAGCTACTTCGCGCTCAACGGCCGGGCCTTCCCGATGTGGACCAGCGAGCCGGGCGTCGGCCGTGACAAGACCACCGAGCTGACGCGCCAGATGGACGAATCCGGCATGGCGGGGGGTGATTACTGGAACACCAATTATCCGCAGCCGACGATCCTGACCTCGCGCTGGCTGGCGCTGCACCTCGATGCCGCCTGTTACAGCGTGATCGACTGCACCAATCCGGCCGTCCATGCGTTTGAAGTGTGGAGCGACCGCGCCACCTTTGAACTCTATGCTGCGGATGGCCCGCTTGATCTGGTCGGTCAGCTCTCTAGCCGCTTTGGCCGCCAGCCGCCGTTGCCCGATTGGGCGATTGGTGGGGCGATTGTCGGCCTGAAAGACGGAACCCGCAGCTTTGAGCGGCTGGAAGACTTCATCAAGGCCGGCACTGCCGTGTCGGGCCTGTGGTGCGAAGATTGGGCCGGAATTCGCGAGACGAGCTTTGGTCGACGCCTGTTCTGGGACTGGCGCCGGGATAACCAGCGCTATGCCGACCTGCCGCAGCGGGTGGCGGCACTGCAGGCGCGCGGTATCCGCTTCCTGGCCTATGCCAACCCTTATCTGTGCAACGATGGCATCCTTTACGAAGAGGCGCTGGAGGGCGGGCATTTCTGCCTGAAGCGCGATAGCGATGCGGTTTACCTGGTCGATTTTGGCGAGTTTGATTGCGGCGTGCTCGATTTTACCCGTCCGGAAACGCGGGATTGGTTCGCCGAAAAGGTGCTGGGCCGCGAAATGCTCGATATCGGGATTTCAGGCTGGATGGCCGATTTCGGCGAATACCTACCAACCGACGTGCGGCTGGCCGATGGCTCTGACCCGATGGAAGCGCACAACCGCTGGCCGGTGCTGTGGGCTGAGGTCAACGCCCAGGCAGTTGAGAGCCGGGGCAAGACTGGCGATACCGTGTTCTTCATGCGCGCCGGGTTCTCTGGCGTGCAGGGCCATTGTCCGCTGCTGTGGGCCGGGGACCAGTCGGTCGATTTCACCCGGCACGATGGGATTGGCACGGTCATCACGGCGGCGCTTTCGGCTGGCCTGGTGGGCAATGCCTACAGCCATTCCGATTGCGGCGGTTATACCTCGCTGCTCGGCAATGTCCGGACGGCCGAGCTGATGGCGCGCTGGTGCGAGCTATCGGCTTTTGCGCCGGTCATGCGTAGCCACGAAGGCAATCGGCCTGACGACAACCTGCAATACGATTCAACGCCTGAACTGCTGGCCTGCTTTGCCCGCTGGAGCCGGGTCCATGCACACCTGGCACCCTACGTCCGCCACCTCTGCGATGAAGCGGTGGAACACGGCCTGCCAGCCCAGCGCCCGCTGTTCCTGCACTATGCCGATGATGAAAGCCTCTATGCGGTGCAGGACCAGTATCTTTATGGCGCCGATCTGCTGATCGCCCCGGTGATTGAGGAAGGTGTCGTATTACGCGCTGTGATCCTGCCGGGTACGGGCGAATGGCTTCATGCCTTCACGGGTGAGGCCTATGCGGCTGGTTCACAGGCTGTGGCGGCACCCATCGGTTGCCCGCCGGTGTTCTATCGACCCGACAGCGCCTTTGCCGACCTGTTTAAGGGGCTCGGCAAACTATGAGCGAACGGTCCAATATCCGCGATGTGGCCGCGCGCGCCGGGGTGGCAGTGAAAACTGTCAGCCGGGTGCTCAATGGCCATCCTTATGTCTCGGCGGATACCAAGGCCCGCGTTGAAGAGGCGATGAAGGTGCTGGAATTCCGGCCCTCCGTCGCGGCGCGGATCTTGTCGGGCGCGAAGAGCAACCAGGTCGCGCTGATCTATGACAATCACAGCCCCTATTACATGTTCCAGATCCAGACCGG
>CAZNFV010000053.1:10287-12584 GCA_964572445.1 uncultured Novosphingobium sp. | reverse complement strand
AGTAGTGATTGTGCCGCTGGAATTCAGCTCGAGCTTGGCGCCGCTGATGGTGCCGTTGTTGCTTAGCGTACTGATCGCGCCCGCGTTGGCCAGGCCGGTATCGGTGCCAATGATGTTGCCGCCGCTGCTGTTGGTCAGCGTGGTGATCCGCCCGCCAGTGCCGTTCGACAGGCCCACGGTGCTGGCTGCACCACCGATGGTCCCGGCGTTGCTCAGGTCACCGATCGTGCCGGCGTTGTCGATGCCATAGTCAGCGCCGGATACCGTGCCGCTATTGGCCAAGGTCGTGATCGCGCCCGTGGTCCGGATACCGCCGGTCGCTCCACTGATGTCTGCGGCATTGGTCAGGGCATCGATTGTGCCCGAATTGGTAATCCCGAACTTGGCCCCGTTGATGGTGCCGTTGTTCGTCAGCGTCGCGATTGCCCCACCGTTGAGGATCGCCGTATCGGCTGCGGTGATCGTCCCGGTTGCAGTGTTGGTCACATCACCAAGGCTGCCGCCTGCCTTGCTCCAGATTGCAACAGTCTGACCTACACCGCCGATGGAGCCGCTGTTTGTCAGCCCATCGATTGTCCCGCTATTAGTAACCAGACTGATCGAGCCCGCGTTGACTACACCAGCCGTCGCACCCGTTATCGTGCCGCTGTTGGTGAGCACGCCAAGTGAACCGATGTTTTCCAGGCCGATGGTAGAGCCGTTGATCGTCCCGCTGTTCATTAGCGTATCGATCGAACCGGTGTTCTTGAGACCATCGATTCCCCCGTCAATGGTGCCGCCATTTGTAAGCGTGGTGATTGTGCCACCATTGAGCAATCCGGTTGCGCCGCCGCTGATCGTTCCAGAATTGGTCAGAGTCCCGATTGTACCGTCACTACCTACCCCTAAAGTCCCGCCGCTGATTTCTCCACCGGCTGCATTTGTGAGAACCCCGATCGTGCTGCCACTGTCGTTCCAGGCACCAGCCCAGTAACTGCCAGAAATGGTCCCACTGTTGGTCAAGCTGCCAACGGTTCCACCGTTGAACAGTCCGGAAAAAGCGCCGCTGATGGTCCCACTGCTGGTCAGGCTGCCAATAGTGCCGCCGCGATTGACCAGACCCGCATAGCCAGCAGAACTGATCGCGCCGCTGTTGCTGATCGTGCCGATTGACCCGATATTGTCGAGGCCCACCATCCAGCCATCAATCGTCCCACTGTTCGTCAACGTATTGATCGAACCCGTGCTGATTATGCCGCTGATGCTGCCATCATTCGTCAGTGCAGCGATTGCACCAGAGTTCTTGAGGCCAAAGGCGGGGCCATCAATCGTCCCGCTATTGCTCAACGTCGTGATCGTGCCGCTATTGAGGATCCCGGTGGCACCGCCGTTGACCGTGCCGGAATTGCTAAGATCACCAATCGTGCCGGCGTTGTTGTGGATCCCCTGATTGCCGCCAGTGATCGTCCCGGCGTTGGTCAGGGTGCCGATCGAGCTGTCGTTCCAGATTCCAGCGGTCCCGCCGCTGATCTGTCCGCCAGCCGTATTGACCAGTCCCCCGATCGAGCTGCCGCTTTGATTCCAGATACCTTCCTTGGCAACACCAGAGATCGTGCCGCTGTTGGTCAGTGTGGTGACAGTAGCGCTGTTGAGGATCCCGGTGACACCACCGCTGATCGTGCCGGAATTGGTCAGATCGCCAATCGTGCCGGTATAATTGTTGATCCCCTGATTACCGCCGGTGATTGTTCCGGCGTTGGTCAGGGTGCCGATCGTATTGTAGTTCCAAATTCCGCCGGTCTGGCCGCTGATCTGTCCGCCAGTCGCATTGACCAGGTCCCCGATCACACCGCCGCCCGTGTTCCAGATGCCAGACCAGCCGGTACCAGAAATCGTCCCGCTGTTGGTTAGAGTGGTGATGGTACCGCCATTGATCAAGCCTGTTACATCGCCACTGATCGTGCCGGAATTGGCAAGGCCCCCGATCGCGCTGCCGGTCTTGGTCAAGATACCGCCCCCACCGTCACCAGAGATCGTACCGCTGTTGCTTAAGGTAGTAATCAAGCCACCATTGATCAGGCCAGTTATGTCGCCGCTGACCGTGCCGGAATTGGCTAGAGCGCCGACTGTCCCGTCATTAATGACGCCGTTTTTCGCACTGCTGATAGTGCCATTATTCGTCAGCGTAGCGATTGCTCCGCCGTTGAGGATCGCCGTGTCGGACGCGGTGATCGTGCCGGTTACAGTGTTGGTCACATCACCAAGGCTGCCGCCCGCCTTGTTCCAGATCGCCAGCGTCTGCCCTGCGCCACCGATGG
>CAZNFV010000053.1:5433-10187 GCA_964572445.1 uncultured Novosphingobium sp. | reverse complement strand
TCACATCACCAAGGCTGCCGCCCGCCTTGTTCCAGATCGCCAGCGTCTGCCCTGCACCACCGATGGAACCGCTATTGTTCAGCCCATCGATGGTTCCGCTATTGGCTACCTGATCGATCGAGCCCTCGTTGGCCACGCCAACTGTTCCGCCAGTGATAGTGCCATTATTCGTCAGCGTGGCGATTGCTCCGCCGTTGAGGATAGCCGTGTCAGACGCGGTGATCGTGCCGGTTACAGTGTTGGTCACATCACCAAGGCTGCCGCCCGCCTTGTTCCAGATCGCCAGCGTCTGCCCTGCGCCACCGATGGACCCGCTGTTCGTCAGCCCATCGATTGTCCCGCTATTGGTAACCAGATCGATCGAGCCCGCGTTGACCACACCAGCTGTCGCACCCGTTATCGTGCCGCTATTGCTAAGCGTCGCGACCGTGCCGCTGTTGAGAAAGCCGGTCACACCGCCGCTGATCGTGCCGGAATTGGTCAGATCGCCAATCGTGCCGGCATCGTTCCAGATGCCAGACGCGCTGACACTGGAGATCGTGCCGCTGTTGGACAGTGAGGTGATCGTGCCATTGCTGTACAGGCCAGAATAGGTATTGCCAGAGATCGTGCCGGAATTGGTAAGAGCCCCGATTGTGCCATTGAAGTTCGAGATGCCCGCAGAGCTACCGGTAATTGTCCCGGCGTTGTTCAGTGTCGCAATCGTGCCTTCATTCCAGATCCCTCTATAGCCCCCGGTTAGCTCTCCACCGGCGTTGTTGACCAGCGAAGTGATGGTGCCGACGTTGGTGACCCCATCGAAGACATCGCCGTGGATCAACCCGCTGTTCGTCAGGGTGGTAATGGTATCGCCATTCCAGACCCCCTGGACCCCGCCGGTGATCTGCCCTGTTAAGCTGTTCGTGAGCGTGGTTATTGTGCCGCTATTTTCCAATCCTGCTGAGCTGCCGCTGACCGTGCCGCTGTTCGAGATCGCGGTGGCTGGCGTGGTTCCATCGAGCGTGATGCCCTGCCCGCCGCCTTCGATCTTGCCGGTATTGGTATAGGTGCCACCTGTGGGCGTGACCGGACCCGCGCAGGTCGTGGTGTTAGAAGAAGTGCTGCAGGCTGCGGCCTCGGCCGGGGTAAAGCCGGCCGCCAGCATGGTTGCGGCGAAAGCGATCGCGGATGAACTGGTCGCAAGGGTCGCATAGCGACGGCGAGTGGTTGGCCTGGAAGTCTGCATCGGTCTTGCCCCTGCTTCCGCCGTAATGATTCCGCCCCTTCGCAATGGGCGGATCAGCACAGCGTGCCTGCGTTAAAGGGCAACGATCTCTCGGCCGATGTGGCCAAAAACGTGCACCCGCATGTGGCAATGATACGGCCGAATTAGTTTAAGATTAATTTCGCGGGAGGGGCTTCACCGGAATCAATGCTCTGAAACTATGGAGAGTTTCGAAAGTTGGCCGGTGTCGCCTGATCGCCAAACGCCGACTACCGGGGCCTATCGTTAACCAGGTGGCTGGGGGTGGCGATGTCTGCCACGTCGGAACGTCACCGCGTCCGATGGTCAGGAACCCGTTCCTGCACGATGGTAAGCGCCCTGCACCGCTAGCGGTGCCAATTGAGGACGGCGGGCGGCAAGTAGGTCCCTTGCCGGCAAACTGGAAACAGGCACGCATTGGATCAGATCCAATGCGTGCCTGCTGGCGTGTCAGTTAGAAGCGAACGGTTGCGCTGATGCCATAGGTGCGTGGCTCGCTGGCCTGGACCCGGTTGGCAGTGCTGCCTGCGAAGACCCCGTTGTTGAGGCCCAGCGCCGCGCCGAGCGGCTGATAGACCGAGAGCGGACGATAGTGCTGGTTAGCCAGATTGCGACCGAAGGCCGAGACCGACCAACGCTCGTCCGGGCCATTGATCGTCAGGCGTGCACCCAGCAGGGCGTAGCCATCAGCCAACGACTGCGGGTTGGCATCGTTGACCGTGCCGACGTACTGGTCAGCGACGAACGAGACGTTGCCGTTGATGGCCCAGCCAAGCCCGCTTGAACCGATATCACCCGACCAATCAACCGCTACATTGCCGACCCACTTGGGCGAGAATGTATTCGGCTTGCCGGTCAGGTCCTGTGTGCCGGTCAGGCCCGGCAGGTTGGAGGCAGTGGCGAAGTCCGTGAACTTCGAGTCGAGGTAAGCCATTGAACCCGTGACCGAGAAGTTACGGCTGGGTGCAGCGACCATGTCGAATTCAAAGCCCTGCTGGCGCAGGTTACCGGCGTTGCGGACGACGAAGCTGACGCCATCGAACGCACGATCCTGGAAGCCGGCGATGTCCATCCGGTAGAGGGTCAGGTTGGCCTTCAGCGCCCGGTCAAGCCACGAAGACTTGATGCCCAATTCGTAGTTCTTGACCGTTTCACGCGTGAACAGGCGCTTGGTCGAAACCAGGTTGCCACTGGCGTCGACGACCGACAGCGAAGGCACGCCGCCGCCGGAGTTGTAACCGCCCGACTTGTAGCCGGTTGAGTTGTTGGCAAAGATCAGGACGTTGTCGCTCGGCTTGTAGTTCAGGCTGACGCGATACGTGAACCGGTCCTCGCTGATCGCGGGGAAGGTCAGCGCTTCTGGGGCACGCAACGTCTGGGTGAACGGGCTGGAGACCTGGGCGTACGTGCCCTTCTTGCGGTCCTGGGTCCAGCGGCCGCCCAGCGTCAGGGTCAGCTGATCGGTGAAGTGCAGGTTGCCCTGGCCATAGGCGGCAAAGCTCTTCACGTTCTGGGTCACGTCCTGATCGGTTGCTGCCGTGCCGCTGGTGGCGGCATAGTAGCTGGCGCAGGCCGTCCGGCCCGGACCGGCGGGCACAAGCACGCCGCAGAAGCTGGAACCCATGTTGAGCACTTCACCCAGCGCGAAATCTTCGGCGAAGTAATACAGGCCGGCTATCATATCGAATTTGCCGTCCATCCATTCCTTTTCAGGCGAGATGAACTGCAGTTCGTGGTTGTGGCTCTTGGAATCGAACAGGCTGCGACGGCTGGCCAGTGAGACCGGCAGATAGATGATATCGCCATCGAGCTGGTCATTGGTCCAGACCCGGTAGCTGTTGACCAGCTTGAGGGTCGAGCCATTGAGGTCGAGCGAGGCCGTGCTCGAAATGCCCCAGTTTTCGTCCTTCAGGCCAGCGGCCATGAACTGGTTCATCTGGCGATCGTTCAGGTTGGTATCCGCTCCGCCGCCAAAGGCTGCCTGGAGGAATGCCAGCCGTGCGGGCGCAACCGAAGCCGGGTCAAAATCGAAGTTGGCAACGCCGTCGCCGTCCATCTTGGTATAGTCGCCGCGCAGGATCCATTCGACATTGCCGAATTCCGCCTTCAGCGAGCCGCGGAAGCTGACATCGTCAGAGCCGCCATAGCGCTTGCCATCGAGGCGGTTTTCCCAGGGGCCCTTATACCACTGGCCCATGCCAGCCAGGCGCACAGCAACGTTCTCTGACAGCGGCACATTGACGTGACCGGCCAGCTTGTAACGGTCAAACGAGCCGATTTCCCCGGCGACCTGACCCGAGAATTCATTTTCCGGCAGCGCACTGCGCAGCGAGAGGGCGCCGACGCTGGCGTTGCGGCCGAACAGTGTACCCTGCGGCCCGCGCAGCACTTCAACCCCGGCGATGTCCAGGAAGGCGCCCAGCACGGCGCCCGAACGCGGCACGTAGACGCCGTCAACAAAGACCGCGACACTTGGTTCGATCAAGGTGTTGGCCAGCGAGCCGACACCGCGGATGCCGATGCGGGTGGAACCGGTGTTCGAAGAACGGACGGTCTGGAAATTGGTGGCGACGCGGCCCAGGTCAAGGACCGTGACGACGTTCTGCTTGGCCAGCGTTTCTTCGCTGAAGGCAGCGATCGAGATCGGCACAGACTGCACGGATTCGGAACGCTTCTGCGCGGTTACGATGATTTCGCTGGGATCTGCTGCCTCAGCAGGCGCGTCCTGAGCGATGGCCGGAATTGCGTAAACGAGCGAGCCCAACAGGGCCGCCTTGCTGACACGCGAAAGCAAACGGATTTTCGACATGGTACATCCTCCCAGATTATTTTGTCGTCGCGCGACTATCTGAAGAAGATGGCGTTGATTTCACTTTTGGTGACAGGTTTTTGCCATTTGGTGTCAAACAGCCTGAATTTTGTCGCCATGTTGTGATCGTCGCGCAGTCAGGTCTGCCAGGTAACTGCGGCGCATTGCGGCATAGGTCATTGCTGCGAGCAGGCATGGCACCGGGAGCAGGCGGAAGGCATTGTCCAGCCCGATGGCATCGGCAATCCGCCCAATCAGGATTGGCCCGGGGGCGAGCCCGATCAGGTTGTTAGCCAGGGTCAGCGTGGCAAAAGCCGACCCGTGGATCGCCAGCGGGGTCAGATTGGCAACCATCGCCCCGACCGGACCAACGGTTCCGGCGACGAGGAACATCGCAACGCCCAACACGGCCAGCTGCGCCGTTCCGGGTGGCAGCTGCATGGCCAGGGCCAGGCACAGTGCCGTCCCCAGGGCATAGCCGATCGACAAGGCGATCTTGGCCTCTGGCCGGTTCTGCGAGATCCGGTCACTCAGCGCGCCGCACAGGATCATGCCCATGCCGCTAACCAGCAGCAGCATCGCAGCCAGTGACCCGGCTTTATCGACCGGCAGACTGTAATAGCGATTGAAATAGCTTGGCAGCCAAGCGGGCAGCGCACCGGCAGCGAACAGTTGCAGGCCGCTGGCGACATAGGCCAGCCT
>CAZNFV010000053.1:0-5333 GCA_964572445.1 uncultured Novosphingobium sp. | reverse complement strand
GCCGACAAAGTAGCCCGCAGCCGCGCCGGAAAGACAGAGATGACCACGGCAATGCCGACACTGCCGTAAGCCGCTTCACCGATGCCCACGAGTGCACGGCCGATCAGCATCGTTTCGAAACTTTGCGCCACGGCGCAGAGCAGGGTCGCCAGGCTCCACAGGATCGCCATCAAGGTCAGGCTGCGAACCCGGCCCCAGCGGTCTGCTGCCAGCGATAGCGGGAAGGTCAGCACGCCGACCATGATCGCAACAACGCCCGAAAGCAGGCCCAGCTGTCCGTCCGACAGGCTCCACTCAACCTTGAGCAGCGGGAACACCGCGTTCAGGACCTGTCGGGCCATGTAATCGGAAATGAGCAGGCCGAACGACAGCGCAAAGACCAGCCAGGCGTATAACGTGACCCGGTCCGGACCTTCGGCTGTGCCGCTATCAGATGCTATATGTCCGGCCATCGCCTATAATCCCCCCTGCAGCTTGCTATTGCAGTAGCTGCTCGATCAGGCGGTGACCATCTGGCCATGCACCATATCCCGCTGGTGGATTGAGGTGACCAACTTCGCCCGCATCGTGGAGCGTAGCACCCCAGGCTGAGGCAAAATCTGCAACCCGGTCAAAGCCGGCCAGCGGATCGTTGTGGCTCGCAACCACCAGCGTGGGGAATGGCAAGGGCGCGCGCGGGATCGGCAGCCAGCCATTGGCTGACAGATCATCGAACGAGGGATAGGCCGGCGGCAGCGGATGCTCGACATCGGCCGGGGTGGCGAGCAGCGCCGCTTTGATTGGCCGGGTCGGGGCCAACGCCCAATGGGCGACCATCAGGCAGCCAGCGCTGTGCGCGGCGATCACGACTTCGCCTTCGATAGCCTGAAGTGCGGCATCGAGTGCAGCCACCCGCGCCGCCCGTGACAGCCGGTCCAAGGTAAGCGGTTCAACCGTTACCGAACCGGGGAAGGCACGGGCAGCGTGAGTCTGCCAGTGGTCCTCAACATGGTCCCGAAGGCCCGGGACAAAGAGGACCGTCGCCGTCATGCTGCGGCCCGCACCGGGGCGCGGCGCGCCTTGGGTTCGGGATTGGGCAGCCAGCCGTTCTTCTCCAGCGTTTCCTCAATGCTCGAATAGAATGTGCCGATCTGGTAGATTGCCTTGGCTTCCTTGCCGCTGGCGATCGGGCGATACAGCTCTTCGGAGACCCGGACCATCTTTTCGATCTGCTGGACCGAAGAGGCGCGTTCACCGCGGCGGCCCCACAGGTTGTCTTCCTGGCCAACCCGGACGTGCAGCCCCATCGCAATACCCATCACGGTCAGCGGATACATCGAGCGCATCAGACCCTCGACCGTGCAGACCGCGTTCTGCGGCAGCCGGTTGACGAATTCCATTAGGTTGCGCGGGTTCGGACCATCGTGGCCGCCACCGATTGCCACCCAGTTGCAGACCATCGGGCCCATGTAGTGGCCAGTGCGGACCAGCCGCTCAACCGTTTCAAGATCGCGAGCGCAGCCCACCTGGAAGTGCGTCTGGATGCCCGAAGCGGACAGCCGCTTCATGTGTTCCTTCATGAACTTGGGCCCACCGTCGTAATACATCTCGGTATAGGCTTCGCGGTAGTCGTCCCACATCGTGGTGCCGCCCACGTCTTCTTCGGTGATGAGCTCCATCACGTTCATCTGGTTGGTGTTGACCACCATGGTGACCTGATCGGGCGCCGGGGTCAGATCGGCCAGCATATGGCGCGTATCGTCATCCAGCCATTCGGCGGCCGCGCTTTCGGTCTTGGGGGCAAAGCTGATCGAACCGCCGACTTGCAGCAGCATGTCAGGCACGGCCGTGCGCAGCCGGTCAATCATCTCGTTAAACCGGTCAAGATCCTTGGAACCGGTGCCATCCGGTTCGCGCACGTGCAGGTGCAGCACGGTTGCGCCGGCGTTATAGCAATCAACGGCCTTCTGGACCTGCTCGGCATAGCTGACCGGAATGTCATCGCTATCCTGCGGCATGAAGCTGGGCGCGTAAGGCGCAACCTGAATTACGAGCGGATCCTGATATTCCGGAAGCAGGCTTTCGTCGAAGAATTGCATGATCTCTCTCCTGTTCTAGAAGGGCCAAGGCCTTAAAATGGACGGTCGCCAATGATGCCTGCGCGTTCCATCTGGCGGACGCAGGGGTCATAGTCAGTTACGGCATAGTGCTGGGTGCAACGGTTATCCCAGATCGCCACGGATCCTGGCTGCCAGCGCCACCGCACCTGGTATTCAGGGATCTGCGCTCGGCCGATCAGATAGTGCAGCAGGTTGGCCCCGCCCGGCGCATAGTCCTGCCCATAGCGGACGTTCGCGGCGGTGTGGAAATTGGTGAAGTGGGTGGTGAAGCCGCAGACGAACAGGGCTTTTGCGCCAGTTTCGGGATGGGTGCGGACTACCGGATGCTCGGCATCGGGGTACTGGGCTTTCAGCGCCAGCCGCTTTTCTTCCGGCATCCGCGCGCCAAAGCTCGCCTCGATCGAATGGCGCGCCTTCAGTGGGGCAATGGTTTCCTTGATGTGGTCGGCCAGGTCTTCATAGGCCCGCTCCATGTTGGCCCACATCGTGTCACCGCCCACCGGCGGACAGGCCACGCAGCGCAGCACGGCGCCCATCGGCGGCAATTCCCGCCAGGTCGCATCGGAATGCCAGGCGTTCTCATAATAATCCGGCGGCGAGTTCGCATCCTTGTAGATCTGGACCAGGCCGGGATTTTCCGGATCGCTGCCAGCCACCGGATGGTCTTCAAGACTGCCGAAGCGTTCGGCAAAAGCGACATGATCGGAGCGGCTGATGTCCTGATCGCGCAGGAACAGCACCTTGTGCTGAAGCAGTGCTGCCCGGATTTCTCCGAACAGGTCGTCATTCCGAGCCGCTTCAGCCAGGTTGACGCCGACCAGTTCAGCGCCAATGTGCTGGGTGAGCTGCTCGACCTTCACAGCACGAACACCGAAGAGCCGATAGTCTGGCCGGCCTCGATGTCGCGGTGCGCCTGGACGCACTGATCGAGCGTATACTTCTTGCCGATTTCCACCTTGATCCGGCCGGCCGAGAGATGATCGAACCAGAACTTCGCCATTTCCGCCCGCTCGGCCGGGTCAGCGAAGAAGTCCATGAAGGCCGGACGAATGAAATAGACCGAACCTTGGAGCATGGTCTGGAAGGCATCAATCGGCGGGAACGGGCCGGAAGCCGTGCCGCAGCCGACGAGTACCCCGCGCCGCCGCAGCGACTTGAGCGAGCCTTCAAACGTATCCTTGCCGACCGAGTCGAACACTGTCTGGACGCCCTCGCCGCCGGTCAGTTCCTTGACCCGGGCCGGTACATCCTCACGGCGATAGAAGATGATCTCGTCACAGCCGAATGAGCGGGCCTTGGCGGCCTTTTCCTCGCTTGAGACCGTGCCGATCACCCGCAGGCCCAGCAACTTTGCCACCTGCACGGCAAGCAAGCCAACGCCGCCAGCCGCAGCGTGGAGCAGGATGGTGTCGCCGGCCTTGAGCCGAGGATCGGTCTTCATCAGCCAATAGGTGGCGGACAGGCCGCGCATGGTTGAAGCGGCAGCAGTTTCGAAAGAAATGCCGTCGGGCAGCTTGAACAGCGGGGCTGCGGGCATGACGCGCTCGGTGGAATAGGCACCCAGCGGGCCACCGTTATAGCTGACGCGGTCACCCACTGCGACGTTCGTTACGCCTTCGCCGATTGCGACAATCGTTCCCGCGCCTTCAACCCCGATGCCACAGGGCGGCTGGACCGGATAATAGCCTGACCGGAAATAGGTGTCGGCAAAGTTGCAGCCCACAGCGGCATGCTGGATGCGGACTTCGCCCGGACCCGGAGCGCCGACTTCAACATCCTCAACCACGAGAACTTCGGGGCCACCGGCCTGATGGAAACGTACAGCCTTTGCCACGATCTTTGCTCTCCCAAGCTAATTGCACTCAACCTAAGTCAGTCTTGCCTTGCAGTTTTCACATTTCGTGACATTGTTTTGCCAATTGGCGCCATTTGCGCCGGGTGAGGTTGGCATGGCAGAATTGGTCCGGGTCGCGGCGCTAACAGGCTATTTCGAAACGATGGCGGGATTGTCGGTCGATCCGCGGCCGTTGCTGAAAGCACAGGGTCTTTCGGCCGATTTGCTGGTCAATCCCGAACAGTTGATCCCGGCGCGGGCGGCGATCCGCTTGCTGGAGAGCAGCGCGGCGCAAAGTGGATGCTCAACGCTGGGCCTGCGGATGGCGGAAGGGCGGGCGCTGGCCAACCTGGGCGCAACCAGCCTGCTGATCGCGCACCAGCCAACGCTACGCCACGCATTGGTCGCGCTTAAGGAATTCCGTGCCCGGATCAATTCGACCCTCGTGCTCCACGTTGAGGATCTTGGCGGGGATACGATCCTGCGGGAAGACTTTGCCCTGCGCCGGCCCGAGCCGTCGCGACAATCGTCCGACCTTGCGCTGGGCGTGCTGATGCGGCTGTGCACCGAAGTGCTGGGCGAAGACTGGGCACCGCGCCTGGTCTGCTTTTCCCACGGGGGTCCGGCGCCCGCTGAATTGCCCATATTTACCCGCTTATTCCGCAGCCCCGTACAGTTTGACAGTGAACTGAACGGCATTGTGCTGCGCCAGACTGACCTGGACCGCCCCAACCAGCGCGCCGACGATCAACTGGCCCACCACGCCCGGCAATTGCTTGATACCGTGATGAGCCCAAGCGAACGGACAACCACCCAGGACGTTGATCAACTGATCCGGCTGTTAATGCCAGCTGGCAGGGCCTCAATCCAGAACTGCGCCGCATCGATGGGCGTGACCGTGCGAACTTTGCAGCGAATGCTCGATGCTGACGGAGCCAGCTTTAGCAACCTGCTAAACGCAGCGCGGATGCAGCTGGCAACCCAATACCTCGCCAATCCCCGAATGCGGATTACCGATATTGCAGAGATGCTGGGCTACAATTCGATTGGCGCATTTAGCCGTTGGTACAGCCAAACCTTCAATCAGTCTCCGCGCCGGGCGCGTTCAATCGCCCGCTAGCCTAGCTGTGTCGCTATCGCGGCTGGGTCCGTTCCGGCGGAATCGCGAGGGCGCCCGGACGTCGCGGATCGGCGGCGCCCAGGAAGTAACCGTTCTCGATCATGATCGACTGAGCGCTGCCCATCGTCTCATCAGAAGTGACCTTATGGCCCATCGCACCCAGGATGCGGACTGTGTCAGGATTGAAGTTGGGCTCTACGCGCAGCGTCCTGCCGGTGTCCTGGAAGATGCGTGGCTGATGGGTAGCCTCTTCGACATTCAGGTTGAAATCGACGACATT
>CAZNFV010000052.1:0-12596 GCA_964572445.1 uncultured Novosphingobium sp. | reverse complement strand
GACATGCAGGACGACAAGCCGCCCGTGTTCGAAGCGGCCAGCCTGCTGACCCTGTCTCTGGCGGCGATGGAAGGCATGGTAGCCGGCACCACCTTCCGCACCGAACGGATGCGCGCTGCGGCCGAGCTGGGCTATGCCACGGCGACTGATCTGGCCGACTGGCTGGTGCGTCAGGCGAATATCCCGTTCCGAGAGGCCCATCACATCACCGGTGCCGCGGTGAAGCTGGCGGAGAGCCGTGGCGTGGCGCTTGATACCCTGCCGCTGGCCGATCTTCAGGCGATTGATGCACGGATTGATGAGCGGGTATTTGCGGCCCTGTCGGTCGATGCGTCGGTCGCCTCGCGCGCCAGCTATGGCGGAACCGCGCCCGAACAGGTAAAGCAGCGTGTAGCTGAAGCGCGTGTTGCGCTGGGGCTGGAGTAAGCGGATGCGCGGCCTGTTCCTTCCCATTGTCCTGCTGGCGGCGCTTGGTGCCTGTGGACAGCGTGCAGAGCTGAAACCGAAGGCGGGCCAGGATCTGCCTCCGCCGCCCTATGGCCGTGAGGGCCGCCCAAAAGCCGAGGCCCTGATCCGGATGGCGCCACAGGCCGCCCCTGAACGCAGCGTTGAGCTGCGCAAAAAATCGGAAGAACGCACTGACGATCCGTTCGACCTGCCCCCTTCCGACGAGTAACAAGCCATGGACCACTTTCAGATTATCAACGGCGAGCTTTACGCCGAGGGCGTTCCGCTGAGCCGCATCGCCGAGGAAGTCGGCACGCCCGTTTACGTCTATTCGCGCGCCACGCTCGAACGCCATGCCCGTGTGTTCAATGAGGCGATCAGCGCGCTGCCGAAGAAGCACGTGGCTTTCGCGATCAAGGCCAACCCAAACCTGGCCGTGCTGCGGGTGATGCAGCGCGAAGGCTTTGGCGCCGATGTCGTTTCGGGCGGCGAACTGGCCCGTGCGCTGGCCGCCGGGATGCCGGGCCGGGACATCGTCTTCTCGGGCGTTGGTAAGCTTGAGCGGGAGATGATCCAGGGCCTGGAGGCCGGGATTGGGCAATTCAATATCGAGAGCGAAGAAGAGGGCGTTGAGCTGGCGGCGATCGCTGCCGCTCGCGGCCAGCGCGCCGCCTGCGCGCTGCGCGTCAATCCCGATGTCGATGCCCGCACGCATGAGAAGATCTCGACCGGCAAGGCCGAAAACAAGTTCGGTGTGCCGATTGACCGGGCCGCAGGGATCTATGCCCGGCTGGCTGAGCTGCCCGGCCTCGATATGCGCGGCGTGGCGGTCCACATTGGCAGCCAGTTGCAGCATCTCCAGCCGTTGGAAGAGGCCTTTATCAAGGTCGGCGCGCTGATCGCGGAACTGCGGGCCAATGGCCAGACTGTCACCCACGCCGATCTGGGCGGCGGACTGGGCGTACCTTACAAAGCGGGTGAGGTCTTTCCTGCCCCGGCTGAATATGGCGCGATGGTCGCCCGCGTTTGCGGCGGCTGGGACGTTACGCTGATGTTCGAACCGGGCCGCGTGATCGTGGGCAATGCTGGCGTCCTGCTGACCCGCACGATCCGGGTGAAGCGCAGTTCGAACAACACGCCGTTCGTCATCGTCGACGCGGCGATGAATGACCTGGCACGCCCGGCGATGTACGGTGCCTGGCACGATTTCGAAGCGGTGAAGCCCACGGGGCAGCGGATGACCGCGCATATCGTCGGCCCAATCTGCGAAACGGGCGATACCTTCGCCATGGACCGCGATATCGATGCGCTGGTGGCTGGCGATCTGGGCGTGTTCCGTACCGCTGGGGCCTATGGCGCGACCATGGCTTCGTCTTACAACAGCCGCGGTTTCATTGCCGAAGTGATGGTTGATGGTGACCAGTTCGCGGTCGTGGCAGACCGGATCGTGCCCGAAGCGATCTCTGCGGCGGAGCGGGTTCCGGCCTGGCTTGATTGATGCTGCATAGCCTGCCCTTGTTCCATCGATTGGCCGGCCAGCCGGTGATTGTGCTGGGAGAGGGCGAGGCGTCCGAGGCGAAGGTCCGCTTGCTGCAACGGGCCGGCGCCGTGGTGGTGGATGCTGATAATCAGCATGCCCGGCTGGCGTTTGTCGCGCTGGATGAACCCGAAGCAGCGGCGGCCGAGCTGAAGGCGCGGGGCCTGTTGGTCAACGTGGTCGATCGGCCCGAATTGTGCGACTTCACCACCCCCAGCCTGCTTGAGCGTGGCCCAGTGCTGGTCGCGGTTTCAACCGGCGGTGTCTCGGCGGGGCTGGCCAAAGCGCTGCGGCTGCGGCTGGAAGGCTTGCTGCCGGCTTCGCTGGGGGCACTGGCAGAAGGGCTGAATGCCGCCCGCACAGCCATGAAGGCCCGCTGGCCCGATGGCAGGGAGCGGCGGCGGGTGATGGATACCGCGCTGGCAGCCGGCGGTGTGCTGGATCCTTTGGCGGATAACCCGGATGTTGCGGCATGGCTGGACGGCGCGGCCGGCAGCCGGGGCGGCATTTTTGAGATCACGCTACGCTCAGCCGATCCCGATGACCTGACGCTGCGCGAAGCCCGCTGGCTCGGCAGTGCGGACCTGGTCGCTTATGAAGCCGGGGTGCCAGCCGCAATCCGGAATCGCGCTCGCGCCGATGCCGCGCAGGTCGAAATGGCAGTTGGGGCGGCAGCGCGTGAAGAACCTGGCCTGACTGTGGTCATTCGGCTGGGATCAGCAGCACCTTGATTTGCGCCAGGGCGATCGGCTTGACCCGATCGTCTTGCCAGGCTTCGGCATTGACCAGCGCCACGCGGCGGCCAGCGCGGGTGACGGTGCCCTTGGCATAGGTCACCTGTTCGGTTCCGCCGCGCATGAATTCGACCTGGATGTTGACCGGCTTTAGCCGCATCGTTTCGCCGCGGCGGGCCAGCTCGGCCTGCAGCGCGGCAAAGGCGGCCATTTCCATCAGGCCAGACATCGCCCCACCGTGAAGAAAGCCGGGCCGCCCGGCCACGCGGTTGGAATAGTCGACCTTGAGCACCGGCTCACCGGATTCGTCGTGGTCGATCTCAATGCCCAAAGCCTGAGCATAGGGCGGCAGGATCAGGCCGCTCACAGGTAAGATCCATGCGTTGCCATGAAGGTGCCGATAACGTGCGCGACCGGATCAGCCGGATCGCCATCATGGGCGATGCCCCGGATAAACGAGATGGTGCGGGTCAACTTGTAGCATTCACCGCGCCCGATCACGGTCTGGCCGGGCTTGGCTGCGCGCATGTAATCGACCCGCAGGTCCAGCGTTGCATGGGGCACGAACTTCTTGTTCAGCGTCCAGACGCTCATCGAAGTGGCGTTGTCCATCAGGCTGATGATCGGGCCCGAAGCGAGGACGCCCTGGCCATCGATCCCGACCAGTTCTTCGCGCCAGGGCAGGGCCAGCTCAACCCAGTCCGGCCCATGATCGTGATAATTGATCCCCAGCCAGCCGCCGTGGCCGTGCCGCGTCATCATGCGCGAGGCAAGCGAAGGGTCAAACTCCGTGCCGGGTGGCACGATGCTGGGCGGGGACTGGGTCATCGGCAGTTCTCTGCTGACGCGGCGGGCCGATTACAATCTTTTAATTTCATTTCGGGTTCGTCCTTGATCCAGATTTGCTGGGCAGGACAAGTCCGTCTTGCGTCAAGCCCAGGGGAAGTAGGATGAACCTACCCAAGATCGACGTTTCCGCGCTGCCCGACCTCGATATGCTGACCGGCGTTTTCGGCAGCCTGTCCAGTCCTGCGCAGGGGCTCCAATCGGATGATACGATCATCATGATCATGACCTTCATCTATGACGTTGTCCTGATCTGATCGGGGTACGTTCGGATGCTTGTCCGAGATGAACTGCTGGCGCTGCGGGAGGACGATACCCCGCAGCGCCTCATCCAGGGGCGGCTCGTCGCCCAGTCCACTGCTTGGCGCCAATCTGGGGCCGGGGCGCAAGTGGAGGCGGAACTGCTTCGCCTTGCTAGCGGCATTCCGCTTGCAGAGCTGCCTGCCCTGAACGCGCTGTTCACCGCGGGTGAGCCAGCCGCTGGCAATCTTGTTAGCTGGGTATCTGGCTGGCTGCTGGACGAACTCGCGGCCGAGCCGCTGGGGCAGGTGCCGCTGCGCCATCAGTGCGGAAGGACCCTGGCAACCCTTGTGCTGGCGCGCTGCCATGGTGCCACCCTGGCCTTGCAGGCTGTCGATGGGGCTGGTCTGGCGCTGGGCTCGGCGGCGAAATCGGTTGCTTTCGCTTCGAACGAAACCTGGAAACATATCCTTGCGGGCAGCGCCGAAGTTGAGCGCGTGCGGATTACCGGGCGCCGCCCGGATGGTGTCCAGTTGGAGCGCCTTAGCGCCACGCTGCACCCCGGTTCGATTGTTCACCTGCGCGGGCGCGAAGCAGCCGATATCTACACCCGGGTGTCCGGGGTAGTGGTCTTGCTCAAGTTGCAGCGACAGGACGGTGTCAATGAGCCGAGCTGCGAATATGCGCTTGATGATGGGCGGCTGCTTCATCAGGCCGCCGGCAGCCCGCGCGACAGCCGGCTGGAATTGGCAATAGCCCTGCTCGGGCGGATGGGGCGCAGCGATGCGGCCCCATTGCTGGCCGCCATGGCTGAGGAAGCCGGGACGCCATTCCTGCGCTGGCAGGCGCTGCGCGAATGTCTGGGTATCGATAGCGGAACCGGCTTTTCTGCCATGTCAGCCATTGCCCGGCGCAGCGATGACCCACTGGCCGCTGCGGCTGGCGCGCTGCGCGCCCAGTTGCTTGAAACCTATCCCCAGCTTGCCGAGGTGCCGGTATGCCCTGCGTGATTGATCTGGTTGATCCCGCCACTGCCAGCCTGGCGGAAACCTGCGACGGATTGTCCGCCATGGCCGTTGATTTCGAAGATCCGGCGCGGCTCGACAATGCTGCGCGCTGGCTGCGGCGGCTGGGCAATGACAAACAGTTCCTGGGCGACGTGCTGGTCGCCGAACTGGCCCAGCGACACCGTGAGGATGTGCTAGACAATTCCTATGGCCCGCAGGTGGTGATGCTGGCGCCGCCCAACGGCAATTTCTTCATCCGCGCCAATATCTGGCCCTCAACCAGCGAGCATATGTTGCGTGCGTCAGGCGGAACCTCGTTTGTCTATGGCTTGCCGCATGATCACAACTTCAGCTTCCTGACGCTGGGCTACTTTGGCCCAGGCTACTGGAGCGATTACTACGAATACGATTATGGCGCGGTGATCGGCCACTCGGGTGAGGCAGTGCCCAGCCTGCGCTTCGTCGAGCGATCCCGGTTGGAGGAGGGCAAGCTGATGCTTTACCGCGCCCACCGGGATGTGCACGCCCAGCATCCCGCCGATGCCCTGTCCGTTTCGCTGAACATCATGCACACAACCGGGGCGCAGGGCTGGCTCGATCAGTATCGCTTCGATCTTGACCAGCGGCGGATCGGCGCAATTGTTTCTGGCGGACCAAGTGAAGCTTTCATGCGAATTGCGGTCGGGCTGGGCGGGGCCGAAGCCAGGGACCTGGCCGAACGTTTTGCCTATCACCATCCAAGCGATCGGATGCGGCTGGCCTGCTGGGATGCGCTGGCTTCGGTCGCCAGCGCGCCGGCTGAACGAGATCGGGTATGGCGCGCTGCAGAGGGTGCCGGAAGCAGGCTCGTCGCGATGGAAGCTGTGGCCCGCAGAGCCGAACTGACCGGTTAGCCCATGCCCCCCGTCAGCGCATCAATCGCCGCCTGCAGGATCACCGCTGCCGCCGCCGCATCGATG
This sequence comes from uncultured Novosphingobium sp., assembly GCA_964572445.1. GTDB lineage: Bacteria > Pseudomonadota > Alphaproteobacteria > Sphingomonadales > Sphingomonadaceae > Novosphingobium. Next base: position 6,826 of record CAZNFV010000052.1, on the reverse strand, counting down.
CGGTCAGCCCGCTTGGCCCGGCTCATGTCCTGGGCGATCAGGGCGCTGGTCGCGCTGACGGTGGACCAGCGCTCGTCCCACAGCAGTACGGGCAGGCCCAGCGCTTCGGCGGCGTTGCGGGCATAGGCCCGGCTTGACTGGCTGCGCGGACCTTCGCTGCCATCCATGTTAAGCGGCAGGCCGATCACCAGACCCTTGATCCCACGTTCAGCCACCAAAGCGGCGAGCGCCAGCTTGTCAGCGCCGAATTTGCCGCGCTTCAGCGTCTTACCGGGCGAGGCAAAGCGCCAGCCAGCATCGCAAAAGGCCGTGCCGATGGTCTGGGTGCCAAGGTCCAGCCCCAGCAAGGCTCCGCCACCCGGCAGCTCCGCCCGCAAATCGGTGGCGAGGGTGGTGATCAGCGCGACTGCCACGCCGCAGCCCGGCGAACGAAGTCCGCGCGCAGATTGGTCCAGTACAGCGGCACGTCGTAAACGTGGTAATTGCCGCCGGGCAGGATGAAGGGGCCCATCTCGGGTCCGGAACCGATGCGCAGGATACCCTGGGCATCGCAGCGTGCGCCCACCAGCGCGGGCTTGATCACGCCGTGCTGAAGTTTGGCATCGGGGACCATGGCGCCCAGATTGGCGCTGGCCGGGGCCGATCCGCCTGCCACCCCGGTCAACGGATTGGTGCAGAGATAGTGCGCGGCTCCGCCACCGGCAGGGCGCTTTCCGGCGAAGCGCTGATAGGCGGCGATCATCATTCCGGCTTCGCCATCATCGGTAAAGCTAAGCCACGAAACGACACAGCCGGTCTGATCCGGTGCAGTGCAGGCCGGGAAGCCCATGGCCGGCAAATCGAAAGTCTGATCGACCAACCAACCGATGGGATAAGCTGCGACCAGGCGAGCCGCCAGTGGCGTGCCTTTCACCTTGTCCGCCAGCAGCCGCTTAAGGTGATAGCCGCCTTGGCTGTGCCCGGCGATCACGAACGGGCTGCCCGGCGGGATGCTGGCAATGAACTGATCAAACGCCGCTGAGACATCGCCATAGGCCAGGTCCAACGCCTGCTGTGCTTCGGGCTTGTCGGTGACAAAGGCGCCGAAAGTGGCCTGCCGGTAACGCGGGATCCACAGCTGGTTCGAAAGGTTGAATGGCGTTGCTGCAGCCTGGACCATCAGCCCGGCGATGCGGTTGGCGTCCGCGTCATCCAGCGGCGCGTTCCAGTTGGCGCGCTTCATATAACTGGTTGGATGGACGAAGAAGACGGGGACGCTGACTGTTTTGGCGGGCTGCTGCACGCCTGCCGGTTGCCACTGCGCCGGACCAGGCTTCGTCAGGTCTGGCCGGGCAATCCATCGCTGTGGATCGGCATAGGCACTGGTCGGCGCTGCGGCCTGAGCCATGAAGGCCCCGCTCGGCGTAAAGGCCGCCCGGGTCAGTTGCTCAGGGTAAAATGACAGCGCCAGCCGTCCGGCCATGAACAGAATGATCAGCGCGGCAATCAGGTAAAGAAACTTACGGGCCATCGATTATCCCTTGGCGGCCGCTTCGGACCGGTCGTTGCGCTCAGACTGGCGCTCCAGCACAACCTTGAGCATGGCGACCAGCGGGTCCGCCAGCATCAGGCCGATAATCCCAAACAGCGCGCCCATGATCAGCTGGGCTCCCAGCACCAGGGCTGGGGCCAGGTCAGCAGTCTTCTTGGCGATCATCGGCACGATGATGTTACCGTCCACCGTCTGCACCACGACATAGACGAAGATGCAATAAAGCCCCATCTCCCAGCCGCCCGAGAAGCCGACGAGGACCATCAGCAGGCCCGAAATTGGCGCGCCGATATTCGGCAGGAAGGCGAGCAGGCCGGTGAGCAGCCCAAGCAATCCGGCCATCGGCACGCCATAGAGCGCGAGCATGATCCAGGTGCCGACCCCTTCTACGGCCATCCCAACCAGACGGCCGAACATCAGCATGCGCAAAGTCCTGCCCATCTGCGCCGCGGTGACATCAAAGGAATCGCGCTCTGCACGTGGGAGAATCCACGCAAAACCACGCCGGTAAAGCTGCGGCTCGGCGGCGAAATAGATGCCCATGACGACGATCAGGAAGGCGGTTGTCAATCCGCCGATCACCCCGCCGACTGCCGAAGTGACTTGCCGTACTCCGCCAATCGCCTGTTCGATCAGGCTTTGCACATTGGTAGTGTTGATCCGGAAGCCATGCGTTTCGAGCCAGGCCGCAGCCTTAAGCGTCTGGGCCTGGACAATGGCTGGCAGTTCTGACGCCTGAGCGGCGATCTGGCTACCGGCGAACATGGCAGTCCAGGTCAGGAAGGCAACGGCGAACAGCAGGACTAACGTCACCCGGATCGCCCGGTGGACTGGCAGCACCCGCCCCAGCAACCGTGCGCCGCCGTCAATCATTGCCGCAAAGACCATTCCCCCGAAGATCACCAGGAGCGGCTGGGCCAGGACCACGGTGAGCGCAGCCAGCCCGACCATGCCAATCCAGACAAACGCGCGCTTGGCCTCGTGCCGCAGCAGCGGATCGGCAATGTCGGTCGGGCCAACGGCTGTATCGGCCCGCACCGCATTCTTGCGGGCGCGGCGCGGCCGGGCCGAGGTTTCGCTGGCTGGTTCGCTCATGGCAGATCGGCTCCGCTGTTACTTGCCTTGCGGCACGTGCACCGGGCGCAGGCTGCGCCAGGCCCGATCACCACGCAAGGCTCCCCACCAGCTGAGCGGGTTCCAGCTTTCGCTGCCGTTCAGGCTGAAGGTGGTGAATTCGGCCCGGCCGCCAATGTCGTAAAGCGGCACCGGCCCGCCCAGGCCATTCTCCCACAGCGCGGCGCGGCTATCGGCCGAATGATCGCGGTTGTCGCCCATCAGGAAGACATGGCCTGCGGGCACAGTGATCTCATCCATGTTGTCCAGGCTCTGCTGCATGTGGTCGATCACGATATAGCTGGCGCCATTCGGCAGCGTTTCACGGAAGGCCGGAATTTCATAGACCAGCCGACCCGAAGGCAGCCGCACCCGGTAGTTCTGGAAATAGGTGTAACAAGAGCTGCCATCACAGGTCAGTTCCGGATCTTCGGGCAATTGGATCGAAGGTTCGACTGACCGCGGGACGGGCTTGCCGTTTAGGATGACGATCCCATCGCGCACCGCGATCCGGTCGCCCGGGCGGGCGATCACGCGCTTGATCAGGTCTTCCTCGCGGTTGGCGGGGACCACGATCACAATGTCACCGTATTCCGGCGTGCCGCCCAGCAGCCGCCAGGTGCCGCGGGGCAGCAGGTGGAAGCTGACCGAAGACCAGTTGAAGCCATAGGGGAACTTTGAAACGACCAGGCGGTCTCCGACCAGCAGGTTCGGCATCATCGAGATCGAAGGGATGAAGAACGGCTTGGCGACGAAGCTGTGGAAGGCCAGCACGGCCAGCAGCATCAGCGAAAGACTTTTGATCTCGGCCAGCCAATTCACCTTCTCAGGCGCTGCAGGTGCTTCGGGACCAGGCGTGTTGTTTTCAGTCATGGGTACCGTCATTTGGGGCAAGCCTCGATAATCACAAAGGCCTGGGCCCAGGGATGGTCGTCGGTCAGGGTTAGATGAACCACGGCGTCGTGTCCGGGCGGGGTGATCGCGGCCAGCCGTTCGGCGGCACCGCCGGTCAGCGCCAGGGTCGGCGCACCGGAGCGGGCATTGACCACGCCGATGTCCTTCATGAACACGCCGCGCTTGAACCCGGTGCCAACCGCCTTGGAAAAGGCTTCCTTGGCGGCAAAGCGCTTGGCCAGGGTTCCGGCCTTGGTGAAGGGTCGGCTCGCGGCTTTGTTTTGCTCAATCTCGGTGAACACGCGGCGCTCGAACTTCTCGCCAAAGCGGTTGAGCGAATTCTGGATCCGCTCAATATTGCAGAGGTCAGAGCCGATGGCGATGATCACCGCGCCGCATCCATCAATTCGCGCATCCGCACCACGGCTGGCTCAAGGCCGCAGAAGATGGCCTCGCCGATCAGGTAGTGCCCGATGTTGAGCTCTGCGATCTGCGGGATCGCGGCGATCGGCTGGACGTTATCGTAAGTCAGGCCGTGTCCGGCGTGGGGCTCAATGCCATTCTTCGCTGCCAGAGCGGCCATGTCGGCCAGCTTCCTCAGCTCGGTCGCGCGGGCATCGCCTTCGGCATGGGCATAATCCCCGGTGTGCAATTCAACCACCGGCACCCCCAGCTGGATCGCCGCCGCAATCTGGCGCTCATCCGGACCGACAAACAAGCTGACGCGAATGCCGGCATCGCGCAGGCGGCTGACAATCGGGACCAGGCGGTTGTGCTGGCCGGCGGCGTCGAGCCCGCCCTCGGTCGTGCGTTCCTCGCGCCGTTCCGGGACAATGCAGGCGGCATGCGGTTTGTGGCGCAGCGCGATTTCCAGCATTTCGTCCGTCGCGGCCATTTCGAGGTTAAGGGGCAGGCCGGTCGCCCCGTGAATGCGGGCCAGATCCTCATCGCGGATGTGGCGGCGGTCTTCGCGCAGGTGAATGGTGATCCCGTCGCCGCCGCAAGCTGCCACGATCTGCGCTGCGCGGACCGGATCGGGATGATCGCCACCGCGCGCGTTGCGGAGTGTCGCAACGTGATCGAGGTTCACTCCCAGGCGCTGGCGATGCACTATCACGGCTTTGCGCGGCTCCCCGGCTTGGTCACCGGCGTGGCTGCCAGTTCAGGCGGCAGTTCATCCGGCGCATGTGTCGGGAAGTTGATGGCAATTAACGGGAAAAATGGCACGCCCAGATCGACCGACCCAGCAGAGCGGTCGACCAACGCTGCGGCGGCAATCACTTCGCCGCCGGCTGCACGCACGCAATCCATGGCTTCGCGGCTGGACAGGCCCGTGGTTACCACATCTTCAACCAGCAAGACCTTTTCGCCCGGTTCGATGGTGAAGCCGCGGCGCACTTCAAAGGTTCCGGTCGGACGTTCGACAAAGATCGCCTCAACCTCCAGCGCCCGGCCCATTTCATGACCGATTATGACGCCGCCCATCGCTGGTGAAACGACCTTGACGATGTCCTTGCGCAGTTCGCGCGGGATTCGTTGAGTCAGGGCAATGGCCAGCCGTGCAGCGCGGGCCGGGTCCATCAGGACGCGCGCGCACTGCAGGTAATGCGCGCTGTGGCGCCCCGAAGAGAGCAGGAAATGCCCTTCGAGCAAGGCCTTGCTGGCCCGGAATTCTGCCAGAACGTCTTCATCCTGCATGAAAAATACTGTCCTTTGCCTGGTGCCGCCATCGCGGTGATAGCCCAAGTGCCGTGTTGGCCGCGGGGGTGTTTAAAAATATCCCCTAGAGGCGCTTGAGGTGCCCCGCAAGCGCGCGTATAGGCCCCAACAAATCTGTATCCCACGGGGGCGGGAAAGGGGCTTAAGTCCCGGTCTTGCCGGCAAAGGAAAGCGAAAGTACCGCTACGATGATATTGGCTCGAACAGCCCGCTTGGCGGGACACGCGATCAAGGCAATCGGCCTTTCCCTGGCACTTGCGGCGCTGCCGCAAGCTGCGCTGGCGGCTCCTGCCGCTGCTGCTGCGCCTGCTGCTGAAGCTTCAGCCGCTGCTGCACCGGCGGCGGCCGCACCTGCTGCGGTTACCCCAGCGCCGGCAGCTGCCGTCGTTGCGGTTCCTGCACCGGAAGCGCCGAAGATTGATCCCAACGATCCGCGCTTCCAGATTGCGCCAGGTGGCTACACCCCGATGGCACCGACACCTGGTAAGGGTATGCCGGTTGCTGGTGCGATCCACCTGCAGGACCAGTACTCGCCGACCGGTGAATATGCGCGCTGGATGCATGATGCCTTCCTGATGCCGATCATCACTGTGATCTCGCTGTTCGTGCTCGGCCTGCTGCTCTGGGTGGTTGCCCGCTTTAACAAGCGCGCCAACCCGGTTGCTTCGAAGACCAGCCACAACACTGTGCTCGAAGTGATCTGGACCGGTTTGCCGATCCTGATCCTGGTTGCGATCGCCGTGCCTTCGGTCACCCTGATCGCCAAGCAGTACAAGCCGGCCCCGGCCAATGCCGTGACGATCAAAGCCACGGGCAACCAGTGGTTCTGGACCTACACCTACCCAGACAACGGCGGGTTTGAGGTTATCTCGAACATGCTGCCGATCGAAGAAGCCAAGAAGCGTGGCGAGCCGGATCACCTGGCGGCTGACTTCCGCATGGTTGTTCCGGCTGGCGAACCGATCCGCCTGCAGGTGACTGCGGCTGACGTGATCCACTCGTTTGCGGTTCCTTCGCTGTGGTCGAAGCTCGACGCAGTTCCGGGCCGGATCAATGAGAAGGTGCTCTTCATCAAGGAGCCGGGCGTCTATTACGGCCAGTGTTCCGAACTGTGCGGTGCCCGCCATGGCTATATGCCGATTGTGGTCGAGGCTCTGCCGCGGCCCCAGTATAACGCTTGGGTAATGACCCAGTCGGGCGGCAAGGTTGACGGGCTGCCAGAAGCACCCGCCGCCGCTGCTCCGGCTGCTGCACCCGTCGCTGCCCCGGCTGCTGCCGCTGTGCCTGCTGCCGCTCCGGCCGCTGCGCCGGCTCCGGCCGCTTAAGCCAGATTTAGAAGGACAAGGGTTCCATCATGGCTACCACCGCCGAACACTTCCAGGCCCACGACGATGCGGCCCATCACGATCATGAACACAAGCCGGCGTTTTTCGCCCGCTGGTTCATGTCGACCAACCACAAGGATATCGGGACGCTGTACCTGATCTTCGCGATCTTCGCGGGGATCCTCGGCGGTGCCGTCTCGGGCCTGATGCGCCTTGAACTGGCCCACCCGGGGATCCAGTACCT
>CAZNFV010000051.1:0-12745 GCA_964572445.1 uncultured Novosphingobium sp. | reverse complement strand
ACCGCAGGATAATTTCGCTTCAGCGCGGCAGTGAAAAACTTTGTGGCGCATGCGCTTGCGTAACTCTAGCTATTTGATCGACAAAAGCCCGCACTGGAGTCGGTCATGGATCTAAGCAGTTTTGATCTCATCTATCTGCTGCCGTTCATTGGTGTCGGCTTTGCCGCGCAGTTGGTCGATGGCGCGCTTGGCATGGCGTTTGGGGTAATCTCAAATACGCTGCTGGTTGGGGTGCTGGGCATTCCCCCGGCGCTGGCATCGCAGCGGGTTCACATTGTCGAATGCTTCACCACGGCCACATCCGGCATCAGCCATCTGCTGCACGGGAATGTCGATAAGGCGTTGTTCTTCCGCCTGTTGATCCCAGGCATGGTCGGCGGGGTTGCGGGCGCTTACGTCCTGACCTCGCTGGATGCCGAAGTGGTGAAGCCGTTTGTGCTGACCTACCTCGCCGCGATCGGCATTTATCTATTGTGGCGTGGGCTGTTCTATCCACCGAAGCTGCGCGAAGCTGGTTTGGTCGCGCCGCTGGGATTGGTGGGAGGATTTCTGGACGCCGCGGGTGGTGGCGGCTGGGGGCCAGTAGTCACATCGAACCTGCTGATCCAGGGCGCTGACCCGCGCAAGGTGGTCGGCACGGTCAATACGGTTGAGTTCTTCCTGACGCTGACGATCAGCGCCACCTTCATTTGGCACCTGGGCTTTGCCGACGTGGCCGGGGCGACGTTGGGCCTGCTGATTGGCGGGGTTGCCGCTGCGCCGCTGGGTGCATGGGCGGCCAAGCATTTCCCGCCCAAGGCGATGTTGGTCATGGTCGGGGTCGTCTTGACCCTGACCAGCAGCTACGGGGTCTACCGCGCCTGGGGGTGAGTGGACCATCCCCGGCGCGGCTGACGCCGATCAGCCCGCCACGCCTGCCGCAGCCAGCACCGCCAGTGTCAACACATCCGGGGCGATCGCTGTCATCGGGATGATCTGCACCGGCTTTTCCATCCCGATCAACATCGGTCCGATCGTGGCGTTGCCGGCCAGCTCGCGCAGCAACTTGGCCGAGATATTGGCCGATTGCAGCCCGGGCATGACCAGCACATTGGCCGGCGCCGTCAGACGGCTGAAGGGATAGTTCTTCATCACCGTCGGGTTGAGCGCGGCGTCGGGAGCAACTTCGCCCTCATATTCGAAGCCGGGGTTTTCGGCATCAAGGATCGCGACAGCGCCGCGGATCGATTCCAGCCAGCGTCCAGGCGGATTGCCGAAAGTTGAATAGGACAGGAACGCCACGCGCGGTTCATGACCCAAACGGCGGGCCACGGCAGCGGTCTCCTTGGCGATGACCGCCAGATCCTCGGCGCTCGGCCGTTCGTTGACCGTCGTGTCAGACAGGAACACCGTATAGTTCTTGCCGATCATCAGGTGGATGCCGAAGGGCAGGCGCCCTTCCTGTGGTTCCAGCACCTGCCGGACTTCGCGCATCGTCTGGGCAAAGGTCCGGGTTCGGCCGGTTACCATCGCATCGCCCACGCCCAGCTTCAGCAACAGCGAGGCAAAGACATTGCGGTCCTGATTGACCATGCGCCGCACGTCGCGTTCCAGGAAGCCGCGACGATTCAGCTTGTCGTAAAGCAGCTCGACCATGGCCGGGACATAGTCGCTGACCGCCGAATTCTCGATCTGATAGCTGTCAGGATTTTCGACCCCCAGTTCGACCAGCTTGGCTTTGACCTGTTCAGTCCGCCCAACGAGCACCGGCTCACCATAGCCGAAGTCGCGATACTGGATCGCGGCCCGGAGCACGATCTCGTCCTCACCCTCGGCAAAGATCACCCGCTTTGGATTGGCCTTCACCGCCTCATACACCTGGGTCAGCACCGAAGTTGTCGGGTTGAGCCGCGCTTTGAGGCTGTGGCGATAGGCGTCAAAATCCTCGATCGGCTTCTGCGCTACGCCGGTATCCATCGCCGCCTTGGCAACGGCCGAGGAAACCACTTCCATCAGCCGCGGATCGAACGGGGCCGGAATGATATATTCCGGTCCGAATTGGTACTTCTGCCCGTAGGCGGCAGCCACTTCTTCGGGCACCTGTTCGCGCGCCAGCTCAGCAATGGCCCTGGCGGCGGCGATCTTCATTTCTTCGTTGATCGCAGTTGCCCGCACATCCAGGGCGCCGCGGAAGATGAACGGGAAGCCCAGCACATTGTTGACCTGGTTCGGATAGTCCGAACGGCCGGTGGCGATGATCGCATCGGGGCGTACGGCCTTGGCATCTTCGGGCCGGATTTCGGGATCAGGGTTAGCCATGGCGAAAATGATCGGCTTGGGCGCCATCTTGGCAACGTATTCCGGCTTCAGCGCGCCCGCCGCAGACAGGCCCAGGAAAATGTCAGCGCCGACCAGCGCCTCTTCCAGATCGCGTGCAGCAGTATCGATCGCATGCGCGCTCTTCCATTGGTCCATCCCGCCCTCGCGGCCGCGATAGATCACGCCCGAACGATCGCAGACCGTGACGTTATTATGACGCACGCCCATTGATTTGATCAGGGCGGTACAGGCGAGCGCTGAGGCGCCGGCACCATTGACCACAACCTTCACGTCCTTGAACTCACGCCCGGTCAGGTAGCAGGCATTCAGCAAGCCGGCGGCGGCAATGATCGCGGTGCCGTGCTGATCATCGTGCATGACCGGGATTTTCATCCGCTCGCGCAGGGCCTGCTCGATCACGAAACATTCGGGGGCCTTGATGTCTTCCAGATTGATCCCGCCAAAGGTGGGCTCCATCATCGCGACAGCTTCGATGATCGCATCGGGGTCTTCGCTGTTCAGCTCGATATCGATCGAATCGACATCGGCAAAGCGCTTGAACAGCACGGCCTTGCCTTCCATCACCGGCTTGGAGGCGAGCGCGCCCAGATTGCCCATGCCCAGGATTGCAGTGCCGTTGGAGATCACTGCCACCAGGTTGCCCTTGGCAGTATATTCATAGGCATCGGCCGGATTGTCCGCGATGGCCTGGACCGGCACGGCGACGCCCGGCGAATAGGCCAGGCTCAGGTCGCGTTGGGTCGCCATGGGCTTGCTGGCGATGATCTCGATCTTACCGGGGCGGATCGTCTTGTGATAAAACAGGGCTTCGCGCTCGGTGAAGCTTATTCTGCTGTTCTCATCCCGCGGGTTCGTTTCGTCGGACACCGGTACCTCCATTATCGATGCTGCCCTAACGGAACTCGCCGTGACGGGATAGGGGAAAGCTGGCTGTCCAGGCGTGGGCGAATCATGCGCGAGCCGCTAACCGGATCGGGATGAGCGGAGCCACAACCCCGATGATGGCGCAGTACCTTGCGCTGAAAGCCGAGGCCGCGGATTGCCTGCTGTTCTACCGCATGGGCGATTTCTTTGAACTGTTCTTTGATGATGCCAAGCAGGCCGCGCAGATCCTTGATATCGCCCTGACCAGCCGTGGCGAGCACATGGGTGTGCCGATTCCGATGTGCGGGGTGCCAGTCCATGCGGCCGAAGGTTACCTGGCCCGGCTGATCAAGGGTGGCTGCCGGGTGGCAATTGCCGAACAGGTCGAGACGCCCGAGGAAGCAAAACGGCGTGGCGGATCCAAAACACTGGTTGCGCGTGATATCGTGCGCTTTGTTACCGCTGGAACCCTGACCGAGGAAGCGCTGCTGGAACCGCGCCGCGCCAATGTGCTGGCGGCGGTCTGTGAGGTCCGCGGGACTTGCGGCATTGCTGCCTGCGATATCTCCACCGGACGAATGGAGCTGGAGGAATGCCCGCCGGACCGGCTCGGTGCGGCGCTGGCGCGACTGGGAATTAGTGAGCTGGTTGCGCCCGACGGCTGGGAAGCCTGTCCGCCGGAAGGCATCCCGCGCCCGGTCAGCACCTTTTCCAGCGATGGCGGCGAAGCCCGCCTGAAGTCCGCCCACGGTGTCGCCACGCTTGATGGGTTTGGGCAGTTCAGCCGGGCAATGCTGGCGGCGGCGGGCGGCTTGATTGCGTACCTCGACCATGTCGGGCGCGGCCGGCTGCCGCTGTTGCTGCCCCCGGTGGTACTGGGCCAGTCAGCCCATCTGGCGATGGACGAGGCGACCCGGGCCAGCCTGGAAATCCTTGTCTCCAGCCAGGGGGGGCGGAAAGGCAGTCTGATCGAGACGCTCGACCGCTGCGTCACGGGCGCCGGGGCACGGCAATTGGCGGAAGACCTTGCCGCTCCGCTGACCGATCCGGCGCTGATCGGCGCGCGGCTAGATCTGGTGCAATGGCTGCACGATGATGCCCTGCTGCGCGGTGACCTGCGCGCCGTTTTGCGGGCCGCACCCGATATCGGCCGGGCCCTGGGGCGGATCGTTGCCGGGCGGGGCAGCCCGCGCGATCTAGGTCAGCTGCGCGATGGCTTGGTTGAGGCCCGGCGCATCCACGATCACCTGCAGCATCGTCAGGACCGGCCCGCGCTCCTTGATGTCTTGCTCCCTTCGCTCGCCGGACATGGTGCGCTGGTCGATCTGTTTAACCGCGCGCTAGTCGCCAGCCCGCCGACCGAGCGGGGGCAGGGCGGCTACATCGCCGAAGGCTATGACCACGCGCTGGATGAACTGCGGCGTATCTCGGGCGACGCCCGCCGTGCGATTGCGGTGCTTGAGGCCAAGTACCGCGATCAGACTGGCATCGCCGCACTAAAGGTTCGCCACAACGGCGTGCTGGGCTATTTCATCGAAGTGCCTGCTGGCCGCGCCGATGCCTTGATGGCGCCTGACAGCGGCTTCACCCACCGCCAGACCATGGCCGGCGCGGTGCGCTTCAACGCAGTCGCCCTGCATGAAGAAGCCAGCCGCATCGCCGAAGCCGGTGGCCGCGCGCTTGCAGCTGAGGAGGCGCATTTCGAAGAACTGATCGCCATGGCTGTATCCAGTTGCCAGGCCATTGCCACCACGGCCGCCGCGCTCGCCCGGATCGATGTCGCCACGGCGCTGGCCGAGCGGGCTGCAGAAGGCGGCTGGACCCGGCCCGAAGTGGTGGCGGACGCTTGCCTGGAGATTACCGGAGGGCGTCACCCTGTGGTGGAAGCCGCGCTCGCGGCCAAGGGTGAGCGGTTCGTGGCTAATGATTGCCACCTGTTGCCGCAAGACCGACTCTGGCTGGTCGGCGGACCCAACATGGGCGGTAAGTCCACCTTCCTGCGCCAGAATGCGCTGATCGTGTTGCTGGCCCAGGCGGGTTGTTTCGTCCCGGCGCAAGCCGCGCGGATCGGTCTGGTCGATCGGTTGTTCAGCCGGGTTGGCGCTTCGGACAATCTGGCGCGGGGACGTTCGACCTTCATGGTTGAGATGGTCGAGACTGCAGCAATCCTGGCTCAGGCGACCGAACGCAGCTTCGTGATCCTCGACGAGGTTGGCCGCGGCACATCGACTTACGACGGGCTTGCCTTGGCTTGGGCGGTGGTCGAGGCGGTCCACGGCGTAAACCGCTGCCGCTGCCTCTTCGCCACCCACTATCACGAGCTCGCCCGGCTTGCCGAAAGCTGCGAGGCGCTGTCACTCCACCATGTCCGTGCCCGCGAATGGAAGGGCGATCTGGTCCTGTTGCATGAACTGGCAGAAGGCCCGGCTGATCGGTCCTACGGCCTGGCAGTGGCCAAGCTGGCCGGGGTTCCTGCCCCGGTGGTATCGCGCGCCAAGGCCGTGCTGGAACGGCTGGAGAAGGGGCGGGCCGAGACCGGCGGTCTGGCGGCCGGACTGGGTGACTTGCCGCTGTTCGCCGCCGCAGCGGAAGCGCGGGCCGATCTGGTTGATAGCCTGCGTGATCGCTTGAAGGGCCTTGATGTCGACGCGCTCAGCCCGCGAGAAGCGCTTGATCTGCTGTATGAACTCCAGCGCGAAGCGGGGGTTGAGGCCTGAGGGAAGTCTTCGTTAACAGTGGCCTGCTATTGACAGCGCCATGTTCGGAACGCGGATCACGACCGTTTTTCAAAGCCGCTGGAAAGCGGTGACCTGGTCACTTGGCATTCTGGCGACCACCTATTGCTCAATTCCTGCTCCCGAAGATCCGGCACCGGCAACTTCGCAGCCGGTGCAGGCGCACCACTCCCCCTGGGCCAAGGAACACTGACATGGGACGGCTGTTCCGCGACTGGCGCTTCGCGCTGATGTGGGCGATCGGCATTGGTGCCCTGGCCGCTGCCTATGCTTCCGATTACGGCGGCGAGGAGCAAGAGGTGCCCAAGCCGCCAGTCAAAGCTCAAACCCCTCCCCGTCCGAAGCTGCCGACGACTGCACAAAGCGCGCCGTTGGACGACAAGGCTGCGGAGTTTGATGAGCCAGCAACGGATGCTGCGCCGCTCGATCCCGGTTCGGCGGTAGAGCCCAGCCAGGCTCCCGCTCCCCCAGCTCCGGACGCACCGGCCGCCGTTGCTACCGCCGACGCGGCTCAGACTAGCGAACCAGCGCCTGCAGCTCCTTGATGGTCCGGGCCAGGATCGCCTGCTGCTGCCAGCGCTCGGTCGCTCGCGTGGCCGCTGCCCTACCCAGATCCCTGCGACGCGGTGCGTCGTCGGCCAGCGCGACAATGGCGTCTGCAAGAGCCTGGGCGTCTCCCGGCGGAACACAGACACCGCAACCGTCGACTTCGGCGTAGAGCCCGGTCCCCGGCTGGGTGGTCGCAACCACTGGTTTGCCTGAGGCGAGCATGTTGGTCAGCTTGGAAGGAAGCACCAGATCGGCAGCCCCTGCGATCTGCGGCAAGAGGTGGAGGTCCGCCATCGTGAGCATGGCACCCATTCGCTCGGCCGGCTGCAAGTCATGCAACTGCACATTTTCAAGGCCCTCTGCCTGCTCGGCCAGCGCTGCACGGTTGGGGCCTTCCCCGCAGATCACGAAGGCAATATCTGGTCGGTGCTGCAGTAGCCGGGCCGCCTCGATGAGGATTTCGATCCCCTGCTTGCGGGCGATATTCCCAGAATAGAGCGCCACAACTTTGCCGGTCAGACTCCATTCCTGGCGCCGCTCCATGGCTTTGACCGGGTCACTGGTAAAGCGTGCATCGGCCCAGTTGCGAAGCTCAAACCGCCGCTCATGGGCCAGGCCTTTGTCCGCCAGCTTCGCCACCATCTGCGGGCTGATCGTCGAAACCCGGTCGCCCTGCCGCAGCAACCAGCTTTCAACCCACAGCGCCAACCGGCCATGCAGACTGTTCTCGCGCATCAAGCCCGTGGCAAAGGCGGTCTCGACCTCAAAGTCCTGGATATGGATCCACAGCCGGGCACCACACAGCCAGGCGGCCAGGATTGCGGTAATCACGCTGAGCAGCGCCGGGGCAACGCAGAACACCACCTGCGGCCGATCACGCAGTGCGATCCTTACGGCGGGGATCATGGCTGTGATGGCAAAGCTGATCAGATGGGCAAACCGCCTGATGCCGCTCGGGTCCTGCGGTACGTAATGTGGGCAGCGGACCAGCCTGACGCCCTGTTCCTCAACCTCAAGCCAGCCCCCGGCATAGGCCGGGTCCGCTCGCCACTGCGGATAATAGGGTTTGCCGACGATGGCGGTGACCTGGTGGCCTGACTGGACCAGCGCCTGGCACAGGCCAGCCGTATAGGGCCCGATGCCAACCGGCTCAGGTGTATAATTCAGCCCGATGACGAGCAGGGAAGGCGGACCCATCGCCGTTCCTGAAAGACGGGATCAGTTGCGCTTGGGGACGGCAAAACTGCCGCTGACCCGGCCGCCCGTCTGGGCGGAACCGCGGCCATCGACACTGGAAATTCCGCTGTTGAGATCGATCACCAGACGCCCCCCGTTTAGCGTGTCGCCGCCCCGTTGCAGCGCCACGTTGCCCGCCAGGGTGATAACCCGGCGGTTGAAATCGTAAATCGCCGCGTCGCCGCGTGCGCTTTCATTGCCACGATTGACCGATACCCCGCCGGTCGCATCGATCCGCTGGATCTGCAGGCTACCCCGATCAGTAAAGGCCACAGTCGTGCGGTCCGCCGAAAGCTGCAGGCCGCCCTGGTTGATCTTGACGTTGCCGGCCAGCACCACGCGGTCTTGGCGGTCCTGCAATTCGATCCGATCCGCCGCATAGCTGACCGGCGCATTGCTGTCGTGTCCGCCGAGCGCCTGGGCATCGGACTGACCAATCGCGAGCAGGCCGATCGCGCCGAGCGCAAAGCCGCCCAGCAGCGAGCGAAGTGCAATGCGGGTCAGCGAAGCTTCGGCCATCATGGCATCCTCAATTTGCCGGGGGTCATCACCAGCCGGGCATTGCCTTCGAGCGCTATCGTGCGCGCGTCGAGGTCCGCTACTAATCGGTCTGCGGCAAAAGTGCCAGCCGGAATGGCACCGCTAACCCCGCCGTTCCCCAGAACTCGCTGGCCTTTCAGGTCGATAGCAACATGACCCGTGGTCATGCGATAGCCATCAGCCGCAGTGAAGGTAACCGGCCCCGCAACATCGACGGCCTCGCGATCATAATCGTAACTACCGCCCTGGGCGGAAAGTTCGGCCGGGCCGTTGGACATCAGGATCCGGGCGACCAGTCCTTCCATCCGCACCACGGGATTGGCGGCGGAGACCTGCACGGCGCTGGCCGCGGTAACGGTGAAGGGGCGGCCCTCGTCATCCTCGCCCCGATACATGGCATTGGCCACGCGCAGCCGTTCGGTGGTGGTTGCCACCTTGTTACGATCGAGCAGGAAGCTGATCTCGCCGCGCGGGAATAGTGGGCCGAGCAGCATTGCCGCTGCCACCACCCCGACCGCGCCCGGCAGCCAGCGCGCCAGAACCCGAATCAGCCGGTCGTGCGAACCACCCGGCGCCGCCCATTGGCGGCGTTGGTCGCGGATCCGGTCGGCTGCTTCCGTCATGTTGCTGGTCCTGCGCTGCGGCTCATGACTCGTGGCTGAAGATATCCTTGTCGGGCCAGCCGGCCAGATCGAGCCGCGCGCGGTGCGGCAGGAAATCGAAGCAGGCCTGCGCCAGCGCGGTGCGCCCCTCACGCTCCAGCCGTTCAACCAGGATGGCATGCATGGCATGGAGATAGCGCACGTCCGACGCGGCATATTCCAGCTGCGCGTCGCTCAGCACCGGACCACCCCAGTCGCTCGACTGCTGCTGCTTGGACAGTTCCTTGCCCAGCAGTTCGCGGACCAGGTCTTTCAGGCCGTGACGGTCCGTATAGGTCCGCACCAGCTTGCTGGCGATCTTGGTGCAGAACACCGGCGTGGCGGTCACGCCCAGATAGTGCTCGATCGCGGCCAGATCGAACCGGGCAAAGTGGAACAGTTTGACCCGTTCCGGATCGGCCAGCACCGCTTTCAGGTTGGGCGCGGCATAGTCGGTCCCGGGCGAAAATCGCACCAGATGCTCATCGCCCTTGCCATCAGACAACTGGACAACGCAGAGCCGGTCACGCGGGGTGATGAGGCCCATGGTCTCAGTATCAATTGCGATCGGGCCGGGGGCGAGCACGCCTGCGGGCAGGTCTTCTTCGTGGAGGTGGACAGCCATAGGGCATGGTGCTTAGGCCGATTATAGCGGGGATGAAAGCCCGCTTTAGGAGCAACCCGGCGATGGTCAGCGGCGAGAGTGTACCGGAATCGTGGAGCGCCGTGCTGGCGCAGGTGCTGGCCAGTCCCAAAACGCAGCAGCTGGCAGATTTTCTGACGGCTGAAGAGGCCGCAGGAAAACAGATCTATCCGCCGCCTGGCGCGCGCTTTACCGCGCTGGAGTTGACCCCGCTGGAGGCCGTCAAAGTGGTGATCCTGGGGCAAGACCCCTATCACGGGCCGGGCCAGGCCCACGGTCTGTCGTTCTCAGTGCAGGACGGGGTGAAGGTTCCGCCCAGCCTGGCCAACATCTACAAGGAACAGGCGAGTGACCTTGGCTTGCCGATCCCGCGCCACGGCAACCTGACCAATTGGGCGCGGCAGGGCGTGCTGCTGCTCAACGCGGCCTTGACGGTCGAGGATGGCCAGCCCGCAGCCCATCAGGGGCAGGGCTGGGAAGAGCTGACCGATGCGGTGATCGCCGCCGTTGCCGCCAAGGCGGACCCTTGCGTGTTCCTGCTCTGGGGTGCCCATGCCCAGCGCAAGGCGCAGACTGTCCCCGGACTGACCGACGGCCACCATCTGGTGCTGACCGCCCCGCATCCCAGCCCACTATCCGCGCACCGGGGCTTCCTGGGGTGCCGCCACTTTAGCCAGGCCAATACATTTCTGGAAGCCAAGGGCCGAGGGGCAGTGGACTGGGCGCTTTAGCGCTTGCTCGGGCCGGAAAGCGGTCCGGAAAAGTTTACATAGTTTACACTCTGTCCGCTTATCCCAACAGGCCATGAGTCGCAGATATCCGGCGTTTTTCGGGATATTCTGGACAATCTGTGCATCGGTACGAAAAAAAACTGCGTCGCGTGCTGCATGAACCATGAGAAAGAGCCGAAGCAGGGTAGCAAGCGGCGTTGAAGTAGGAAAATAAGGGCTGGCGAGTGCTTTGGACCAAAGCGCCCCATCCAAGCCCGCGTGCCCTGAGCTTGTCGAAGGGCTGCTTTTCTTGAACCCTTTACACATGCGGCACGAAGACCAAGGGCGGTCCTTAGACAGGCTCAGGACGAGCGGTCTTGATGGCAGGCGGTTACATTGAGCGACGGATCTTAGCTCAGCCGCCGCCGCATTCCTTCCGCCAGCAGCGGCCCCAGGTTCGGTCCCTGCTCCGGATAGAGGTAAGGCTCGATCAATTCGGCCTCGATCACCGCGAGCTGCCCGTCGGCCAGCCGAACCATATCGATCCGGGCATAGAGCGGTGGTTGGTCGAACGGCAACAGGGCCATGATTGCTTCAGCTGCGGCGCGGTCGGCCGGGGCCGGGTCAAGCGGCGTTTCGGTGCCGCCATAGAGTGACTGGATCCGGTAATCGCCGCCGGTCGCCCGCTTGAGCAGGGCATGGCTGAGCGCGCCGTCGACGAAAATGAAGCTCAGCTCACCCTCGGCCTGGATCGCGGGGAGGAAGGGCTGGATCATCGCCGGCTGATCCATTGCCCAGTCGGCTGGCGGCGGATTGTCGCGGCTGAAGCTGTCCTGCCCGACAGCGCCCGCGCCCACCCGGCGCTTCACCACCACCCGGTCGGTCTGAAAATGGTCAAAGGCGGCCAGAACGTCCGCTGGTCCGGCCCGGTCCGGCCACAGCGTCGGGATCGTCGCCGCTCCCAGTTCGCCCAGCTCGCGCAGGTACAGTTTGTCGGAGTTCCAGCGCACGACCGCCACCGGATTGCACACGGTCACGCCGGCTTGCTCCAGTGCGGCCAGCTTGGCGAGGAACTCGTCCTTGGCCTCGGTATAGTCCCACGGCGTGCCGAGGATGGCGGCATCAAATTGCGCCAGCTCAGCCAGCGGTGCGCGCCAATCGATATCCACTACTGTGCCGCGATCGCCCAGTCCGGCGCGCACGGCATCAAGGTAGAGGTCATGCTCAAAGGCATCGGTCCGCCGGGTGGGTGAACCGGGCAGCGTGGTCGGGCAAGCGAGGAAAGCGATCTGCATGACGGCGCGTTAGGCCGGGACCGCAACCTTGGAAAGAGCGAGCTGCCTTAGCGCGGCAGCTCGCTGACCCCCATCAGTGCCTCATCAACCGCGCGGGCGGCCTGGCGGCCTTCGCGGATGGCCCAGACGACCAGGCTCTGGCCGCGGCGCATATCGCCGCAGGCAAAGATCTGCGGATCGCTGGTGCGATAGTCGATCACATTCGCTGCAACATTGCCGCGCGCATCGAGTTCGACCCCGGCCTGATCGAGCAGACCCTGCTTGCGCGGGCCGACAAAGCCCATCGCCAGCAGGATCAGATCAGCCTTCAGCACGAATTCGCTGCCGGCCACTTCCTGCATCCGTCCATCGACCCATTCGACTTTGACGCATTCGAGGCCGGTGACATCATTTTCGCCAACCACGCGCTTGGTCAGGACCGACCAGTCACGCGCCACGCCTTCTTCATGGCTGGAAGAGGTGCGCAGCTTGAGCGGCCAATCGGGCCAGGTCAGCGCCTTGTCTTCCTTCTCCGGCGGCTTGGGCATGATTTCCAGCTGGGTGACCGAAGCCGCGCCCTGACGGTTAGAGGTGCCGACGCAGTCCGATCCGGTATCGCCGCCACCGATCACAATCACGTGCTTGCCGGTCGCGCTCAGCGTGCCGCGCGGGGCAGCGCGCAGTTCATCGTCGCCAGCGACGCGCTTGTTCTGCTGGGTCAGAAATTCCATCGCCAGCCGCACGCCCGGCAATTCTGCGCCCGGAATTTCAAGCCGGCGCGGGGCTTCCGAACCGCCTGACAGGACGATCGCGTCGAAGTTTTCCTTCAGACTTTCGATCGAGACATGGACGCCCACTTCGGTCGAGGTGCGGAACTGCACCCCTTCGCCTTCCATCTGGACCAGCCGCCGATTGATCAGGTGCTTTTCCATCTTGAAGTCAGGGATGCCATAACGGAGCAGCCCGCCCGCGCGGTCGTTCTTTTCGAAGACGGTGACCGAATGGCCGGCGCGCGCCAGCTGCTGGGCAGCGGCCATGCCAGCCGGGCCCGAGCCGACCACGGCAATGCTCTTGCCGGTCCGCTTGGCGGCGACCTGCGGATGGACCCAGCCGTTTTCCCAGCCCTTGTCGATAATCGCGCATTCGATCGACTTGATCGTGACCGGCTGGTCAACGATGTTCAGCGTGCAGCTCGCCTCGCACGGGGCGGGGCAGATGCGGCCAGTAAACTCGG
>CAZNFV010000050.1:3901-13202 GCA_964572445.1 uncultured Novosphingobium sp. | reverse complement strand
GCAGCTGACTCTTAATCAGCGGGTCCTTGGTTCGAGCCCAAGTGCGTCCACCACCTTTTTCCATCAGATTAATTGGCCCGTTGGTCAGATCCGACTGATTGATCATGTTCTCGAAGATTTACAAACAGGTCAAACTGACTCTGCAAAGCTGAGGCTTTACGGCGCCCCTTCAGACTATCTTGGTTGGCTCTTATAGTGCAGAATTCTACTCGCCACTATTAGGAAGACTATCATGAAAGAACTGGGTCTCATCGCATTCGGGGCATTGCTGACAGCCACTCCAGCCCTTGCCGAAGGCTGGGATTTCATGCTGGTCAACAATACCAAACAAGTAATCACCAAACTGGAAGTTGCAGCCACCGGCACCAGCACCTGGGCGGCCAATAATTTTGATAGTGAAATTAAGAAGGATCCCAACATCAAAGTAGGTGGCAAGACCACGGTGCATTTCGATAAGGGCAGCAGCTGTAAATACGACGTTCGCGCCACGTTCGACGACAAGAGCGCTAACATCTGGACTGGTTTTAACGTCTGCGATAACAGCTACATCACAATCAGCATCACGGGTGGCAAGCCGACATTCAAGGCAAGCTAATTGACTGGATCCCTCTGCGCGGCCGGCGGCTGATGATCGAGCATTCCCCGCTCACTGCTTACTGCTCTCCACTGCTTCTGCGGGCACTGCGGTTAGCTGGGATTGACGCTGCGGTTTGACGTGGCATGGTGCATTGCAAAGCAAAACTGAATTTGTTGCGGAGGGGTTTATGCGGCGCAAAATGGTGCTGGCAGCGTTGCTGCTGGGGACAAGCGGACTGATCGCGGGCTGTGATCAGATCAAGCAGGTGATCGGCAAGGGCGCGGTCGACGTCAAGGAAACCGAATATCCGGAGAAGGTGCTGTGGGGTGATACCCACGTTCATACCGCCAATTCCGTCGATGCCTTCGGCTTTGGTGTGCGCCTGACCCCGGAAGATGCATTGCGCTTTGCGCGCGGTGAAGAAGTTACCTCAACCACCGGACTTAAGGCCAAGCTGCCGCGCGCGCTCGACTTCCTGGTTGTGACTGATCACGCTGAAGGCCTGGGCGCCACCAAGGCGCTCTACGATGCGCCGCGCATGCTGCTGACCGACGAGCGCATGAAGCGCTGGTATGACATGATGCACGAAGGCCCCGCAGGTTCTCAGCGCGCCATGGCGGAACTGCTGGATGCCCGCGGCCGCAATGACCTTCCCGAAGCCATGCTGAACGCCGGAGATGCAGCCGAACGGACCAAGTCGGTCTGGAAGTCCAACATGAAGACGGTGGAATCGTATAATGAGCCGGGCAAGTTCACGGCCTTCCACGGCTTTGAATATACCCTGATGCAGGGCGGCAATAACCTGCACCGTAACGTGATCTTCCGCGACGGCTCAGATAAGGTTGGCACCGTTACGCCAATCGACCCGACCTATAAGGCAACCCCGGACGAGATCTGGAATTACATGGAAGCCTATGAAAAGGCGACCGGCGGGCGGGTATTGGCCATCCCGCACAATTCAAACCTGTCCAATGGCCTGATGTTCGAACTGACCCAGCCAGGTGGCGGCCCGATGACCGCCGCTTATGCCAAGCGTCGGGCGAAGCTGGAACCGGTGGTCGAAATCACCCAGATCAAGGGTGATAGCGAAGCCCATCCGTTCCTTTCACCCAATGACGAATTCGCCGGATTTGGCGTCTCTGGTTGGGAATTGAACAACCTGCTGGGCAATCAGCCCAAAACGCCGAACATGTACGCTGGCGAATATGTCCGCGAAGCCTTGAAGCGCGGCTTGATGCTCGAAGCCCAGATGGGCGTGAACCCTTACAAGTTCGGCGTGATCGGTTCGACCGATACCCACACAGGCCTGTCCACTGCGGACGACAACCAGTTCTTTGGCAAGCACACTGGCAACGAACCCAATCCCAAGCGGGTAATGCAGCCCCAGAATCTGGGCACCCGCAAGGGCCGGTTCGGCTGGCATTATCTGGCCAGCGGCTATGCCGCCGTCTGGGCCAAGGCCAATACCCGTGCCGCTATCTTCGATGCCATGGAGCGGCGAGAAGTTTACGCCAGCACCGGTCCGCGCATGACTGTGCGGTTCTTCGCCGGCTGGGACTTCAAGGCCGATGACCTCAAGGGCAACTGGGTCCAGGCTGGCTACAAGCGCGGCGTGCCAATGGGCGGCGAACTTTCCGGCGGGAAGAAGGGTGCGCCCAGCTTCATCGTTTCAGCGCTTAAGGATCCAATCGGCGCCAATCTTGACCGCGTCCAAGTGGTCAAGGGCTGGGTCGATAAGGCCGGGAAGAGCCATGAAAAGGTCTTCAACGTGGTCTGGAGTGATCCGGCCAAGCGCAAGCTGGTGGGCGGCAAGCTGCCGGTCGTTGGCGACACCATCGATCTCGCTACAGCAACCTACAAGAACACCATCGGAGCGCCTACACTGGCGACGGTCTGGACCGACCCGGAATTCGATCCAGCGGTCCGCTCGTTCTATTACCTGCGCGTGATGGAAATTCCGACCCCCAGCTGGCCAGCCTATGATGCGGTGCGTTACAAGCTGAAGCTGACGCCTGAAGTACGGGTGAAGCAGCAGGAACGCGCCTATACCTCGGCCATTTGGTACAACCCGGCCAAGTCGTAAGGAAACCACATGTCCGGCTGGCGTGATCGCGCAGCAGCGATGCTGCGCGAACCTTTGGTGCATTTCCTGGTCGCCGGGGCGTTGATCTTTGTTGCGCTGTCCGGCCGCCAGCCGGATGCCGGCGAGCGCCGGATTGTGGTTGATGAGGCCGTCGTGTCAGGGCTGGTGAACGGCTATGTGCAAGCCTTCCGCCGGCCACCGACGGATGAAGATCTGGACGGCATGATCCGCGACTACGTGCGCGGTGAGGCCTACTATCGCGAGGCTTTGCGGCTGGGCCTCGACCGTGACGACGACGTGGTCAAAAAGCGCCTGCGTAATAAGATGCTGGCCATCGCGAGTGCCGAAGTCGAAGCGGTCAAGCCCAGCGATGCTGATCTGCAAGCCGTGCTCGATAAAGACCCGGGCCGTTACGCTGCACCGCCCCGCTACACGCTCGAGCAGGTGTATCTTGGCGATGACAACCCTGCCCTGCGCGCGGCAGCCGCAACGCAATTGGCCGCGATGAAGCCGGGCGCGGTGCCAACGCTGCGCGGTCCGGCGATTCCATTGCCCGAGCGACTGGACGATAGCCCTCTGCTGGATATCGCGACCCAATTCGGGGATGACTTTGCCGAGGGCTTGGAGAAGGCGCCGGTTGGTCGATGGAGCGGCCCGGTTGTTTCCGGCTTCGGTCTGCACCTGATCAAGATCGAGCGCCGCGCACCATCGCCCAAGCCAACACTGGCAAGCCTCCGACAGCGGCTGGAGAATGACTGGCGCAGTGCCGCCATCCAGAAGGCCGAGGAAAATAATCTGAACGACCTTCTCAAGGGCTATGACGTCGTGATCAAGCGGCCCCGGTAACCACGATGCTGCGCCTTGTCCTGGCCTTGCTATTGATGGCATTCACGGTTCCGGTCCATGCCGACGAGCTACGACCCGGCTATATCGAGTTGACCCAGCAAACTCCCGCCGAATGGAAGCTGGTGTGGAAGGCCCCGCTCCTTGGCGGGCTGGCGACCCGCGCCGAACCGCTCCTGCCTGATTTCTGCAAGCTCAAGCTCGATACGCCGCGCCTGTCCGGACCGGCAGTCGTCGCCACCGGCAAGGTCACGTGTCGTAAGTCGCTCGCCGGGGCGACCGTGGGCCTGAAGGGCATGGAGCCCGGATCGACCGACGCCTTGCTGCGCGTCGCCCCGCTTGATCGCCCGGTTCAGACAGAACGCCTCGTTCCTGGCAACAGCAGTTATACCGTCAGCACCGTGCCTGATGGCTGGCAGGTTGCGCGGACCTATTTCGTGATTGGTGTCGAACACATTCTGGCTGGTTTCGATCACCTGCTGTTCGTTATCGCACTGGTCCTGCTGCTGCAGCGCGGCCGGGCTGTTGTGGCAGCGGCGACGGCTTTTACGCTGGCGCACTCGATCACTCTGGCCGGAACGACGCTCGGCCTGTTCGGCCTGCCGCAAGCCCCGATTGAGGCCAGCATCGCGCTTTCAATCGTGTTCCTGGCGGTTGAGATCGTGAAGGCAAAACCGGGCAAGCCGCGCTTGTCTGAGCGGCTCCCCTGGGTCGTCGCCTTCCTGTTCGGCCTGCTCCACGGCTTCGGCTTTGCCGGGGCTTTGCGCGAGATTGGGCTGCCTGAGACTGACGTCCCGGTTGCCCTGCTCACCTTCAATCTTGGAGTGGAAGCGGGCCAGTTGCTGATCATCGCGGCAACGCTCAGCGCACTCGCCGCCCTTGCCCGGTTTGCGCCGAAGGTGCAGCGACCGGCGGTGATCGCCAGCACCTACCTGATCGGAGCGATCGCGAGCTTCTGGTTTATCGAACGGATCTGGGCGTGAGCACGCCGGTGCGCTTGGCGGGATTGGATGCGTTGCGGGGAATTGCCGCACTGTTGGTGATGGGCCTGCACGCCAATGCGGTGTTCGGCGGCCTTGGGGCCTTCTCCAAAGGCTATCTCGGGGTCGATTTCTTTCTGATGCTCTCGGGCTTTTTGATGGCCCGGATCACCGAGCCAAAACTGGCCGCCGGGCTGATGCCGCGACGCTTCATGATCGCTCGCTATCAGCGCTTCTGGGGCATGGTGGCGATCGGATCGCTGATTGGCATCCCTTACCTCTGGACGCGGTCCGGCGGCGAGTGGTGGCCATTCCTGCCCGCGCTGCTGGCCAACTTTGCGCTGCTCCCCTGGCCCGTCGCAAATCTGCTGTTCGCGCTCAACATTCCAGCCTGGACCATTTTTGCCGAACTGGTCGCCAATGCGGCGCACGTCTTCGCCCTGCGCCGGCTAACCGACCGGGCGCTTGCCGCGCTCACGCTGGCGCTGGGCGGCCTGGTGATCTGGGTGGCGATCAACTGGGGCTCGCTCGACCTCGGCGCGCGGCCGGGCCACATCTGGGCCGCGGGGCCCAGGATTTTCTTTGCCTATTGCCTGGGCATCACTCTGTGGCGCTGGCGGCAGATGAAAGTGCTCATCCCCCTGCCCGGCTTTGTGGTCCTGCTGGCGATGCCACTTGCCATCATGGGCAGCTGGTATCTTGGCTGGAAGACCTGGCAGTTTGACGTCACCTTCGTCATCCTGCTCTGCCCGCTGATCATCTCGGCCGCTTCAGCGATAACGCGCCAGACCTGGCTGGGCTGGCTCTCCGCCGCGATCTCGTTCCCGGTGTTCGCCATCCATCTGCCGATCCTTGAGGCCGTGCGCGAGTTGGGCGGCGGCAAGACGCAGGCGATCCCCCTCGCCCTTGGCGTCGCACTGATTATCGTGTGGTGGACAAACCGCCGCGATGCCCGCAAGGCATTGGCACAAGCTTAAAGGAGCCTCCGATGGAACCCGCCGTCCTGTTCGACCTTGACGATGCCGGCATCGCCACGATCACCCTGAACCGCCCCGAGATGCGCAATCCCATCTCTGGCGATCACGTGGTGGACGGACTCTGCGATACGCTGGCGGCGATGGAGGCCAATCCCAAGGTCCGCGTCGCGATCCTGACTGGTGCAGGCAAGGCGTTCTCTTCCGGCGGAGATATCAACGCGATGAAGCCGGGCGGCGGCGGGCTCAATGCCGGGCTTCCGGCGGGCACCCGCGGCAATTACAAGCGCGGTATTCAGCGCATTCCTCTGGCCTTTGCTGCGCTAGAAGTGCCGGTGATCGCGGCGGTCAACGGCCCCGCCATCGGTGCCGGGCTGGATCTGGCCTGCATGTGCGATCTGCGCATCGCCGGGGAAAGCGCCAAGTTTGCGGAGAGCTTTGTGAAGTTGGGGATCATCCCCGGGGACGGCGGCGCCTGGCTGCTGCAACGCGTCGTGGGCTTTGCCAAGGCCGCCGAAATGTCGCTGACCGGTGATATGCTGGATGCCGCCGAAGCGCTCGGCTGCGGCCTCATCTCACGCGTGGTGCCCGATGCCGATCTGCTGACCGAGGCCCGCGCTCTGGCGGCCAAGATTGCCGCCAATCCGCCGCACGCCGTGCGCATGACCAAACGTCTGCTGTGGGAAGCGCGCCGATCTGATCTGGCGACCGTGCTGGAAATGTCCGCAGCGATGCAGGCCGTGGCCCATGCCACCAGCGATCACGAAGAAGCGGTCAACGCCTTCCTTGAAAAGCGCAAACCGGTCTTCAAGGGCGACTAATACATAGCAATGTGAGTTAGGTCTGTTGGATCACATTCTAATGTGATATCCGATTCGCATGTCTGCAAATCTCATAGATCGTGTCCGCCGCCTCGTCTCTGACGGCGGCATGTCTCGCGCCGGGCTGGCCCGCGCTGCGGGGCTCCATGCCAACACGCTGCGCGACTGCACCGAGGCGGAGTGGAACCCCACTGCCGATACTCTGGGCAAGCTGGAACGCTTCCTGTGGGATAGCGATGACGAGCCGGTGCTGGTCCCGATTGAGGATATCATTGCAGAGGCCCGCAACGGGCGGATGTTCATCCTGGTTGATGACGAGGACCGCGAGAATGAGGGCGATCTGGTGATCCCCGCGCAGATGGCCACACCCGATGCCGTCAACTTCATGGCGATGCATGGCCGGGGCCTGATCTGCCTGACCCTGACCCGCGACCGAACCGAACAGCTTGGCCTGGAACTGATGGCCCGCAACAACGGGACGCGCCACGAGACGGCGTTCACCGTTTCAATCGAGGCCCGCGAAGGCGTTACCACCGGGATCTCCGCCGGTGACCGCGCCCGCACAGTCGCCGTGGCGATTGACGCTGCCAAGGGCCGGCAGGATATTGTCACGCCGGGTCACGTTTTCCCGCTGATCGCGCGCGATGGCGGCGTACTGGTCCGGGCGGGCCACACCGAAGCCTCGGTCGATATTTCGCGATTGGCCGGCCTCAATCCTTCGGGCGTGATCTGCGAGATCATGAACGAAGACGGCACCATGGCCCGGATGGACGATCTGATCCCGTTCGCTCGCAAGCACGGGCTGAAGATGGGCACGATCCGCGACCTGATCGCCTATCGCCGCAAGCACGATCACCTGGTCGAAAAGCGCGCAGAACTGCGCTTTGAAAGCAAGTGGGGCGGCGAATGGACTGCCTATACCTTCTTCAACAAGGCCACTGATGACGAGACGATTGCCTTGGTCAAAGGCCACATCGCTGCTGACAAGCCCACTCTGGTGCGGATGCACACGATGAGCATGTTCGTCGATGTTTTCGGCGAAACCAACGAACGTTCGGGCCTGCTGTCGCGCTCGATGGAAATCATCGCGGAAGAAGGCAGCGGCGTGCTGGTGCTGATCAACAAGCCCATGACGGGCGTGGTCTCGCGCTTCATTGAGCTGCGCCAGCAAGGCAAAGGCGCCGGGGCCCCGGAAGTTGAGCAGCTGCGCGACTATGGCGTGGGCGCGCAGATCCTGGCGGAACTGGGCGTGCATGACATGGTCCTCCTCACCAACACGCATCACACCCTTGCCGGGCTCGATGGCTATGGCCTGTCGATTGTCGGGGAACGGGCCATCACAGGAACGGCAGGCGAATAATGGCTAAATTTCTTATCGTTGAAGCGCGCTTTACGACCACCTCAACGATCAGTTGATCGCTGGGGCCAAGGCCGCGCTGAAGGCCGCGGGCCATCAGGCTGATGTGATCACCGTGCCAGGCGCGCTGGAAATTCCCGGCGCCATCGCCCTGGCCGATCAGGCGCAGATGTATGATGGCTTTGTCGCCATCGGCGTCGTCATCCGCGGCGAAACCTATCACTTTGAAATCGTCGCGGGCGAATCCGCTCGCGGGATCATGGCCCTGACCATGGATGGCGTAGCCATCGGCAACGGCATCCTGACGGTCGAAAACGAAGCTCAGGCGCAGGTCCGGGCTGATCCGGCGCAGAAGGACAAGGGCGGCGAAGCGGCACAGGCAGCGATCGCCCTGCTCGCGCTGCGGGAGAAGTTCGCATGAGCGCCAACCCAGCCATTGCCGGCATTCCACTAGTCCTCGGCGGCAACGTGTTTGGCTGGACGGCGGATCGCGACACCAGCTTCGCCGTGCTGGATGCCTTCTACGAAGCGGGCGGCCGGATGATCGACACGGCCGATGTCTATTCGGCCTGGGTCCCTGGCCACAAGGGCGGCGAGAGCGAGGCCGTGCTGGGCGAATGGCTGGAAAGCAGCGGCGTTCGCGCCGAAATGCGGATCCACACCAAGACCGGGATGTTGGGCGCGGCTGAACTTTATGCTCCGGAGCGCATCGCCCAGTCGCTCGATCGTTCGCTGGAGCGGCTGCGGACCGACTACCTCGATCTTTATTACGCCCACCGCGACTATGCCGAGCTGCCGATCGACGAAATCGCTTCGGGCTTTGCGGCGACTGTCGCCAGCGGCAAAGTGCGGGCCATTGGCGCTTCAAACTTTGACGCGACCCGCCTCGGTGCCGCGCTGGAGGCCGCCAAGTCCGGCGGCTTTGCGCCGTTCCGCGCGCTCCAGAACGAATACAACCTGGTATCGCGCGCCGCCTATCCGGCCGATCTGCAACAGCTCTGCACCAGCAACGATATCGCCATGCTGCCTTTCTTCGGCCTGGCGAGTGGCTTCCTGTCAGGCAAGTACCGCAACGCCGACGATCTGGCTCAATCCGTTCGCGGCGGGCGGATGAAGGATCTGGTCACCTCTGGCGCGCCGATGCTGGCTGTCATGGATGGGATTGCTGCCGAAACCGGAGCATCGCTGCCCGCCATTGCTTTGGCCTGGCTGCGCAACCAGCCCGGCATTCCGGCGCCGATTGCCAGCGCGACCAGTGTTAAGCAATTGGCCGAGCTGATCGAAAGCGCGCGGCTGGAACTGTCTGCAGAGCAGATTGCGGCGCTAACTGCGGCCTAACGGGGCCAATTTCACACGTTTCCTGAAGGGCGCACAAAAGCGCCTGAAGGTCACACAAGACCAGCAAGCCCGCGCAAAACTGCGCACCAAACCCGCCGGCATTGCGCACCAATCGCGCAATGCCGGAACAACGGGTCGGAACCGCAAAGTTGGATTCCAATCACATCGCACACATTGCGATGTGATCCGTGTTGGAAAAAACGACTCTAACTGGTGATGGGATCGCAGCGATCAGCTCGCCGGGCCTGATCGACCTGCGCGAACAGCTCTGCAGTCGGTGCCAGACGGCGGTCGAGGATCACGCCCTTATCCGAAGGCGATTCCACCA
>CAZNFV010000050.1:0-3801 GCA_964572445.1 uncultured Novosphingobium sp. | reverse complement strand
GTCGGTGCCAGACGGCGGTCGAGGATCACGCCCTTATCCGAAGGCGATTCCACCACCCGCTCACCGGCCGGAACCGCCTGTCCCTTGCGCGCCAGCACGAAGCGGATGCCATCCGGATGATGCGTGGTATCAAGCGCGGCGATGTTGTCGGTATTGGCGGCAAAGACCGACAGCGAGACATAGCCCCGATTGGGCGAAGGTGCTGCCGTCACCAACAGTGGCCCCTTCGACAGATCATAGACACAGCTGGCATAGGCAAGATCGGGCGAAGGCCGCACCACGCGGCGCGAATCCTTCGTGGTGCGGCTGCCGTATTCAAAGCGGTTGATCGCTGCGCCATCGCCCGACATCCGGCTCATCGCCACGCCCATCAGCACGTTCGGCACCGCCAACACCAGCCCGACATGGCCGAAAACAGCCGCGCCGACGAACAGGCCGAGCAATTTTACTGTCCGGTTCATGCCTGGCCTCCGCAATCCAGCTTGGTGACTTTAGGCATCGGGATCACAGCATAGTCCTGCTGCGCCTGCGCGGTTGGCTGATAGAGCCGCAGAGTAATGTCGTAAGCGCCAGCCTTGCTGGTTGAGGCCCATGCCCCGGCTTCTGGCCGGGACGGCGCCATGATCCCGCTCCACGCGGCTTGTCCATCGGGCTGGGCCTCTGTCTGATCGAATGACAGCGCATCATCAGCATTGAGCGGCAGGTAATTGTCAGCGGCATAAACCGTGATCGACCACCACCGCGCTGGCATTGCCCCGCCGCTGACGCGGTAACGGCAATCCTCGCGCAGGCGTTCGCCGCTGTCATCGGTATTGCGGCTGAAATAGATCGCCTGACTTTTGTTCAGCGCCAGCAGTCCGGAAATGGCCACCCGGGCCCGGGTCCAGGGATCGGCATCGACCGAGCCGGTAACCCTGCTGCCATTCCAACCGGAATAGGTCTCCCCCTGCACCATTCCATGCTGCAAGCTGTACCAGCCCGAAGCCGCACCGGCCAAAAGACCGGCCAAGACAACTGCCGCGGTGGCGAGTTTACCCGACATCCATGTATTCCTTCAAACCCATCGGCGCGTAAGGGCCAATGATGAGCTGTTCGAACACGCCCATGCCTTCGCCATAGCGATCGGACCGAACCTTTGAGACGAACTGGACATGGTAATTGTCCATCGCCTTTGGATCACATTGCGCCAGCCCGAAGTCTTCGCGTTCAACCGCCAGTTTGCCGTGATACAGGCCGTGGCCCCACTTGGGATGGGTGTAGCCAAGCCCGCGCATCTGGAACCGCCCAAGCGGCTCCAGGGTGATGGTGTCCGGACCATCGGGGGTCTCGACCGTGATCGTTCCGCCCGTCGGCCAGCGCGTGCCGGCAGCAAGCGGTGAGGCCAGCTTCGCTGCCGGGGTTTCATAAAGCCCCTCTGCGCCGCTGCCATCGGGCGCGATCACGGCGCGGGTGTTCCAGGCGTGCCCGCCGGCATCTGCGTTAATGTGGAAGAAGACTGAGCGATCGGCGAAATTCAGCGGCGTCCACTGCCAGAAAAAGCCCGGAATCACGCCGTGGCCATGCGGCTGTTCGTCCCGCGCGCCGACCGGGCGGACACCCCATGAGCGGTCGCGGGTTCCGGCGGTGCCAGCTGCACATTCCTGCCGCACGCCATCGATTTCGATCCACCCGGTGTAGTGCCCGTTTTGGGTCATGCGGGTGTAGTCCATGAAAGTGCGCGGGCCGATGCGGTGGGTAAAGCGCGGCTCCTCAATCGGGAAGGCCCGGCCGGTGAAGGTCAGATCCGCCTTCAGCCCTTCGCCATCAACCACCACCCGCAGCTTGTGCAGCGGTTCGATCACCTCAATCCGGATTGGCCCGACCTGCAGATCGGAACGCTCCATGTTAAGCTCGCGGCTGGCGTGGACATTATACTGGACGCCATCGCGGATCGCCGAGAAGTGCGCGTCGGCCACATTCAAATGCGGGTAGATACCCAGCGCAACAGCAAAAAAGCCCGAACCATCGGGGGCGTAGCCGTTAAAGAAATAGCGGTCGTAGAAGTTCCGGTCCGTCCCGGCATAGGCCACCGGTTCGGGCGTCTGGTGCAGCGGATAGTCATCGCCCTTGGTCAGAACCATTTCACACTCCCAACAAATTTATTGCCTCAAACCCGCTCATCCTGAGCTTGTCGAAGGACTGTTCTGATCTGCCGCACAGTCCTGGCGCAAGAGCATGGCTTCACTCACCGCGCAGCTTGGCAAGGCTGCCGTGCTGCAGCGCCAGGGCGCAGCCGCCACGGGCCATTGAAAGGAAATTGGCATCGCCGCGATCGGTGCGTTCAACATAGGCGGCGCTGAACACGGCGGTTGAAACCCCATGGAGGGCACCGATCACGTAATCATCCCAGATCGCGTCGCGAGTCAGCGGCACACCGCGCGCGGTCATTTCAGCGCAGTAGAGATCGAGCAATTCCGCTTCATGCGCGCGGCGCAGTTCATCACCGATGCCGGTGCCCAGGAAATAGCCGATGTCGGTCAGACCATTGCCCAGCGCCACAGTCTGCCAATCGAGCACGGCAATGGGTTCCGCCCCGCCCTTGATATCGAACAGCATATTATCGAGCCGGAAATCGCCGTGGATCAGGCATTTGGGGGCCTGATCCCGGCCGAACCACAGCGAACCGGCCTCGGCCAGTTCTTCACAGATCGCCATGAATTCTGGCTCAAGGCTATCCGAATAGCGTTCACGGAAAATCGCCTGGGCATTGGGATAGAGCGCCTGAACCTGCGCCGCGACCTCAGGCTTGGCCTGCAGCCATTCGGTGGCGAGGATGGGAGCATTGCCCCAGCTGGGCGCGTGGATCGCCGCCGCCTGGATCACGCCAGCCCGCGCGTCCGCCGCGTTGCAGCCGGCAATCTGGTTGCCACCCCGCGCTGGACCGAGGTCTTCGAACAGCAGGATGAATTCGATCCCGTCTGGCGCAATGTCAGCGGCAATGACCTGCGGGGCGCGGACGCCAAGATGGCGGCGCAGTTCGCGGTAGAAGCCGACTTCCTTGGCATAGAGCCCGAACGCCGCCGCCGTGCCCCGGCTGGTGGCATCGGCCGCCGGGAACTTGCCCGCGACCGTGGCTGGACCAACGCCGGCTGGGGCATAGGTGACGTGGAATCGGACGCTGTCCCCCACTTGCCCGGTGCCAATCGGCTCCCAGCGCAGCGCGGTGACGCAGCCATGATCCAGCAAGCCCGCAGCGCGCAAGCGCTCAGTCAGCCAGTCAGGCGTAATCGAATCTGGGTGCGACGGTATCGCTGTCACCCGGCCCTCTCCTCCGGTCATTTAAACGAACGGTTAAACGACCGGAGAGAGGCTGGCAATGGCCTTAGGCCAAGGTTACCGCGCGAGGCGTCCGAAAGCAGCGGCACCGGCATAACGCGCGGCATCGCCCAGCTCTTCCTCAATGCGGATAAGCTGGTTGTACTTCGCGAGCCGGTCTGAACGAGCCAGCGAGCCAGTCTTGATCTGGCCGCAGTTGGTAGCCACCGCCAGATCGGCGATGGTGGCATCTTCGGTTTCACCCGAGCGATGCGACATGACGGCGGTGTAGCCATTGCGCTGGGCAATGCTGACCGCGTCGAGCGTTTCAGACAGCGAGCCGATCTGGTTGACCTTCACCAGCAGCGAATTGGCCAGGCCCTTGCCAATGCCCATGGTCAGGCGCTTCGGGTTGGTCACGAACAGGTCATCGCCGACCAGCTGAACCTTGTGGCCGATCTTGTCAGTCACGGCCTTCCAGCCTTCAAAGTCATCCTCACCCATGCC
>CAZNFV010000049.1:0-13203 GCA_964572445.1 uncultured Novosphingobium sp. | reverse complement strand
GCGCATGATGCTGGCAATCGCGCCTTGCTTCAGTTAAGCGGGCGGTTAATACTGACAAACATGTCAATTGCTGGTGGGAGACCAGGTCGATGAACGCGATTGCGCCCGTTGCCGAAGTGCTTGATTTTCTGATCGTCGGCGCCGGCATTTCCGGCATTGGTATGGCTGTGCACCTGACTAAGGACTGCCCTGGCAAGCGCTATGCGATTCTCGACCGGCGCGACCAGCTTGGCGGAACCTGGGACCTGTTCCGCTATCCCGGCATTCGTTCGGATAGCGATATGCATACGCTCGGCTTCGCTTTCGCGCCGTGGAAGCATGAAAAGTCGATCGCGGATGGCCCGTCGATCCTCGAATATCTGGAAGACATCAGCGACGAGCATGGCCTGCGTCCCAACATGCGCTTTGGCCAGAAAGTGGTCAGCGCTGATTGGAACAGCGAGACGGCACTCTGGAGCGTGGTGACTGAAGGTAATGACGGCAAACAGGGCCTGTTGCAGACCCGCTTCCTGTTCCTGGGCGCCGGCTATTACGATTATGACGAGCCCTATGATGCGAACTTCCCTGGCCGCAAGGACTTCAAGGGGCAGGTGATCCATCCGCAGTTCTGGCCAGAGAACCTCGACTATGCCGGCAAGAAGGTTGTCGTCATCGGTTCTGGCGCGACCGCAGTGACGATCGTTCCGGCCATGGCCAGCTCTGGCGCTGCGCATGTCACCATGCTGCAGCGCACGCCGACCTGGATGGCAACCCGCCCGGCCAAGGACCGCTTCGCCAATACCCTGCGCAAGTTCCTGCCGGAAAAGGTCGCCTATGCGCTGACCCGGGCCAAGAACATCTTCTTCCAGGATCTGGTCTTCAAGCGCGCACGCACAGCGCCTGACAAGGTGAAGGAGTTCCTGGAAAAGCAGCTTAAGCAGCACCTGGGAGACCATTACAACAAGGCCGATTTCACTCCGCCTTACAACCCGTGGGAACAGCGCCTGTGCCTGGTGCCGGACGCCGATTTCTTTGAAGCGATCAAGGCCGGCAAGGCCAACATCGTGACCGACCATATCGAAAAGTTCGATAAGACCGGGATCACGCTCAAGTCAGGCCAGCACATCGACGCCGATATCATTGTTACCGCCACCGGCCTCAAGCTGGCAGTTGCCGGCAAGATTGCAATTGCGGTGGACGGTGCCCCGGTCGATTTCTCCAAGCGCTATTACTACCGCAACTGCATGTTCTCGAACGTGCCGAACCTGGCGGCTGTGTTCGGCTATCTCAACGCCAGCTGGACGCTGCGGGTCGACATCATTGGCGATTACCTGACCCGGCTGATCCAGCAGATGGACGCCATCCAGGCCCAGACGGCGATCCCGGTCATGCCCGCAGGGCAAGAGCCGGAAGAGGACGACATCTTTGATTTCTCGTCTGGCTATATCCAGCGCGGCAAGGACATGATGCCACGCAACGCGGCCAGTCTGCCCTGGCGGCTCAATCAGGATTACCGCAAGGACCGCCAGGATATGCGGCAGGCTCCGCTTGATGATGGCGTGATGCAATTCCGCCGCGTTCGCCAACCGGTTGATGCCTAAGCGCGGTCAGCCGACCAAAGCCCTGATTGCACGGCGGGCGGCTTTGGCCTAACCCGCCGCAATGGCTGATACTTCGCGCACCTGGACCGCCGCACTGCTTGTGATCGGCGATGAGATTCTCTCCGGGCGAACCCAGGACAAGAACGTCGCGCAGGTCGCGGCTTGGCTCAACGTTCAGGGGATCCGCCTTAAGGAAGTGCGCGTGGTCGCCGATGATGAAGGCGCGATCGTTGAAGCGGTCAACATCTTGCGCGCCCGCAACGATTACCTGTTCACCACCGGCGGGATCGGCCCGACGCATGACGATATCACCGTGGATGCGATTGCCGCTGCGCTGGGGGTGGACGTGGTGATCCATCCCGATGCCCGCGCGATCCTGGAAGGCTATTACGAACCCCGCGGCGGGCTGAATGAGGCGCGGCTGCGCATGGCCCGGGTTCCTGCCGGGGCTGACCTGATCCCCAACCGGATGTCGGGCGCGCCGGGCATCAAGGTCGGCAATATCTTTATCATGGCGGGGGTGCCATCGATCACCGCCGGAATGCTCGATGCGCTGACCGGGACGCTTGAAGGCGGCCTGCCCGTCCTCTCCGCCACGGTCGGCTGCTGGGTGGCTGAAAGCGAAATTGCTGACCTGCTGCGCCAGACCGAGCATGACCACGAAGGTGTGGCAATTGGTTCCTATCCGTTCTTCCGCGAAGGCCGGGTCGGCGCGAACTTTGTCATTCGCAGCACCGACGCTCTCCAGCTGGAAACCTGCTCAGCCGCGCTTGCTGCCGGACTTGTCGCGACTGGCCGAGAGGCCGTTGCTGGCGGAATTTGAGCTGCATGAACCGCATCCTGCCTTCGGTGGCACTTGCCGGATTGACCGCCTGCGCGATTCATCCCGGCCCCCAGGTTGACGGGCTTGAGCGGATGCTCGCCAGCCACGCGAGCGCGACTGCCGCACTGGAGCAATGGTGCGAGCAGCAAGGTCTGGCGAGTCCGGCACGCGTAATTGCAGAGCAGGCTCCTGGCCAATTGGTGGACGAACCCTCTGATCTGCGCGGCCTGCTGGGCGTGGCGGAGCAGGAGGAACTGGGCAGCCGGCACGTCCGCCTGACTTGTGGCGGACGGCTGCTTAGCCAAGCGCAGAACTGGTATGTTCCTGCCAGGCTTTCGCCGGCGATGAATGCATTATTGGCCAGCACCACGACCCCATTCGGCAAAGTTGCCGCGCCGTTGGGCTTTCGGCGCGAACTGATCGAATCCCGGCGCGGCGCTGGTCCCGATTGCCCAGCTGGCACAGTCCTGTTCCAGCGCGCGCTTTTGCGGCTGCCCGACGGCGAACCGCTGGCCTATGTCCTCGAATGCTACGCAGCCAGCGCAGTTGGTGACGCTTCACGTTAACTTAACCACGCTCCTTAACCCCAAGCTGGGACAGCACTGAGAGCGGCGTTGAGCGCCCGCAGATTGGTGCTAGCCGGATTCATTCCGGGCCGCACCAGTCTGGATCGAGGAAGGAGCTTTCGCTTGGCCATCAATTTCACCCGGCAGACCGGGCTCGTCGAAAAACGTCGGATCGCCCGTGCGCCGCTCGGTATCGATGCTTCGATGCGCGAGCGCGGTCGCACGGCTTTGGATGTGAAGGTGCTGACCTTCTCTGCCTTTGGCTGCCGTGTCAGCGGCTATCTACCCAGTGCCAGCGACGGTCAGGCCTGGCTCAAATTGCCAGGACTGGAGAGCCAGGCAGTCAATCTGATCTGGTCGGACGGCACCTGCTTGGGGGTTGAATTCGAACATCCGCTCCACCCCAGCGTGGCCGCACGCTATCTGCCTGCCGCCGGCAGCCACGCGGCAAGCTATGCCGCCAGCCACCCAGCCGCCAATGACCGGCTGCTTTCAAGGCGTGAGCAGATCATGGTTGGGGTCATCGCTTCGGAATTCTCACCGCTCCAGCGCCGCAAGCAACGGACTGGCCTGGGCCTGCAGGGCAAGATCACCCGGACGAGCGTGCGCCAGGCTGACCACCGCTTCGAGCTACGCTATGGCGACGATCTGGCAGGTGGGCCCAGCAAAGTGACCATTGCAGAACAGTCTGGTTCGGTCCGCAATGTGTCGTCTAGCGGCGTTCGAGCCATCATGCCGCAGGTCCCCGGCTGCGAGATTGGCGACACCGTCCAGGTGGTGTTCGAAGGATTCGATCCAATCGACGGGCGGATCGTCTGGATGAACCAAACCGAGCTGGGCCTTTGCCTTCCCCCACACACGATCGAGCTGTTCGACGCCGATTAATCACCCGGCGCTCCCGCCTTCACCAAACAAAAAGGCCGGGAAGGTTTCCCTTCCCGGCCTTTTGTTAAGTCAGGCGTTGGCCTTGGCTCAGGCGCCGTGCAGCTCTGCCACGTCGAGCTTGAGGCCCGGACCCATCGACGAGGACAGGCCAGCGTTGCGCAGGTACTTGCCCTTGGAGCCCGATGGCTTGGCCTTGACCACAGCATCGACGAAGGCTTCGAAGTTCGCCTTGAGCGCATCGTCGCTGAAGCTCAGCTTGCCGATGCCGCCATGGATGATCCCGGCCTTTTCGACGCGGAATTCGATCTGACCGCCCTTGGCAGCCTTGACCGCTTCGGCGACGTTCGGGGTGACAGTG
The DNA here is from genome assembly GCA_964572445.1 of uncultured Novosphingobium sp. GTDB lineage: Bacteria > Pseudomonadota > Alphaproteobacteria > Sphingomonadales > Sphingomonadaceae > Novosphingobium. Next base: position 8,991 of record CAZNFV010000049.1, on the reverse strand, counting down.
CCCAGCTTCGGGTTCGGCATCAGGCCCTTGGGACCCAGCACCTTGCCGAGACGGCCAACCAGACCCATCAGGTCTGGCGTGGCGATCACGCGGCCATAGTCGAGATTGCCGTTCTGCATGTCTTCCAGCAGGTCTTCGGCGCCAACCTTGTCAGCACCAGCGGCCAGGGCTGCTTCAGCCTTGTCGCCGCGGGCGAAGACGGCAACCTTGACGTCCTTGCCGGTGCCCGAAGGCAGCGTCACCATGCCGCGGACCATCTGGTCAGCGTGGCGCGGATCGACGCCGAGGTTGAGCGAAACTTCGAGGGTTTCGTCAAACTTGGTGGTCTTGAGTTCGCGCAGCAGCTTCAGCGCCGCGTCAAAACCGTGAACGCCCTGGTTTTCACCGAGCTTGTCGGCCAGCATTTTGGCCTTCTTGGTCTGTGCCATGATCTTAGCCCTCCACAACCTGCAGGCCCATCGCGCGAGCGGAGCCTTCAATGATCTTCGTTGCCGCTTCGATGTTGTTCGCGTTCAGATCGACCATCTTAACCTGGGCAATCTCAGCCAACTGCGAGCGCTTGATCGTTCCGGCAGAAATCTTGCCCGGTTCCTTGGAACCCGACTTCAGATTGATCGCCTTCTTGATCAGGAAGGTGGCAGGCGGGGTCTTTGTGACGAATGTAAAGCTGCGATCCGCATAGACCGTGATGATGGTCGGGATCGGCATGGCGGCTTCAAGGTCCTGCGTAGCGGCGTTGAACGCCTTGCAGAATTCCATGATGTTCACGCCACGTTGGCCCAAGGCCGGACCGATTGGCGGCGACGGGGTCGCTTTGCCTGCAGGAACCTGCAGCTTGATATAGCCTTCAATCTTCTTGGCCACGATGGGCCTCCTTTCTTCCTGTCAGCCCGGAAACCCGGGCTTCAGAGTAAGCGGTAAAACGAAGGGTTAAGCCCTTCTCCCGCGCGGAATCACCCGGAAAGTCCCGAGCGAAGGCGGGCGACTAGGCCAGACCACGCCCAATTGCAAGCATCTCTGAGGCTGGCGGAGTGTCAGAATTCGGCAGCGACGTGCGTTCCGTCGCGCCGCTCTGGCGGGCACAGGGCGTCGCGCACCCTTCTGCGCATCGGTAGTTCGAACCGCCGCCAGGCAACGTCTGCCAGCAACAGGGTGATCGCAGCCAAGCCTAAGTACGCGCTGGCGATCGACGCTACAGATCCATCCAGCCCGCCGCGACTGTAGTAATAGACTAGATCAACCAGCGGCATATGCAGCAAATAGATCGCGTAACTGCGATCGCCCAGCCACAATAGCGGTCTGGCCGACAGGGCGGGTAGCCGCAACGCCAAAAGCAGCAGTGCTGGCCAGGCCACGAGGGTCAACGGAATGACGGCGCTGAAGCCGCCCGGATCGACTACGATTGCAGAAATCGCGACGATCGCCAGGATCGGGGTCGGCACTTTGGCAAATCGCGCGCGGTTTAGCCACAATACCTGGCCGGTGAAAAAGCCTAGCAGACCCCGCGAGATCGCTGCCCCCACGGTGACCCGCATTTCCGGAGCAAACGAGAGCGTCCCGATCAATCCGGCGATCAAAGCCACGGCGGTGTAAAGTCTCAGCGCGCGCCACTGCCCCCACAGGCCAGCTGCGAAGATCAGATAACACAGCGCTTCGATTGAAATGGACCACGCTGGGCCATTGAAAGTGTGGCCAGCAGGCGAGAACAGCGCCTGGACCATGAGCAGGTGGGCGATGAAGGCGCCCGGCCCGTCGTTCGGCAGTGCGGCCGGCGCAACGGCGCAAAACAGCAAGGTTGCGATATGCAGCGGATAGAGCCGAGCGATCCGCGCAACAGCGAATTCGCGCAGCGAAATTCGCGCGTAGCGTTCACTGGCGAGATAGACATGGGCGAAAACGAAGCCCGACAGGACGAAGAACAGGTCAACAGCCGTCCAGCCATAGTCCCTTAACCATTGCGCGATCGGGCCACCCGCACCCGGCGTGAACACGCCTTGGGCAAACATGAATTGCGCATGGAAGCCGAATGCGACGACGCAGGCGGCAATCCCGCGCAACCCGTCCAAACCTTTCAAGCGGAATTCCGGCTCGGAACCCGCCTGCATGGCAATCTGGTTCATCCGACCCTCCAGAGAGGGCGGTTCCTAAGCCAGCGGAGTTATAAACCGGTTAAATGGTGCCTAAACTGCAAGCCGCTCTTGCAGCTTACTTGACCAATTCGACATGCTCGAAGTCCAGCTCCACCGGGGTGGCGCGGCCGAAGATCGAGACCGAGACCTTGACGCGGCTCTTGTCGAAATCGAGCTCTTCCACGATGCCGGTGAACGAGTTGAACGGACCATCGAGCACTTTGACCGAATCGCCGATCTCGTAATCGACACTGATGTGCTTCTTGGGTTCTGCTGCAGCAGCATCGCGCGCGCCAAAATAGCGGGCGGCTTCGCGGTCCGAAATCGGCTGCGGTTTGCCGCCGTTGCCGAGGAAGCCGGTCACCTTGGGCGTATTCTTGACCAGGTGATAAACGTCGTCATTCAAGCCCAGCTTGGCGAGGACATAGCCCGGCATGGTCTTGCGTTCGACCTGAACCTTCTTGCCGCGCTTTACCTCGGTGATGGTTTCGGCCGGAACCTCGACCGCTTCGACCAGCGCCGACAGACCCAGGCGCTCGGCCTCAGTCAAAATCGATTCGCGCACCTTGTTCTCGAAGCCCGAGTAGGCGTGGATGATGTACCAGCGAGCCATGTTGAAATTCCGTATCTGGGTGAATGCGTCAGGTCAGGCGAGCGAGAGCAGCCAGCTTACGATGGCGCCGAAGACCGTGTCCACGCTGAGGAAGAACAGGGCCAGGATTACCATCATGATTCCCACGAAAATCGCGGTGGTCGTGGTTTCCTGGCGGGTCGGCCACACAACTTTGCGTGCTTCCGCCTGAACCTGACGCATGAATTCGCCGGGGTTGATCTTGGCCATGGCTTCCTAGCCTGTCGCTTGAGTTTCGTTCCTGTCTTCCGCCAAGGGCTCATCGCCGCCCCAACCGCAGTGGCTGGGAGGGGCAATGTGTTCTCCTATGTCGGAAGACACGGCAGCACTTAGCTATCACCCGGAACTTTTGCAAGTCGCGCCACGATGGTCCCGGGCGCGCGGTAGACCACCACGGCTCCAGCGGGCAAGGCATCGGGCTCGCGCGGGCCAACGAACCACAGCCAGTCCATGCCCCGCGCGGGCGCCCAGCGGGACAAGTCGATCGGCTGATCCGGACGCCACAGCAACCGTTGGCTGGGATCGCGGAAGTTGGGGCCGCCCTCTTTCAGGCGGATCATGTGGATTCCCGGCACGGCAAAATGGGCGTTGATCAGCACGTTCTTGCGCAGCACGGCATAGCCGCCAATGTGCTCTTGGCTGTTATAGCCCCAGACAGCGCCATTGGTCACGACCAGGTTGGCGACCCTTGCGCCGGGCGGGAGATGGTCGATTGCGGTCAGCAATTGCTCGGTCCGCGCTGACCCGCGTTGCCAATTGTCCGTTGTTACCGCGATTCGCGCCAGGAACAGCGCCGGAGCCAGCCAGAGCAGCCAGCGCGGGACAGGCCATGTCAGCGCCAGGCAGCCGACGAGGAGGCCCGAATAGATCATCCGCGCATCGGCAAGATCGCCGCCAAAGATATGGCGCGGTATGGCGATTGAACCCACGAGCAGGATTGCCATGGCCCAGCCCAGCCGTCCATCGAGCCGCCGCACTGCCATCGAAACCACCAGAACCGCCCCGATCAGCAGCAGGCTGGCGTGATCGAGCCAGACGACCCCATCGCGCATGGCCTGCTTCCAGATTGCCCATTTGAACACCCAGATATGGGGGCCATAGCTGGGCAGTCCGCTGGGGTTTGTGCCCATCAAGATTGAGGCGAACGGCAGGAATAGCGGCCAGGGTGCCAGAACAGCGGATAGGTTCTTGCGGCGGTGCCATTCATAGCCAAACACCAGAATACCGAGCATCCCCCAGCCGGACACGTGCATGATCCAGACCAGCACGCCGACCGGCATGAACACCAGCGGCCGCCAGCGCTTGCGCTCAAGCCGGACCCAGGCCGCAAAGGCGAACAGGGCGGCAGCCTGTGCCAAACCGAAGTTGAGGAAGCCCAGGATCAGGCTGGGTGACCAGACAAAGCACAGGGCCAGCATCGATCCCAAGCCGATCCGCCGGCGCAGGCTCCACTCGACCGACAGGATGCCAAGCGCGGTCAGCAAAGGGACCAGACCCGCGATGATCCGGCCAGCCGGTTCCAGCCCGACCAGCGCGGCTAAGGGCTGGATCAGCAGATCGGCCGCCAGGTTGCCTGACCATTTCCAGTCAAATTCATAAAATCGCTGCAGGAAGGCGTTATCCGCGCGCTCCAGCATGACGTAATAGCGCGCCAGGTGCGCGGGATAGTCCACCATTTGCGGGTAGGTTGCGACCAGTACCGGCAAGCAGGAAAGCAGCGCTAGTGCCAGCCCAAGCAGCAGCCCTTCACGCGCTCTGGGCGGCGCGGAAAGCCACACGCCGAGACCGGGTTTAGCCTTAGCGGCTGGCGCTTTGGAAAGCTCGGCGGACATCGACTAGCTTTTCGGGGCTCAGTTCATGGAAGCGGTAATGGCAGGAGTGGAGGGACTCGAACCCACGGCCCTCGGTTTTGGAGACCGATGCTCTACCAACTGAGCTACACTCCTGCAGGCGCGCTGGCCCCCTAAGTCAGGCGGAGGCGGATGGCAAGGAACTTGTCCTAATCCACCCGCGATCTGCTATGATTGCGCGATGCACGCCCCGGTCCCCGATCCGATCATAGACCCGGAACTGCTGCTGCTGGCCTATCGCAGCGGAATCTTCCCCATGTCCGATGCCCGCGACGATCCCGAGGTATTCTGGATTGAGCCGCGGCGCCGGGCGATCCTGCCGCTGGACGGTTTCCGCTGTTCCCGCTCGCTCGCCCGCACCCTGCGGCGCGGGCGGTTTACGGTCACCTGCAACGCTGATTTCAGCGCCGTGCTGGAGGCCTGCGCCGCGCCGCGCCTCGAATCAGGCGGAACCTGGATCAGCCAGCGAATCGAAGCAAGCTACCGGGAACTTCACCGGCTGGGCCAGGCCCACTCGATCGAATGCTGGCAGGATGGAGCGCTGGTAGGCGGGCTTTACGGGGTGGGGTTTGACGCAGTTTTCTGCGGCGAATCGATGTTCAGCCGCGTTCCGGATGCCTCAAAGGTCGCGCTGGCCTGGCTGGTGGCGGCGCTGCGCCGCGGCGGTGCCAGCCTGCTCGACTGCCAGTTCATGACCGATCACCTGGCATCACTGGGGGCGGTTGAGATCAGCCAGACCCAGTACTTAAAGCGGCTTAAGGCTGCTCAAAGATCGAGCGAGGGAGCCGCCGCCTTGGGCGCTGCGGCTTTAACCGCAGGCGCGGCTGCCGCTGCGGGCGACGCGGAAGCCGAAGCCGTTGGAGATGGCGTAGGACTCGCGCTGCCGGCAGCCTTTGGCGCGTTGCTTGATGACGCCGCGTCAGTGGGGCTGTCTTCCTCGCCCGGGAACTTCATTGCGCAGTCCTTGACCCAGACGTCGTAGACCGGGTGCTCAACCACGTTGAGCGAGGGCGCATTTTTGAACAGCCAGCCGGAAAAGACCTTGCGCCAGGTCAGCTGGCTTTCGGAGTCGGCGCGTTCCTCGACAAAAACCTGAACGAAGGCCCCGGTTTCAGCCGGGCGTTCCCACGGCAGGGTTCGCTCACAGCTGGCCAAGCGAATGACCACGTTCCCAATCCGGCGCGCTTCGCCGGTTTTCAGGACGATATCCTGGGTGATATTGTTGCGCTTGTTCAGCAGACCCAGCGTCGCGACGCGATCCTTGACCGGAGTGCCATAGGCGCTTTCAACTACCGATGCCGCCGCCTGTGTGCCGACGGCCTGCGGGATTTCAGTTGTCGCAGCATCCGGATCGCCGCTGCCGCTACACGCAGCCAGCAGCAGGACCAGCCCAGGCGCGATCAGGCGCCACATGATCAGGCGTCCGGGCTCCAGGCTTCGTAATCACCGGTCGCAGCGGCACGCTTGCCGCCCCGTTCCAGCGCGCCTTGCGGGCGATAGGCCTGGGCCGTGCCGGTAGCATTGGGGGTGAAGTCCACTTCCCAGATTCGCGCCGGGGGCAAATAGCTTTCCGGCACACCATCATAAGAGTGATGCAGCCAGCCATGCCATTCAGACGGCACGCGGCTGGCGTCGTTGGCGCCGTTGTAGATTACCCAACGCCGTTCAGTCCCGGCGAAGGGGCCATCTTTGCGGACCTTCTTCGAACGGTAATACCTGTTACCCTGCGCATCAGTGCCGACGAGGGCACCGGTCATCGCGGAATTGAACAGCGTCCCGATCGTTGCGCCGTCCCACCAGGTGAAGATTTTGCCAAGAATTCCCATGGGCGCGGCGTTAGCCTCGGATCGCGGGACGGGCAAGCACTACCATGCCACCTTGTCTCCGGGGGCGATGCCAAGCTCTGCCGCGCGGCCGCCGGGGATCTCAAGCACGCCCTTAACCGTCCCGATCGAGGTCAGCGGCGTTTCGTCATAGGGGATGGCATTGGCGGCAATGTTGCTGATCCGCCCGTCCGGCGCAACGAAGATCAGATCAAGCGGAATGACCGTGTTGCGCATCCAGAAGCTGGCGCCGCGCGGTGGATCCATCGGGAAGATCATCCCTTCATCGGGCCCCAGCTTGGTCCGGAACATCAGCCCCTTGCCCTGCGCGATCATGGATTGCGCAACCTCAACCTTGAAGCGGTGCGTGCCGCTGGCGCTGGTGACGGTCAGCGGAATGACCTCTAGCCCGGATTCGGAATGGACCGCCTTCGCAGCGGTCGACGCTGCGCCCCCGGTGCCCGGCGAACAGGCCGCCAGAGCTGCGGCCAGCACGGTAAACAGCAGGTGGCGCATCATTCTTCCTCCTCGGCCCAGGCTTCAAGCCGGGCAATAGTATCAGCCATCAAGACCTGCCGCGCAATGTCCATCCGGTGTCCGGCGCGCAGCAGCACGGCGATCTGCTTTTCGCGCGCCTGGCGGTCAGCCAGCGGCGGGCCGAACGGGCCAAGCCGACGCTTTTTTGCCAGCGCCAGCGCAGCGGCGCGCTCTTCGATGACAGTGCCGCGAACATCCTCGCGCAGGTCCGCCGCAATCCCGGCGGCGTTCAGCGTTTGATCGACCCGCCGCTCACCATAGCCGCGGCGGCGCAGGCTACCCGCCTTTGAGCGGGCATAGGCGGCATCATCGACATAGCCTGCCCCAACGCACCGTTCGACAATCGCGCTGATTGGCGGCTCGCTCTCTCCCTCCCAGCCGCGCTCGCGCAGCTTGCGGCGCAGATAGGCCTCCAGCTTGGCAGCCGAGGTCGCAAACCGGGCCAGATAGGACAGGGCAAGTTCGTTCAGCCGCTCCTTGTCGAGCGGGCGCGGCGGGCGGCGTTCGCGCGTCTTGCGGCCTGAATTTGGGGCAGAAGGATAGGACATTGCCCTATTCGTGCCACACTGTGCCGCGATTGGGGAGGGGCACAGGTGGGCTTTCCGGGACCCGCCAGCATTTCGGGGACGCGAATGATGCTGAAAACGGCGCATCGGGTTGAAAAAAGACGGGTTATTGCATGACTGAAGCCGCCACTCTGGCGAGTGCCGCGACGGCTGGGCTGGTGCCCACGCCAAATTATGACGCGCACCCGCGCCGCTTTTCCGATTTTGCCACTTTTGGCGAAGCGCTGGACTATGCCGCCCAAGGCAAACGCGGAATGAACTTCCATGATCCGCGCGGCACCCTGATCCGGGTCTATCCGTTCAGCGAATTGCGCACAGACGCGCTGGCCATGGCCCGCCGGTTGATCGCCCATGGCATCGGCAAAGGTGATCGGGTCGCGCTGATTGCCGAAACCGGCCCGGAATTCGCGGCGCTGTTCTGCGGCGCAGTCTATGCCGGGGCCTGGCCCGTGCCATTGCCGCTGCCAACCAGCTTTGGCGGCAAGGAAGGCTATATCGAACAGCTGGTGGTCCAGCTGCAAAGCTCAGATCCCCAGGTGCTGTTCTATCCGGCTGAAATCGCCGAAATGGCCGGTGCGGCGGCGGCCCGCCAGCACGCCAGTTCGGGCCGCTGCGATGGGATTGCCTGGGAAGACTTTGCCCAGCGCCCGGTTCCGCAGTGCGATCTGCCCGCCGCCGCGCCCGATGATATCTGCTATCTGCAGTATTCCAGCGGATCGACCCGCTTCCCCCACGGGGTGGCCGTGACGCACGAGGCGCTGCTGAACAACCTGGGCGGCCATGCCCACGGTATGGAGTTCGCGCCGGACGACCGCTGCATCAGCTGGCTGCCCTGGTACCACGATATGGGCCTGGTCGGCTGCTTCCTGTCGATGATCGCCAACCAGGTTTCGGCCGATTACCTCAAGACCGAGGATTTCGCCCGCCGCCCGCTCGCCTGGCTTGATATGATCACCCGCAACCCGGGCAATTCGTGCAGCTATTCGCCCACCTTTGGTTACGACATCTGCGCCCGCCGCATCTCCAGCCAGAGCAATGTCGCCGAACGCTTTGACCTGACCCGGTGGCGGATTGCCGGCAACGGCGCCGACATGATCCGGCCCGACGTGATGCAAAGCTTCGTCAACGCCTTTGCGCCCGCCGGGTTCAAGGCCAGTGCGTTCCTGCCATCCTATGGCCTGGCCGAGGCTACGCTGGCCGTCACCATCATGCCGCCGGGCGAAGGCATCCGGGTCGAACTGGTCGAGGAAGAGCGCCTGTCCGGCACCCCGCGCGATCTCAGCCGGCCGGCCCGCTATCGCGCGATCGTCAATTGCGGCAAGGCCGTGAAGGACATGGAACTGGCGATCCGGGGTGAACATGGCGCTGCCCTGCCCGATCACCACATCGGCAAGGTCTGGTGCAAGGGCCCGTCGGTCATGCATTCCTACTTCCGTGATCCGGAATCGACCGCGG
>CAZNFV010000048.1:0-13594 GCA_964572445.1 uncultured Novosphingobium sp. | reverse complement strand
GGGATCGCAAAGGCTGCAACTTGCGAAAAGTCCACGGCCTGACGCAACACCGGACCGGCTCCGCCCAACAGGCGGAAAGCGGCCGGGCCAAAAGCCAGCACCGCAGTCATCAGCAGCAACCCGAGCGAAAGACCAATAACCAGCGCGCACAGCGCCAAGGCCCTGGCCCGGGCCACGTCACCGGCCCCCAGCGCACGACTGATCGCGCCTGAAATGGTTCCACCCATCGCCCCGGCCGACAACATCTGCATCAGCATGAAGATTGGAAATGCTAGTGCAATCCCGCCTAGTGAGGCGACGCCGAGTGATCCGACATAAGCCGTCTCGGCAATGGAGACGACCGTGGCCGAACACAGCGCGATCAGGTTGGGCAAGCTAAGGCGCGTCAGGGTTGCCAAGATCGGCCCGTGGCGCAGCATAGCCCCCCTGGCATCGCTGGCACTGACTGCCGGACCATCCGCGCGAACAGTTGCGTCAAACGCACTCACAGGCCCAGCCTCCCCTTAATTGATTGCAAATTGTCATTCAGGATCGCGTCCGATTGCGCGCCTTTGCCAACCGCTCGAGCCAAGGCAACTGCCCCTACGATCTGCGCCACAACGGCTCGTGCGGCGGCGGCAGCATCGCTGAGACCGAGCAGCGCCAAAGCCGCTTCGATTCGTGCGTTCATTCGCGCCAGGCCACTGACGAAGTTGGCACGGGCCTGGCTGTCTCCGCGGGCCATGTCCCCAGCCAAGGCCGGCAGCGGGCAGCCGAATTCCGGACTGTCGCGATGCTCACGCGAGAGGTATCCTTCAAGGAACGCCCGCAGACCGGCGCCGACATCAGTCGCAGATTCGTCGCCCAGTGCAGCGTCCAGCGCGCTATTGGTCTGCCGGGCATCAGCGAACATCTGGCTCAGCGCCTCAGCTACGAGGGCCTCTTTCGAGCCAAAATGCGCGTAGAATGCGCCGTGTGTCAGTCCGGCACCGGCCATCACATCAGCCACTGCCACGCGATCAGGTCCATTTGCACCAATGCTCCGTGCCGCTGCCTGCAAGATTCGCGCTTTGGATTCAGCTTTATGTTCAGGCCCGTACCGCATGCACACTCCTTTATATGATGAGTGTAATACAATAGGAGCCAACTGCAAGCTTTGGGACATGCGGCCGGCAGCACACCCAGTTAAATCGACTTAAGGAAACTTGACGACGCGGTTCCTGATGTCGGCAGTACCGAACCGGGGTATGCTCAACGCTGCACCCGGCTGCTGCATCAGCTGCATTGGGTATTCCCCAGAGGGAAGTGCCTGAAGCGGCATGCCAGCCTGGGCCAGCACATAGGGCGAGACGCGGTGCCGGGTGCACAGTCCACCAGCGCCATCGTCAACCAGTTGCTGTTCAAACTCCAGCCCTTGCATCGCGCCGGCGCTACGTCGGACGTGGGCTACTGCCAACTGGCCCTCGCCGAAATCAACAACGAACGGCGTTCCAACCGGAACATCCGTCAGGCCTTCAACCATGCAACCGCTGCGCGACAAGTTGCGCATCATCGCTTCGTAACGATGATCCTCGTGGATCAAACCCACCCTGCGCAGCACTGTGCGGCGGTCCGGCCGATAACGGCTGGGGCCATCGGGTTCGATCACCCAGTCGCCACTCAACAGATGCTCGTTCACCTCGTCGGCTGAAATCGCGGCGGCGTAGATAAAGCCCTGGATCTGGTTGACGCCCAGTTTGCGCATGGCTTCCAATTCGTCGTGGGCTTCGATCCCTTCAGCCGTGGTATCCATCTTGAGCGCTTTGGCCAGACTGACAATCGAAGCAATGATCGCGGCATTGCGGCTGTCAGGCTGGGTCACCTCAGAGATAAAGCTCTTGTCGATCTTGATCTTGTCGAATGGCGCGTGCTGCAAATAGCTGAGCGAAGAATAGCCAGTGCCGAAATCGTCGAGCGCCAGTCGTACGCCCAGCATCTTGAGGGTGGAGAACATCTCTTCGGTGACAGACTTGTCGCCCAGGAAGACTGACTCGGTCAGCTCCAGCTCAAGCCGCTCAGGCGGTAAGCCCGAATGGGCCAGGGCCTGGGCGACCAGCGCCGGGAAGCCGGTGTTGGCAAATTGCGCGGCTGAGACATTAACCGAGACCTTGATCCCGCCGGGCCACTCGATCGCATCCATGCAGGCCTGTTTCAGGACCCAATCGCCGAGCTGGCCAATCAGGTTGGCTTCCTCGGCAATCGGAATGAAGATCGCAGGTGAAATATCCCCCAGTTCGGGATGCTCCCAGCGTGACAGCGCCTCAAGCGAGACGACCTTGTTGGCGCAGGCATCGACGATCGGTTGGTACACAACCCGCATCTGGTCGCTGGCCAGCGCATCGCGGAGGTCATCCTCGATCTGTTTACGCCGTTCCGCCTCGCTGTGCAGATCGCTGGAGTAGAAGCGGAACTGTCCCCGCCCGCCGCCCTTGGAGGCATAGAGCGCCAGATCAGCCGAACGGACCAGATCTTCGCTGCTAATGCCGTCATAAGGCGCAATCGCGATCCCAATCGAAGCGCCGATTACGCAACGGCTACCGTCGATCTGGTATGGCTGAGACAGCATGCTGATCACGGACGTAGCAAGATCGCCCAGCCGGCCGCGGTCATCAATGTCGGGCAGGATGACCTGGAATTCGTCCCCGCCAAGGCGGCCAATTTCATAGCTCTTTTCGTTCAGCACACGCTGGAGGCGTTGGGCTACCTGTTTGAGCAGCTCGTCTCCCGCCGGGTGACCAAGCGTATCGTTCACCTGCTTGAACCGGTCGAGGTCCAACATGAAGATCGCGCAAGAACGCCTGGCAGTCCGATATGCAGTCAGGATCGCATTAAGCCGCTTGCCGATGCGATGGCGGTTGGCCAGTCCAGTCAGCGAATCGTATTGCGCCAATCGGGAGGCATCTTTGTGCGACTGTCGGCTTGTGGTCACATCGATGGCGTTGCCATAGTAGCCGATGAAATGGCCGGCGCTGTCAAATTGCGGCCGGCCAGCGATCGACCACCACAGTTCCACGCTTTCGCTTGCCGCCTTGACCGGCAGATCAGCAAAGGTCTTGCGGGCACTAAGGATTAGTGGAAGCGTGCGCTCAACCGCATCGTCCTCGTCACGTTCAAGGACAAACAGCGACTGCACCGGCTGGCCAACCAGTTGCTCGGTCGTGACGCCGAGCACTTGCGAGACACAATCGGATACATAGGTTATCCGTCCATCAGAGCTGGTGGACCAGAACCACCCGTGGCCAGACTTTTCGTAATCCTGCGCCAGTTCGAACAGGCGCTCGCGATCGGACTTATTTTGATCGGATGTGGCATGTTCTTCCCGCCGGTTGCCCAACAGGTTTCGAAATCGGCCCAAGGGAGAGGCGCTGCCTCCGATCATCTTTCTCGCTCGATATTGGCTAGATCAATCTTCAAATCGCTTTATTTTTCTAGGCCAGCATGGTTGCGAATTGCCTAACGGTGCCGGCGACGCCCCCAGAAGATGTTATTGGCCAGCCACGCGACGAAGCTCCGGCGCGAGCTGCATATTGAAACTGCCAACCTTTGCGGACGTGTTTTTGATGATGCCAGGCTCGGCAAATTCGATCCCCATCCGATCATCCTGCGACCAGCGCGCCGTGGCCATCAGTGCCAACCCTTTTTCCCAACTGAGCCGGAAGACTGTCCCGGGGGGCACATTCCACAGGCCTTCAACGAGGGCGCCGGTGGTAGAGAAGTTGCGCACGGTTGCCTGGTACTGCTGGCCCGCGTGTTCCAGCATGATTGTCCGCAGCATAGTTTGCCGGGCCGCCCGGGCGGAGCGCGGCCCGCTGGCGATGGCGGTCAGATCCGTCGACAGGCGAGCGGTTGCATCTTGGAACGAGAGCGGCTGGTCATAGATGAAGCCTTGGACGTGGCTGCAACCCAGACGACGGACCAGATCAAGTTCGTCAAAGGTTTCGACGCCCTCGGCGGTCGTTTCCATTCCTAGCGCCTCAGCCAGGCTGACAATCGAACTAATAATCGCGCCATTGCGACTGCCCGGCTGGGTTGCGCCGCGGACGAACGACTGATCGATCTTGATCTTGCTGAACGGCGCCCGCTTCAGATAGCCGAGCGATGAATAGCCCGTGCCGAAGTCATCCAGGGCCAGCCGCACGCCGATCCGCTTAATCGCGGCGAACATCTTTTCGACGCCTTCGTCCTCGTTCAGGAACACGCTCTCCGTAATTTCAAGTTCCAGCCGGTCGGGGTCGATCTGGGCTGTCGCGAGCGCACTGGTGATCACAGCAGGTAGCGCCGGATTGGCGAACTGCAGCGGCGAGACATTGACCGCGACGCGCACCTCTTCGGGCCAGTTTGCCAAATCGTGGCAGGCCGTGCGCAGCGCCCATTCCCCGATCTGCGCGATCAACCCGATATCCTCAGCAATCGGAATGAACTTGGTGGGTGAAATCGGGCCGTGGACTGGATGAGTCCAGCGCAACAACGCCTCAAACCCGGCAATCCGCTCGGTCGTGGTTTGCACTACGGGCTGGTAAGCCAGTTCCAGCCCGCCCGTACCTACCGCTTCTCGCAAATCGGCCTCAAGCTGGCGGCGTTCTTCGGCATCGCTGTGCAGATCGGCAGCATAGAAGTGGTGACGTCCGCGTCCGCCATCCTTGGCGGCATAAAGTGCCAAGTCCGCATTACGGATCAAAGCATCTGAGGTGACACCGTCGTCGGGCGAAAGTGCAATCCCGATTGAGGCACCGATAACCACCCGGTGCCCCTCAAGCTGATAAGGCAACGAAAGGTTATGGATCACCCGCTCGGCCAAATTAGCCAGCGCTTCGCGCTTATGGGCGCCGGGCAGGATCACCTCGAATTCGTCACCACCCAGGCGGCCCACGCGCCCAGCTTCCCCAACCCCTAGCTTGAGCCGCTCGGCCACCTGCGTCAGCAAGGCATCTCCCGCTGGATGCCCCATCGTATCGTTGACCTGTTTGAACCGATCAAGATCGAGCAGGAAGATCGCGCAGGCGCGCTGATTGGCGTTGGGTGCAGCCAGCAGGCGTTCGAGCGTCTGGGCCATTTGCAGCCGGTTCGCGAGCCCGGTCAGGGAATCGAAGTGCGCCAGCCGCGACGCGTGCTGCTGCGAACGGCGCTTTTCGGTCAGGTCATGACCCGAGCCCCGAAAGCCGAGAAAATTATCGAACTCGTCATAGAGCGGCCGGGCGCTGATCGACCACCAACGCTCTTCCCCCGGGGCATTGGCGCGCAAGGCCAGTTCGTTAAAGGCCGAACGGGCCGAAAGATGGAACGCAAGAGTTCGCTCTCCATCCTCGGTATCGGGCTGGAACAGATCGACGAAAGCCCGTCCGGTCAGTTCGCCCCGACTGCCAAGTGCTTTGCCGACAGTTGGTGAAATATAGACCAGGGCGCCGCGCCGGTCGGTTTCAAAGAACCAGCCTTGCCCGCTTTCCTCAAATTCGTTGAGTAGCTGCTCGGCCCGCAGCTGATTGCGGCGGCGCGCTCGCTCCGCCTGGGCACCGGCCCGATCGCTGCGCATCTGTTGTACGGCCGCATAGATTCCGATGGCCGCCCCGCCAATCAGGATCAAAGCAATTTCAAGATCGCCGGCGAACAGCACCACGCCGACCCAAGTGGACACGATCGCGGCGATAATACTGCCGATCCGGCGGTTGAGAATCATTGCCGCCAGTGAAGAGACGATGACCGGCGCACAGATTGCCTGACGCCAGGTCATCGCCCCCATACACTCGGTCCAAAAGCTGATTGCCATGCCGAACAGCAACATCGGGGCGCTGATGTGCAGCGCGTGAAGCACCTGCCAGCGCTTCTCAGCATGGCTGCGCAACCGCTCGCGCTGGCTGGCCCGTGGCGTTGTCCAGGTGAGCCACATGGCTGAAACAATGAAGGCCAGCGGCGGGATGCCAGGAAACGTGCCGGTAGCAACCGCCGTGACCAAGGCCACAACCGCCATGATCGGCGCGATCAGCCGCCAGTTGTCGTCTACCAGCGACCGACCCCGGGCCGGATGGCGTGGGCGCGTGGCCGCATGCGCTGACAGCGCAAGGGTTTGTCCCTTACTGGCATGCTTTGCGACCATGACCCCGAGCCAATGCCAGAGCGGCTTTGCAAAATGGTTAATCACATGGAATTTCGTGATATTATTGAACTTCGGGGCCCTGCTACGCAAAGTCCTCAGGCGCGGGTTGCAATGGTTCGTTAGGCAAGGCATCCTGCCTGGACAAACATGGACGGAGTGGCCGAAAGCGGATCAGACAGAGGTAAGTCGGCTGTGCGAATGCGCATTTCGATCTTGCGAATGTCAGACTGGTATCGACCGCCCGGACCAGCGGGGAGGCCGATCGGTTCATGCGCCATATCGCCATCATCGGGTCGGGCCCGGCGGGCTATTATACTGCCGAAGCCGCCCAGAAGCAGTGGGGGGATGATGTCCGGGTGGACATCTTCGATATGCTGCCAGTCCCCTATGGCCTGATCCGCACTGGCGTTGCCCCGGATCATCAATCGATCAAAGGGGTCTCCCGCCGTTATGAAGGCACGGCCCTGTCCGATAACGTTCGCTTCGTCGGCAATGTCACTATCGGCGAGGACGTGACCATTGCCGAACTGCAGGGCCTTTACGATGCCGTAGTCCTAGCCACCGGCGCCCCGAATGACAAACCCGCCGGCATCCCCGGTGAGGGGCTGGACAATGTCTTTGGCAGCGCCGCCTTTGTCGGCTGGTACAACGGCCATCCGCAGTTCGCGAAGCTTGATCCCGACCTTTCCGGCAGCACTGCGGTGGTCATCGGTAATGGGAATGTAGCGCTGGACGTAGCGCGGATTATGTCCAAGACTGCAGACGAATTCACCGGCAGCGATATCGTCGCCCACGCGCTGCATGCCCTGAAGCAATCCAAGGTTTCGCGCATTGTTATCCTCGGCCGGCGCGGTCCGCACCAGATCGCAATGACTCCGAAGGAACTGGGTGAACTGGCCCATCTGACCCGCGCCTGCCCCCGGGTTGATCCCGCCGATCTGCCGCTTGAGGACGAAGACCTGTTCCTCGAACCCGGTCAACGCAAGTCAGTTGGCCACCTGCGTAGCTTCGCCGCGATCCCGGAATCATTCCGGGCCGACAAGCCGGTTGAGATCGAATTCGATTTCTTCGCCAGCCCGCGCGCGATCCTGGGTGACAGCCGAGTCAGTGGGATCGAGGTAGAGCGTACAGTGCTTGATGCCGATGGCCGGGCCAGCGGAACTGGAGAGACCTATACGATCCCCTGCGAACTGCTGGTTACCTGCATCGGCTATAAGACCAGCCCGATCCCGGGCGTACCGTTTGAGGAAAGCGCCGGCCGCTTTGCCAATGACGAGGGACGGATTCTGCCCGGCCTCTATTGCGTGGGCTGGGCTCGGCGCGGGCCATCGGGAACGATCGGCACCAACCGGCCTGACGGCTTTGGCGTGGTTGAATTGATTGCTGGCGATATCGGAGAGGGAGCCGGGAAAGAAGGTCGCCCCGGCTTTGACGCCCTGGCAGAGGAGCGTCGGCTGGACGTCGTCACCTTCCGCGATTGGAAGAAAATCGAAGCTGCGGAAGAGCAACGTGCTCGTGACGGTGCCCCGCGTGAAAAGTTCGTGGATGTCGGCGACATGATCCGCGCGCTAGGGGAATAACGGGTTCCTGCTTGCCCCTCCCCGTCAGCCGTGATTTAATCGTCCGGTTAAAGGCGCGGCCCATGAGAGTCGCGACAAGCGGAGAGCTGTAATGCCTACTTACGACCTGATCATTCGCGGCGGCACAATTGTCGATGGCACTGGCGCGCCGCGCTTTACCGGCGATATCGCCGTAAAGGACGGGCTGATCGCCGCAGTCGGCGCGATCCAGGGCGATGCCAAGGATGAGATCGACGCGGCGGGCAAGATCGTTGCGCCGGGCTGGGTTGATGTCCACACCCATTACGATGGCCAGGCAACCTGGGATCAGGAAATGGCCCCGTCCAGCTGGCACGGCGTGACGACGGCCGTAATGGGCAATTGCGGCGTTGGCTTTGCCCCCGCCGCTCCAGACCGCCACAACTGGCTGATCGCGCTGATGGAAGGCGTGGAAGACATTCCGGGCACCGCGCTGGCCGAAGGGATGAAGTGGAACTGGGAAACCTTCCCCGAATACCTTGATGCGCTGGAAGAACTGCCGCGCTCGATCGATATCGGCACCCATGTGCCGCACGGCGCAGTGCGGGCCTATGTGCTCGGTGATCGCGAAATGCCCGGCGCCGTGCCAACCGCCGATGACATCAGCAAGATGGCCGATATCGTTGAAGAAGGCGTGCGCGCCGGGGCGCTCGGCTTTTCCACCAGCCGCACAGTACTCCACCGCTCGGTTGATGGCGAAGTGGTGCCCGGTACCACCGCGACCAAGGAAGAACTGATCGAGATCGGCCGTGCCATGGGTCGCGCCGGGCACGGAGTGTTCGAAATGGCCAGCGACATGCGCCGCGAATGGGATGAATTCGGCTGGATGGGTCAGGTCAGCCGCGAAACCGGCCTGCCGGTGACCTTCGCGGCGCTGCAGTCCATCGCCAAGGAACAGCCGCTCGACGAGCAGATTGCCAATATGCGCGCCGAAAATGACAACGGCGCCAATATCGTGGCCCAGATCGCGCTGCGCGGTAACGGCATCATCATGGCCTGGCAGGGCACTGTCCATCCGTTCCGCCTGAAGCCGAGCTATCAGGCGATTGCCGAACTGCCGTGGGAAGAACAGCGGGCCAAGCTGCTCGATCCTGCTTTCAAGGCGAAGCTGCTGGCCGAACAGAGCGATTTCTCCACGGTCAATCAGGACATCATTGGCCTGATCATGGTGGTTTGCGGCGGCTGGACCATGCAGTTCGAAATGGATGCAGACTTCAATTACGAACCGCAGCCGGATGAAAGCATTGCCGCGCGCGCCGCTGCCGCCGGGGTCTCGGCCGACGAATATGCCTATGACCTGCTGACCCGCGATGGCGGCACGGGCTTTATCTATCTGCCGATCCTGAACTATGCCGACGGCAATCTCGATTTCCTGGAACCGCTGCAACACAGCGACGATACCGTGAACTCTCTGTCCGATGGCGGCGCGCACTGCGGCACGATCTGCGATGCCGCCAGCCCAACCTTCATGCTCCAGCACTGGGTGCGTGATCGCAAGCGCGGCGGGAAGATCAGCCTTGAAAACGCGGTGAAGCGCCAGTGCCGCGATACCGCCCGGCTTTATGGGCTGGATGATCGCGGCGTGATTGCACCGGGTTACCTGGCCGATCTCAACATCATCGATCTCGATGCGGTCAAGCTGGGCAAGCCCTGGCTGGCCTTTGACCTGCCGGCCGGCGGCAAGCGCCTGCTGCAACGGGCTGAAGGCTATGTCTGCACGATCAAGACCGGCGTCGTCACATTCCGCGATGGCAAGTGGACCGGCTCCACCCCGGGCGGCCTGATCCGCGGGCCGCAGCGGGCTGACCTGCTGGAAGCGGCGGAGTAAATCCTGCGCCCCGGCGTTATAGCCGGGGCGACCGGGAATGCATGATTACGGCTGGATGACGATCCCCACGGCCGGATCGGCCTGACCACCCAGCGTTGCCAGATAGGCATCCTTGGCGGCTTCCAGCCCATTGCGGACATCAATCGTTAGGGCTCCTCCCGCTTCAGCGATAAACCGCAGCCAGCTCTCGCCCACCGCCTCGCCAAAGGCCTTGGGGCCCAGTTCCTTGATCGCCGCGACGGCATGGTCGGGCGCAAAGAACAGCACCGGTGCCGGGCCCGGCAGCGCACCCCTGTCCTGCCCAAAGCCCGCACCGACATGAGTGGCGCCGACAGTGCAGGAATACTTGAGGTGATCGCCCAGCGCGGTGTGGATGCCGTGGATCAGCCCGGCGTTGCCGGCAAAGTCTACCAGCACGGAAGCGATCTGCGGCAAGCTGGTAAGATCATCATAAGCCAGGACTTGATCGTAAAAGCCCCCGCGCCGCACAAATTCAACATTCCCGGCCGAGGTTAGCCCGATCCGCTTGACCGCTGGTGAGCGATGCCGCGCGACCGAGGCCAGTCCCATTGCAGTCTTTGACGAGGCCGATGTCATCACCACGGCCTCCGCGCCGAACCAGCCTTCGCGGCGCAAGAAGCTCTCGATCAGGAAGCCCGTCTTGAACAGCGGGCCAAAGATCATCCGCTCGGCCTCACGGGCCGGATCGTGCTCTGGGTCGGCGGCCAGGCGGCTGTACTGGTTGTAGATCGGGCTCATCGGCTGGCGGTGCGCTGCGCCGTCAGTAAAGCCGCCAGCGCTCACGCCGGTCGGCAACACATCCAGTCCATCGGCCATCGGCAGATAGCCATAGACCCGTTCACCCACTGCGATTTCCGGATGGCGGCTCTCCGTCACCACAGCATGGCCCCACATCGGCACCACGCCCCACTCCCCCTCACCGGGGAAGAAGTTCCAATAGCCAAAGGCATCGCCAACCACGGCATAGGTCACGTTATTGGCGGTGACGGAGAAGCTTTCAATCTTCAGCCGCGCTTCGCCATCTCGCAGCGATGCCGCGTCGCCCTCTACAATGCGGGTTTCGGCAAGGACGTTGCGCTTAACCTGTACGGTGGTCGTCATGCTGGCTCTCCGGCTTAAATACTGGCGCCATTCCTAGGGCTTGGCGCGCAGAGGTCAATCGGCCGAGACTCGTACATTTACGATGGTCAAGCAGGTCGCACAGGCATATCCTTGCCCCATGACAATAGGTCATGCCGACGCAGAATGAGAGGCTAGACGATTATGCCGCAATTCGTGATCGAACGGGAGATGCCGGGCGCAGGTACAATGGATAGCGATGCACTGAAGGGCGCATCGCAAGCATCATGTTCCGTACTGCGCAACCTTGGGCCAGAGATCCAGTGGGTCCATTCCTATGTCACTGATGACAAGATCTACTGTATCTATCGCGCGCCGAACGAAGCAATGATCCGCCAACACGCGGAAACCGCGGGGTTTCCCGCCAACTCCATTCAGGAAGTGCGCAACGTGATCGATCCAACGACAGCAGAATAGCCCCTTTCGAGGCACTTATCCGGGCCGGAGAGCCGGCCCGGATCTATCTCAAACCCGCATCGGCATCAGCACGTAAAGTGCTGGGCTCTTGTCGTCCTGACGGATCAGCGTCGGCGCGCCGGCATCGGCCAGGTGCAGTTCAACCGTGTCGCCTTCGATCTGGCCCAGGATGTCCTTGAGGTAAGTAGCGTTGAAGCCAATCTCGAACCCGCTCGACTTGTAATCGGCCGGGACTTCTTCCGAAGCCGTGCCGTTGTCAGGCGAGGTAACCGAGAGGGTCACCCGGTCATTGTCGAGCGCCATCTTGACCGCACGGGTCTTTTCGGTGGCGATCGTGGCAACGCGGTCAACACCCTGCCAGAAGCTCTTGGGATCAAGCCGCAGCAGCTTGTCGTTCCCGGTCGGGATCACGCGGCTGTAGTCAGGGAAAGTCCCGTCGATCAGCTTGCTGGTCAACACCACGCCGTTCCCGCCGCCGAGCGTGAAGCGGATCTTGCTGGCCGACAGGTCGATCAGGACATTGGCGTCCTGCGCTTCTTCAAGCAGCTTGCGCAGTTCAGCCACGCATTTGCGCGGGACGATCACGTCCGGCATGTTGTCCGAACCATCGGGGCGCTTGATCGTGAAGCGGGCCAGGCGATGGCCATCGGTGGCGGCGGCCCGCAGCTCGTCATCCGAAACGTGCAGGAAAATGCCGTTGAGATAATAGCGCGTTTCTTCGGTGCTGATCGCAAACCGGGTGCGGTCAATCAGCTGCGCCAGGGTAGCAGCCGGCAGCTCAAAGCTGGTCGGCAGATCGCCTTCGACGATGACGGGGAAATCATCGCGCGGCAGGGTCGGCAGGCTGAAGCGGCTACGCCCGGCCTTGACTGCCATGCGGTTATCAGCCGTCTCCAGGCTAACCTGGCTGCCATCTGGCAGCTTGCGAGCAATATCGAACAGCAGGTGCGCTGAAACGGTGATTGCCCCGGCGCTCTCAACCGAAACCGCGCCCAGCGTCTCAACCACTTGCAGGTCAAGGTCCGTAGCCATGATTTTCACCGTGCCATCGGCAGCGGCCTCAATCAGCACGTTAGAAAGGATCGGGATCGTATTGCGCCGTTCAACAACGGACTGGACGTGCGACAGGCACTTGAGCAGCGTCGCGCGTTCGATGGTGGCCTTCATGATCGGTTTCGTCCCCAAGAACTGATTTCAAGGCGAGCGCACAACCGGAATCGGCCGCAGCGCCGGGAAAATCGGATTTCCGTTCTTAGCGCCGGGGGTGGCGCGGGCAAGTTTGCGGCCCACGATTCCCGGTGAAACTGGGGATAAATCCAACCTTTCGGGTGGATCAGAGCATCGCCATCCCACCGTTGACGTGCAGCGTCTGCCCGGTGACATAGCCCGCTTCCTTGCTGGCAAGGTAAGCTACGGCCGCGCCGATATCTTCACCCTCACCCATCCGGCCCATCGGAATGCGGCCATTCAGGGCGTCCTTTTGGGCATCGGGAAGAACCTCGGTCATCGCCGTGCGGATGAAACCAGGGGCCACGCAATTGACGGTCACGCCGCGGCTGGCGATTTCCTGACCGAGCGATTTCGACATGCCGACCAAGCCAGCCTTGGCCGCGGCATAGTTCATCTGCCCCGGATTACCGGTCGAGCCGACCACGCTGGTGATCGTGATGATCCGGCCAAAGCGGGCCTTCATCATCGGCTTGGTCGCGGCGCGCATCAGGCGGAAAGCGGCTTCAAGGTTGACCTTGATCACCTGCTCCCACTCTTCATCCTTCATCCGCATCGCCAGATTATCACGGGTAATCCCGGCATTGTTCACCAGGATGTCGATCTTGCCCAGCGTATCGATCGTCGCCGGGACCAGATGCTCAACCTGTTCGGTGTTCGAGAGATCACAGGTGATCTCAACATGGTCATGACCATAGGTATCGTTCAGCTCTTCGCGAAAAGCACGCAGCTTGCCCGGATTGGTCCCCGACAGCGCCAGTCGCGCACCCTGCCGGGCCAACGCATGGCTAATCGCCGAACCAATGCCACCAGCAGCACCGGTTACAAGGGCGGTCATTCCGGTCAGGTCGAACATTCGGTCCATGTCGTATACTCTCGCAAAGGCGCAAAGGCGCAAAGGTCTATGGGCGTCGCCCGTGGTTGTTCGCAACGCGCCGGATGCCCTCTTTCATCGTCTCTCCAGAGAAATTGAGCAACAGGCCAAGTGTTCGGTCAGTCAAGCGCAAATAGGTTAGCAACTGCTTCGCATGGAGGTTAGTCAGGCTCTCCACGGATTTGATTTCGAGGGTCAGCTCGTCATCAACCAGCAGGTCAATGCGAAAGGCCGCCGGGATCGACAAGCCGTCGTAGTTGATATCCACCGAAACCTGACGTTTTACGGCAACCCCTCGCCGCGTCAGAGCTGCTGCAAGCACTGCTTCGTAAACACTCTCCAGCAGTCCGGGGCCAAGCTCCCGATGAATGCGGATGCATTCATCAACCACAACCCGGCTC
>CAZNFV010000047.1:0-13598 GCA_964572445.1 uncultured Novosphingobium sp. | reverse complement strand
TGCCGCGGGCGAATTCGTCGGTCTTCTTGGCGGCGCGGTGCAGCGGTTCGGGCAGTTTGCGCGACAGCTTGCGGGCCACTTCACGCAGTCCCAGGAACGGGCGCGAGGAAACGATCCGGGCGAGATAGGCCGACAGGCCGCCAACCGGCGGCGCGATCGACATGTCATTGTCATTCAGGATCACGATGAGCCGGTTGCCGGCATCGCGGGCATTGTTCATCGCCTCATAGGCCATGCCCGCGCTCATCGCGCCGTCGCCAATTACCGCGATGCCCTTGCCCGGCTGGCCCTGCAGCTGGTTGGCAATGGCGAAGCCCAATGCGGCCGAGATCGAGGTGGAGCTGTGGGCCGCACCGAACGGATCGTATTCGCTTTCGCTGCGCTTGGTGAAACCGGACAGGCCCCCGCCGGTCCGCAAGGTGCGAATCCGGTCACGCCGGCCGGTCAGGATCTTGTGCGGATAGGCCTGATGGCCCACGTCCCAGATCAGCTTATCTTGCGGCGTGTTGAAGACATAGTGGATCGCCACGGTCAGCTCGACCACGCCAAGCCCGGAACCCAGGTGTCCACCAGTGGTGCCAACTGCGCTGATCATTTCAGTGCGCAGTTCGTCGGCTAGCTGGCGCAGCTGTTCCGGGGCTAGCTTGCGCAGATCAGCCGGAACATCAACGGTATCCAGCAGGGGTGTGGCGGGAGGCAAAGTCATGCCAAAGGCCTTACACGGTTGCTTTGGAGGTGTCGATTGAGACTATCGGGCCAAGTTCAGTGCTGGTTCGATGCAGAACGGGTGCAGGAGCGCTAGTTGCAGCTGGCGCAAACCCCGCGCAGCTCGACCACCGGGCGGATGTCGGCAAATCCGGCAGCGCGGGCGGCTTCGACCAGCGATCCGGTCAACTTGTCATCGTCGATGTGTTCTGCGCGCCCACAGATGTCGCAGATCAGGAAGATGCAATCGTGGCGGCAGCCGGGGTGGCTGTTGACGATATAGGCATTGGCACTCTCCACCCGGCGGGCCAGGTTGGTGCGCACGAACAGGTCGAGAATTCGGTAAACCGAGTTCGCCGCCACCCGCTTGCCGCGCCCCTTGGAGACGTTTTCGGCAATGTCATAGGCCGAGGCTGGACGGTCCTCTGCGGCCAGAGCGTGGAACACCTCGGCGCGCATGTCGGTCCATTGTTCGCCAGCCTCAACCAGCGCCAGCTGCGCAGCTTCGACCAGGCCGGGGCCTGAATGTTCGTCGTGGTGATGATGTCCTGCCATGACGGCAGTATAGGCGGCAGTTAGCCTGTGGTGAAGTCCGGCTTGTAGAAACCGGGGAAGCGCTTCTTCAACGCCGCCACTTTGGCCGCGTCCCAGGCCAGAATGTAGGGATGGCGGGGGTTCTTGGCCATGAAGTCCTGGTGATAGCCCTCCGCCGGGTAGAACTTTTTATAGCCCTCAATCCCCGTGACCACTGGCCGCTGCCACACCCCAGAGGTTTTCATCTGCGCGAGATAGGCACTGGCGACCAGCCGCTGTTCCTCGCTGACCGGGACCAGCGCGGCGCGGTATTGCGGACCGACATCAGGGCCTTGCCGGTCCTTGAGCGTCGGATCGGCGGCGACGGAGAAGAAAATCCGGACCAGCTGGTCATAGCGGACCACGGCTGGGTTATAGGTAACCTGCACGGCCTCGGCGTGGCCGGTATCGCCATCGCCCACGCGGTAATAGGTCGCGGTTCCGGCGTTGCCGCCGTGATAGCCGGTCAGCACGCCTTTAACCCCCAGCACGTGGCTGAAGACGGCTTCGACACCCCAGAAACAACCGCCAGCGAAGACGGCGGTCTTCAGGCCCGGGGCTTCCTTGGCTTGACGCGCAGCTGCGGGGGCGAGCACGTCGACTTCACCAGCGCTCGCCGGGGCTTGCTGGCAGGCGGCGGCCAGTGCCAGCACTGCGGGGAGCAGGAACCGGCGGCTCATCGTGTGCGATCCGGCAGGGCTGCTGCGGCTTCAGCCTTGGGGATGATCTGGCCCGAAATGCCGTCCTCGCTTTGGGCCCAGACACTGCCGACCAGCAGGATGGAGCCCAGCACGAAACCGAGGCCAAAAGAACGCAGCAGATCGGACTTGAGCAGGCCCATGGAAAATATCCGTAAGCGAGAGGGAACGTCGGGTGTTCCCCTGCGGAAAAATACCTTGCTTCCAAATGAATAATGCATCCCACCGCGCACCGACGCGGTGAAGCGCAGGACGCTTGCGGTGAACCGTGGAACTCAGTGGCGGAAGTGACGCATCCCGGTAAAGACCATGGCCAGGCCAGCTGCGTTGGCCGCGGCAATAACCTCTTCATCGCGAATCGATCCGCCCGGCTGGATCACAGCGGTCGCGCCGGCTTCGGCTGCGGCCAGCAGACCGTCAGCGAAGGGGAAGAAAGCATCGGATGCGACGGCGCTGCCGACTGCGCGGCTTTGGGCCCAGCCAAACTTTTCAGCCGCCTCGCCAGCCTTCATTGCAGCGATCCGCGAGCTATCGCGGCGGTTCATCTGGCCCGCGCCGATCCCGGCGGTGATCCCGTCCTTGGCATAGACAATGGCGTTGGACTTGACGTGGCGGGCGACGGTCCAGGCGAACAGGCAGTCCTTCAGTTCCTGCTCAGTCGGCGCACGCTCGGTCACCACTTTCAGGTCATCGCGGCCAATCGCCCCGTTGTCCCGGTTCTGCACCAGTAGCCCGCCGGTGATCGGCTTGACCTGCAAGCCTGCGCGGCGCGGATCGGGCAGATCCCCGGTCAACAACAGGCGCAGGTTCTTCTTCTTGGCAAAGGCGGCAATGGCGGCTTCGTCAGCATCGGGAGCGACCACGACTTCGGTGAAGATCTGGCAGATCGCTTCGGCCGTCGGCCCATCGAGCCGGGTGTTGACCGCAACGATCCCGCCAAAGGCCGAAACATCGTCACACTGCAGCGCGCCGTTCCAGGCTTCGAGCAAGCTGGACCCTTGCGCCACGCCGCAGGGATTGGCGTGCTTGACGATGATCACCGCCGGGGCCTGACCGCGGAATTCCGCAGCCAGTTCCAGCGCGGCGTCGGCATCGTTGTAATTGTTGTAGGACAGCTCTTTGCCCTGGACCTGCCGGGCCTGGGCGATGCCATGGGCATGCGGTCCGCGCGGCAGATAGAGCGCGGCGCGCTGGTGCGGGTTTTCGCCATAGCGCAGTTCCTGGGCGCGGCTGCCAATCACAGCCAGCGTTTCCGGGAAGGTCTGCTGCTGATCGGCAAAGGCGAACCACTGGCTGATCATGCTGTCATAGGCGGCAGTCGCGGCATAGGCGCGCGCAGCCATCAGGCGGCGGAAGTCATAGGTCGTCGCGCCGTCTGTCGCTTCCAGTTCGGCCAGCAGCCCGGGATAGTCAGCCGGATCGGTCAGGATCGTGACAAAGGCATGGTTCTTGGCCGCCGAGCGGACCATGCTTGGCCCGCCGATGTCGATGTTTTCGATAATCTCGTCGCGCGCGGCGCCCTTGGCGACGGTTGCTTCAAACGGATAAAGGTTGACCACGACCAGATCGATCGCGCCGATTTCATGCTCGGCCATGGCCGCGGCGTGTTCAGGATTGTCGCGCACTGCCAGCAGGCCGCCATGGACCTTGGGATGCAGGGTCTTGACCCGGCCATCCATCATTTCGGGAAAGCCGGTCAGGTCTGAGATGTCCATGACACTAAGGCCGGCATCGCGCAGCGCCTTGGCCGTGCCGCCGGTCGACACCAGTTCGACCCCGCGCTGGGCCAGGGCCTGACCCAGCTCCACCAGTCCGGCCTTATCGGACACCGACAGCAGCGCCCGGCGGATCGTTACCTCAGTCATTTCGAATGCTATCCCATTTTCTTCAGCAGCCAGGCAAAGTTGCCGCCGCCGCGTGATACCAGGCCCTGCAGGACCAATTGCTGGATGGCCTGCGGCCGCCCCTGGCCGTCGGCCCACAGGCTTTCTTCGACCGTCACCTGCGCCCCGGCGCGGAACTGCCAATAAGAGCCATCAGGCAGGGCAAGGCCAGCGCCCTGCCCATCTTCGCTAAGCCGCACATCGACTCCAGCGCCCAGGTGGAAGCGGATGGCGAAGGCCACCTTTCCGCTCTTGGCCTTGCCGCCGGCCGGGATCAGCAAGTCTTCACCGCGCAGTTCGGTGCCTTCATCACGCAGGATCAGGATCCGGCGGTGAGTCAGTCCATAGCGGGTGACATAGCCATTATGGCTCGCCTCAAGCCGCGTCGCGCCAGACAGCTTCTCGCCGGGCATCGTCCGCCGATCGACTTCGACTTCGGACACGCCGCTGCCGATTCGGCCGTTGATCAGGACTGCTGTGGAATTGACGTCGTCCAGTACCAGCGTGGAATGCGCGGCAGTGGCGCGCAGGCCCTGTTCCAGCCGGACCGGGATCAGCCCGCCAGCCGAGGCCGCACCGCCGCAATTGACCACGATGCGTTGGCCTTGATGCGAAAGCTCGAACGCCAGGGTGGAGGCGCAGCCCGAGCGCGCATGCTTGGCCAGTGGCGGCGGCGCGGCATCGAACTGCAGAATTGATTTCTGCGCCACTACCCGCTGATAGCCCCACTGGCGGACATCACGCAGTGGCCGGGTTCGCACGCCCGATGCGGCGATCAGCGCAGCGACATCTGCGGCATCAACAGCCCAGCCACCCTGCCAGGAACCCAAAGAACCATCACCGTGTGTCAGCGCCAGCAGCGGCGGAACCAGCAGCGCCAGAATGGCTTCCAGCGCGGCGGGCGGATTGCGTCGAACAGCGTTGTAGCAGGCACGCAGCCGCACCAGCAGGGCAATGGCTTCCATCTGCCCCAGCGGCGAGCGCGAGAGGATACCGCCATCATCGCCGACCAGTTCGCCCAGCGCCTTGATCAGCCCGGCCTCACCAAACAGGCGGCGCGGTTTGCCATCGGGCAAGAGCAGCCCGGCAGCAACGATGCCGCACCAGCCGGCCACTTCGGCCAGCAGATCTTCCGCGCGGCCGACATTCTTGTCGAGCCAGCGCGCCGTGTCGTTCATCGCGGCGAGGACGCGGGCGCGTTGCGCCTTGTCATTGCCCGAGAGAATCAAAGGGGCGTGGACCAGCCAGTTCAATTCGCGCATGCCCGCATTGGCAACGGTCCAGGCCGGACCTTTGCCTCCGCGCGATGGCGGTGACCGGTTCGCGGCCAGCCAGGATGCCAGCACCCGTTCAGCCACCGGCGCAACCTGCTCACGCGGGGCGGAAGCTTCCAGATCGGCCAGCCAGGAGAAGGAATGAACCACCCGCTCCAGCGGCGGGGCCAGGCGGGCGGCTCCGGCAAAGTCGATTTGCGCGATCGGGGCTTTTACCCCGTGAACCTGAAAGTGGCCCGCGCGCATCGCCGTGCCGGCAGCCTTGTGTCCGGCCAGCGGGTTGAGCACCGTTGCCAGCAGCCGCGTCTTGGCGGGCTTGCGGAATGGCGCGGCGAGGGTCGATCCGGGGACACCCAACCGATAGGCCAGGCGCAGCAGCCGCTCACTGGTTCCCAGGCTGGGCGGCGAGAAATCGGCGAGCGCCAGGGCGCGGCCAGGTTCAATCAGCTCGCCGGGAGCGGAATCCGCATCAAGCCCGAGCTCGGCTTGCGGCGCATCGCTGCCCGGGGCGTGGTGATCGCGGCTCTGGCTCATCGCCTCGCTCACTCCCCGCCAGCATCCTTGAGTGCGGCAATATTGGCGGCATAGCGTTCTGGACCGCCGCGGAATGTTGCCGTGCCGGCTACCAGCACGTCTGCGCCGGCGGCAACGCACAGCCGGGCGGTTTCGATGTCAACGCCGCCATCAACCTCCAGCCGGATATCGCGCCCGCTCTTGTCGATCGCTTTGCGCACGGCCTCGATCTTGCGGAGCTGGCTGGTAATGAAGCTCTGCCCGCCGAAGCCGGGATTGACGCTCATCACCAGGACCAGATCGAGATCGTCGATAAGGTAATCGAGCATCTTGGCCGGAGTGCCAGGATTGAGCGAGACGCCGGCCAGCTTGCCCAGTCCCTTGATCGCCTGAACCGTGCGGTGGATGTGTGGACCGGCTTCCGGGTGGACGGTGATGATGTCGGCCCCGGCCTCAGCAAAGGCCGCCAGATAATTGTCGACCGGGCTGATCATCAGATGGACGTCGAGCGGCTTGGTGGTGTGCGGGCGCAGTGCCTTGACCACCATCGGCCCGATCGTGATGTTCGGCACAAAGTGGCCGTCCATTACGTCGACGTGGATCCAGTCGGCCCCGGCGGCGTCAATGGCGCGCACTTCTTCACCCAACCTGGCGAAGTCGGCAGAGAGAATAGACGGTGAAATCAGCGGCTGGGGCATGGCGATGGCATAAGCCTCCCTTTCCCGGCGCTTACCCACCACGTCTGGTAGCGACAACCTGATAGCTCGCGTTTTCCACACGGTATCTGGCGTATAGTGCTCTGGTTACGACGATTGACCGGCCGCGCGACTGGCTTCAGAGGTGTAAAGCATGATTTCGTCCCGGTCCCCAGAGCAAGCGATGGCGGTGCTGGCGCGTGAAACCGCCTGGCAATATGGCGAGGTACCGCACAGCCTTGCCGGGATCGATGTGCCCCCAGGCTATCGGGCGATTGCCGATGGGTGCTTTCTGCTTCGCTGCGAAAGCGGTTACGGTTATCTCTACCGGCCGGGCAGCGGGATCACGATTGAACGCCCCGCCCAAGCTGACCCTGACGAGGAAATCCTGTGGCTCAACGGCAGCGTCTATGCCGGGGTTGCCTGCCTCAATGGGTTCCTGCCTTTTCATGCCTCTGCTGTGGCCCACAATGGCCGGGTGTTCGCGTTTACCGGCCCAGGCGGCGCGGGAAAATCAACTTTGGCGGCGGGACTTGGCAGGCTGGGCTTCCCCCTGTTTTGCGATGATACGCTGCTGGTTGACCTTTCGGTTACGGACCGGGCTTTGGCGATGCCCGGACACAAGCGGCTGAAGCTGCGCGAGGATGCCCTGGCACTGACCGGAGCGGCACCCGTCCAGCCGGTGGGCGCCGGTACCGGCAAGTATTACGCCCAGCCGATCGCCGGTGATGTGGGCCTGCCGCTGCCCTTCGCTACGCTGGTGTTCCTGGCTGAAGGTCCGGAACTGGCATGGGAGCCGATTACAGGCGCAGCGCGCTTCGCCATGCTGGAAGATGACCACCACAGTCAGGAAATCTTTGCCGAGGCAGTCCGGCCGACTCGGGCCGAATCCTTCGCAATACGGGCGCGGCTGGCCGGGCAATTGCAGATGGCGCGACTGACAAGGCCCCGCTCGGCAGAGGGGTTTGCCGCCTCGCTGGCCTTGGCGGCGCAGCAAATCACGGAGCTTGCAGCATGACACTGGCCAAAGCCGTCGGGCACTTCACCGAAACGACCATCGATGACGAGATCGTGGTGATGAGCCTCGACAGTGGGGATTTTTTCTCACTCACCGGAACGGCCAAATCGGTCTGGCTGGCGCTGGATGCCGCGTTTGATCGGGCCGGAATCATCGCCCGCCTGACAGATGAGTTCGGCGCCGGAGCTGATGTCATAGCCGGTGATGTGGATGCCTTCCTTGCGCAATTGAGCGCGGCGGGCTTGCTGGTTCAGGAATGACGCGCTGGCGGCTGGTTGTGGCGGAGGCCCTGCTTTTGCTGGCGATCGCGCGGGTGATGGTGGCCGGCTTGCGCTTTGGCTGGTGGCGCAGGCTGTTGGGACCGATTGCCGCTGCGGCTGCGTGTGGCAGTGGCAGCAATGCGGACCGGCTGCTGGCCAAGGCCGTCGAACGGGCAGCGCTTCGCCTGCCCGGCGGTGCCAAGTGCCTGCCGCGCGCCATCGCGCTCTATTGGATGCTGGGCCGTCGCAACCGGCCTGCGCAGTTGGTCATCGCTGTCTTGCCAGGTGCCGATCGCGGTCAGACTGACGATCTGCACGCCTGGGTGGAGAGTGGGGCTGAAATCCTGCTGGGCGAGCTCCACCAGCCGTTCCATCCATTGGTGCGCTTTGGCAATGCAGAGAAGCACTAGCCAATTGTCCCGCAAATATGTAATTGCACGAGATAATGGTCAGGGTCGATGGCCTCTGAGGAGTTGCAGTTGATGTCGCATCAGCAGAAAAAATCGCCAGACAAGGTCTGGGCCAAGCCGGAACTGGTTCGCCTGGGCAGGCTCGCAGATGTAGCCGGGGCGCAGACCCCGCTCGCTCAGGGTGCCGGCGCCAAGACCTGATTCTGCCCGAGAAGCGTGACCTGTCCAACTGATCCTGGCTCTGCCGTGCTTTCGGTCCGGACGGTCTAGAACAACGTGCTTGCTTTTAATGCGCATTGGCCGGTCGGAACGGTAACGCCGGGCCTGTCTGACAGTAACGACCTTGCTGCCGCGCTTTGCTCCGGGATCGGAGGGCAGGCCTCTGCCTGGGCGGGCAAGGGGCAGAATTTTGCGCACCGCCCCATCAACCAGAGCGACCGCGGGGCGGCCAAGTGGCAACCCGTTGAGCTGCCGGACGGCCAGTTGGTGGCCTTTCACGGCTGGATCGACAATGCCCCCGCCCTCGCAGCGGAACTCGTTGTGCCCGGCGCTGATCCCGCTAGTGTTTACGGCGCTGCGCTGGCGAAATGGGGTGAAGCCAGCGACCTGTACATAGTCGGAGAATACTGCGCGATCGTTGCCGATCCGGCGACAGGTTCCGTGCGGTTGTCGCGCAGCCCGCTCCGTGCCCCTCCGTTGCTTTATGCTGTTAGCGAGACGAGGGTGGCGGCGGCATCGGTCCCGCGCGCGATCTTTGCTGCGGGCTTTGAGCGGCAGCTGAACGAAACGCGCGTCGCGGACAGCGCGATGATCAATTTTACGGATCATGAGGCGGCCTGGTTCGTGGGCCTCGCCCGGGTGCCGCTTGGTTGCGTGGTAGAACTGGCCGCCGGTCAGCCAAGGAAGCTACGCCGTTACTACGACCTGGCCTGCGTTCCGAAGATGCGGCTGCCCAACGCTCAGGCTTATGTCGAGCGGGCCCGGGAGCTGCTGGATGAGGCAGTTGCGGCCGTGGCCAAGCCGTTCTCGCGGCCCGGAGCGACGCTTTCCAGTGGGCTTGATAGTCCGCAAGTGGTGATCCGCGCGGCGCGGCTGTTGCCCCCCGGCGCACGTCTGCCGACCTTTACGTTTCACCCGGAACCCGAATGGGACGGGATCGAGGCGATCGGGACCAACGGCAACGAGCGGCCCATGGTGGAAGCCTTCGCCGCGATGCATCCCGCCATCGAGCCGCATTTCACGGACAATCCCGGCTGCGGCCATGACTATCGCTGGGATGATCTGTTCCGGGCAATGGAAGGAGCGCCATCCGGCCTGTGCAACATGTATGTATTCCATGGCCTGTGCGATGGGGCACGGCGCGCTGGCTGTGACGGGCTGCTGATCGCCGAATGGGGCAATTATACGTTCAGCGACAAGGGCGATTGGGCCTTTGTGGAATATCTGCTGACGGGTCGATGGCGGCAACTTTGGCTGGCACTCCGCCACCGTCCACATGACAGCCGCTCAATGCTGCGCAAGTTTATCGTGTTGTGCCTTGTTCCGCTGCTGCCCGATTCATGGTGGCGCCGCCTTTACGGAATCTGGCACCCTGGTGCCACAGTGTTTCGGGATTTGATGACGCCGCTAACGGCGGCCTTTCGGGCGCGCTCGGGGGCCAACCGGCGCCTGGCGCAATCGCGGTTCGAATTCAGCCGCTACCAGCCGCGCAGCAGGGGCCATGCGCGCGAACTGCTGTTCGCCAATGAGGATTGCGAGGGCGCTGAAGTGTATCAGGCCTTTGAGCAATTGTACGGCGTGCCACTCCGCGATCCGATGGCTTATCGGCCCTTTGTGGAATTCTGCTTTGGCCTGCCAACTGAGATGTTCATGCGGGATGGCGTGCCGCGTTGGCTGGCCAAGGAACTGGGCCGATCGATCATGCCTGAAGCGCAGCGCCAGAACGGGCGGAACGGCCGCTGGGATGCCGACTGGCTGCTTCGGATCAGGCGCAAGCGCGATGATTATCGCGCCGAACTTGACCGGATTGCCGATGATCCAGAGCTCTTTGACATGCTTGATGTGCCGCGGCTTAGGTCTGCTCTGGATAGCCTGCCCCAGCAGACCGAGCTTGACCCGCAGAAATTTATGCCGATCGAGTTCAACCTGATGCGCGGCCTGTTGACCGCGCGCTATGTGAATCACGTTCGCGGCAGGAATTAGAACGAATGGGGGCAGGCCAGGCTACGATGCGGGATCCACGCATCCGTTACCTTGCGCCGCGGTTAGCGGTGGTACAGACGGCTGCGGCCTTGTCTGAAGGGGTTGGACTGGTCTTGCTGGTCCCGCTGCTGGCGGCGTTGGCCGCGCCTGAGGGCACACCAACCGGCGGCCTGACCGGGCTGATGACCCAGCTTGGCCTTGCCAGCGATCTCCCGCGCTTGCTGGCGCTGTTTGTTGCACTGGTCGCCTTGCGCGCCACGTTGATCCTCGCGCGTAACCGCCTTGCGCTGACGCTCGAGTTCGCGCTGGTCGATGGTCTGCGCGAACGCGCCTGGCATGCCCTGCTGGGGGCCGACTGGCGGGTGCTGCAGGGCCTGCGCCGGTCGGATCAGGCCAGCCTGTTGATCTCTAACCTCGATCGGGTTGGGCAGGGGATCAACCAGCTGCTGCTGGCAACGACTACGCTGGTGACACTGCTCGCACTGGCGCTTGCCGCGCTGGCAATCATGCCGCTGTTCGCGCTCGGCGGGGTGATTGCCGGGGCGCTGGTGCTGCTGGCCTATCGCCGCCTGCGCCGCCAGGCCGCACAGTTGGGCGAGGCGCTAGGGCTAATCTGGGACCGGCTTCACGGTACGATTGCCGAGGCGCTGGGCGCGCTGCGCTCGATCAAGGCGCTGGGGCGCGAGGCGGCGGCCCAGACGGTCGTCATGCAGGGCTTTGCTGAGCTGGGCGAGGCCCGCCAGGCCTATCTGCGCGGCCAGGCGCTGGGGCAGCTGCTGCTTCAAACCGGCGGCGCAGCGACCCTGGCGGTGCTGGTCTGGCTGGCATTGGAGCACTGGGGCCTGTCGGTGGTAACGATTTTGCCGCTGATCGCGCTGTTCGCCCGGGCGCTGCCCTTGCTCGGTACATTGCAGGAAGCGTGGCAGCATTGGCACCACGCCCGCCCCGCCCTGGCCGCGGCGGAGCAGCTGATCACCCGGCTGGAGGCAGCCCGTGAAGCCCCGCTGGCATCCGCCGTGCCTCTCACACCGGCGCCGCAGCTGGCACGCGGTATCGAACTTGCCCGGGTCACCGTCCATTATGATGGCGCCTCTGCGCCAGCGGTCTCAGACCTTTCGCTGGTCATCCCCGCGCATCGGATCACGGCGCTGGTCGGGCCATCCGGAGCGGGCAAGAGCACGGTTGCCGATCTGCTTGCTGGGCTGCTTCGGCCCGATCAAGGGACCGTGGCGATCGACGGCATGGCGCTGGACGCGGCAATGCTGCGCGCCTGGCGATCGCAAGTGGCCTATATTGACCAAGACCCGCTGCTGTTGGCTGGAACGTTGCGGGAGAACCTGCAGTGGGGCGCACCCGATGCAGACGACGCGCGGCTTTGGATTGCTCTGGCCGACGCAGCGGCTGAACCCTTCGTGCGCACCCTGCCGCTGGGGCTCGACACCCGGCTGGGCGATGGGGGGCGCAGACTCTCCGGGGGGGAGCGCCAGCGGCTGATGTTGGCGCGGGCCCTGCTCCGCGATCCGCAATTGCTGATTTTGGATGAAGCGACCTCGGCGCTTGATGCCGAGAATGAGGCTGCAATCGCCGCTGCGCTGGAGCGCTTGCGTGGCCGCATGACGATTGTCCTGATCGCCCATCGGGGGGCGCTGCTGAACCTTGCCGACGGCGTGATCCGATTGGAATGCGGTCGCCATATTGACGAACGCTAGCCGCTCACCCCATTGTTGCCCAATTCACCAACTATTCAGCGGGCGAATCATAATCGGGGGGCAACCTTAGGCGCGGATTGCACTGACACGGGTGCTGATCGGCTGTGCCTGACTTCTCCCGCAAACAGGATGACGAAGCGATGATTATGCCCCGACGTATCCGCGCCGCGGCCCTGGCAGTTGCCACGTTGGCCGCAACGGCCGCCGGTTCTGCCCCCATTGCAGCCAGTGCGCCGGGTGCCGCCCCGGCTGGCTGCACTGGCCCGGCGAGTGCAACCTGGCTCAATGTCGTGGTTGATGGCGTCCGCAATGGTGAAGGCGTGGTCGCGATCACGCTTTATGCTGACAATTCATCAAAGTTCCTGATCAAGCACGGCTCGCTTTATGTTGGCCGGGTTGAGGCCAGCCCCGGCACTACCCGCGGTTGCATTTTCGTGCCCAAGCCGGGGGTCTATGCCCTGGCGCTCTATCATGACGAGAACCGAGATGGCCGGTTCGACCGCACTGGCCTGGGTCTTCCGGCTGAGGGCTATGGCTTCTCGAACAACCCTGCGACGCTCGCAGGCTTGCCACAATTCCGCTCAGTCCGCTTGAATGTGCCTAAGGCTGGCCTGACCAGCCGAATCCAGATGAAGTATCCCTAAGCAGTCCGGTAAATCTCGCTGAGTTCGCGCGGCGCCTGGTCTTCGGCCAAAGCGTGCGCGCGAGGATCGTCGACATCTAGCCACCAGGCCGTGCCGATATCCATCGTTGCGGCCCGCCCGGCGTCGGCCAGGCGTTGCATCCCTTCCGAGAGGCTTCCCGCCAGGCCATCCGCAATTGCCGCGCGGATTGCCACGGCGAGTTCAGGCGTGGCGAGGAAGGCCCCGCAATCGACCGCATCGTAGGCCGGGATGGTTTTGCCGATGGCCTGAATGAAACCGCCATCATCCAGCTTGACCCAGGTCGCGTCGTCCGGATCAACCAGCGGGTTATCGCAGCGATAATCGACCGCCAGGGTAACACCGCGATCAGGTGCGTCCTGCTGGGCAAGATCGCGCAGGATCGGGGCTGAGAAGATATGGTCCGACATCATCAGCAGATAATTACCATCGATGGCGTCTGCTCCCGCGATCACCGACCAGCCGTTGGGCTTTGACCAGTCCGCCACCCGCTGCGCCACAACAGGCAAGCCTGCGCGGCCTGCAATCGCGGGCAGGGCCGCTTCGATCCGCTCGGCCTCATGCCCGGTGACCACCACGACCCGCTTCGCCCCTGCCGCCTTGGCCTGGCGTGCGCCGAGTTCGAGCAGCGGAATGCCGGCAATCGGGGTCAGTGGCTTGGAATCGGAAACGTCGCGCAAGCGGCTGCCAAAGCCGGCAGCGATGATCAGGGCGTCCATCGAGCTATCCTCAAACAAAAACGGCGCCGGGATTAACCGGCGCCGCTTTTTGAACCAGTTGGTTCGGCTTATTCAGCGGCCAGCGCAGGGCCAGCGATATATTCGTCGACCATCTGGGCGGCGACGTCATCGTTGAACTGCACCGGCGGGTGCTTGCAGAAGTAGGCCGAGGCACCGAGCACGGCGCCGCCTTCACCGCGGTCCAGCGCCAACTTGGCGCAACGGATCGCGTCCATGACGCAAGCGGCCGAGTTCGGGCTGTCTTCCACCGAGAGGC
>CAZNFV010000046.1:0-13930 GCA_964572445.1 uncultured Novosphingobium sp. | reverse complement strand
GCGGTGATAATGGTTTCCTGATCGAGCTTAAGCTCGGTCATCAGCCCCGCAACTTCGACCGGGTGGCTGAAATAGGGATCGCCACTGGCCCGCTTTTGCGTGCCGTGTTTCTGCACGGTATAGACATAGGCGCGGTTCAGCATCGCCTCATCGGCGTCCGGGTCATAAGCGAGCACGCGCTCGACGAGTTCATATTGGCGCAGCATTGCGGCCTATGTGGGGGATCAGGCCCCTAACCCGCAAGCGCTTTTGCCGCCAATCACGACCAGGTCGCTTCGGGCGGCAGGCTCATCAGGATCGCATCGATGTTGCCGCCGGTCTTCAGGCCGAACAGCGTCCCCCGGTCATAGACCAGGTTGAATTCGGCATAGCGGCCCCGCCATTCCAGTTGCTGACGCTTGTCCGCATCATTGAAAACCGTGTTCATGCGGCGGCGGACGAGCTGCGGGAAGACCTTTAGGAAGGCTTCGCCAACATCGCGGGTGAAGGCAAAGTTGCCTTCAAATCCGGCCTCGTCGGCGCATTCCAGGTGATCGTAGAAAATTCCGCCGACCCCGCGATGAACATTGCGATGGGGGATGAAGAAATAGTCGTCCGCCCAGGCTTTGAACTTGGGATAATAGGCCGGATCATGGGCGTCGCAGGCTGCCTGGTAAGCCGCGTGAAATTCTTCTGTGTCCTGCGGATATGGAATCGGCGGATTGAGATCGCCACCACCACCGAACCAGGCCTTCGTCGTAGTCAGGAAGCGGGTGTTCATGTGGACCGCCGGGACATGCGGATTGGCCATGTGCGCGACCAGGCTGATGCCGGTGGCGGTAAAGCCGGGATTGTCCTCATTCGCACCGTTGATTGATCCGGCGAACTGCGGCGCGAAAGTCCCATGGACGGTCGAGACATTGACCCCGACCTTCTCGAACACCTGGCCCTTCATCAATCCGCGCGTGCCGCCGCCGGGATTGGAATTGCCTTCCTCCTCGCGGCTCCAGCTTTGATAATCGAACCGAGCCGGGCTGCCAGCTTCGGCTTCGATCGCTTCGAATTCGGCGCAGATCCGGTCACGCAGGCTTTCGAACCAGGCCTTGGCGCGGGCGGTGTATGGGGTCCAGTCACTCATGGACCTGCCCTTGCCAAGCGAATGGGCTTGCGGCAAGGAAAAGCCATGGTTCCCTTTTCGTTCGCCGATGAAGACATGGCACTGCTGGATGGCGGCGCGCTTTATTGGCCGCGCGAACAGGCGCTGCTGGTGGCCGATCTGCACCTTGAGAAGGGCAGCTTCTTTGCGCGGTTCGGCCAGATGCTGCCGCCCTATGACAGCCGGGAAACGCTGGAGCGGGTAGCACAGGCAATCCGCATCAGCGGCGCACGGCGCGTTTTCACTCTGGGCGACAACTTTCACGATGCTGGCGGTGCGCAGCGGTTGGAACCGCATGCTGCCGGGATGCTGGCGGCGCTAACCCGGGTGGTCGACTGGGTGTGGATTGGCGGGAATCATGACGCCGGATCAGCCCCGGGCACCATGCTGGAGGAATTGGCCGTCGGCCAGCTTATCCTGCGCCATGAAGCGCGGGCGGGTGAGCGGCGGCCGGAGCTTTCGGGCCATTTTCATCCCAAGCTGCGGGTCGCCGCCCGCGGCCGATCGGTAGTGCGGCCTTGCTGGGCGGCCAGCGAGCGCAAGCTGATCTTGCCCGCATTCGGGGCTTTTACCGGCGGAATGGACGTGGCCGATCCCGCAATTATCGCCGCGATGCAGCCCGCCCGGACAGTCCACGCGGTGCTGCCGGTGCGCGGTCAGCTGGTCCGGGTTCCCGTTTGGCAACAAGCGGCGTAAATTCGCGGCTTCCACCGGACAGGGATTCGGATTAAGGACGCGCGGACTGAGACATTGCCTAAGGAGCAGGAACTATAGCACCCCCACCCCGGCGCATGCTGGCCCCCCCCGTGAAGAGCGGGCCGCGCCACAACCAGATGATCACCTCGGACAAGGTCCGCGTCATTGACGAAAACGGTGAGAACCTTGGCGTCATGTATACCCGTGAAGCGATCGAGCAGGCCGCCGGCGTAGGGCTGGACCTGGTTGAAATCTCGCCGAACGCTGATCCGCCGGTGGCGAAGTTCCTGGACGTCGGCAAGTTCCGCTACGAGGCCCAGAAAAAGGCTAATGCCGCGCGCAAGAATCAGAAGACGCAGGAGATCAAGGAGATCAAAATGCGTCCGAACATCGATGATCACGACTATGACGTGAAGATGCGCGCGATCCACAAGTTCATCGGCGAAGGTGACAAGGTAAAAGTCACCCTGCGATTCCGCGGTCGCGAACTCTCGCACCAGCAGCTGGGGATGAACCTCCTCAAGCGGGTGCAGGACGATACCGCTGAAGACGCCAAGATCGAGGCCTATCCCCGCATGGAAGGCCGACAGATGCTGATGGTGCTTTCACCCAAGTAACAAGACAGCCCAAGGGCCCGGAGTGACTGCTCCGGGCCCTTGGTAATTCAGGCCCTGGCCGGTTGCTTCATCAGCACAGTCAACACCAGCGCAGCAATCAGCAAGGCCGGCACATCTCCCATCAGATGGCCGTGATGCATCGGCGCGCGCAGTGATTGCAGCGCCATCACTCCGGCATGGGCGATGCTGGACCAGACCGTAAACCAGATCAGCGATGCATGGGCGGCGGGATTGGCGGCAGCGCGGATCAGGAAGATCCCGAGCACGGCATAGACCGCCACGATCATCATGAAATAGTCGTTCGAGGCCGGGCTGCCTTCGTGCCAGGCCCAGCCTGACGGCCAGACCAGCGCCAGCGGGTAGACCAGACAGAATACGGCACCAAAGGCGATCATCGCCCAGCTCAGCAAGCGGTTGTTGCTAGTCATGTGGTTGCTCTCCCTCACCGGGCCACCCAGTGGAACCACGAGGCTGCGCCCGATTGCTTGCAGTGGCAATGAAATACGTGTGAAAGCAATCAGGGCGGACGGGAACCGCCGCGGGGAGGATGACGGATGACTGCACGGCGGATTGCCTTTTGGCTGGGCCCACTCGGCTTCCTGTTTACCCTGCTGGCAGCAGCCCCCGCGGGCATGCCGGACCTGGCCTGGCACACCGCCGGGCTGGTCTGGTGGATGGCGGCCTGGTGGATGACCGAAGCGCTGCCGCTGTCAGTCACGGCACTGCTGCCCTTCATTGTCCTGCCCCTGATCGGTGTGGCTGACGCGAACAAGACCGCATCGACCTATTATTCGCCGGTGATGTTCCTGTTCCTGGGCGGGGCCTTCCTCGCCCTGGCGATTGAGCGGACCGGACTGCATCGCCGGCTGGCACTGGCGATCCTGGCCCGCGCCGGGCATTCTCCGCTGCGGCTGCTACTGGCCGTGATGTGCGCCACAGCGCTGATCAGCATGTTCATCTCCAACACCTCCACCGCGCTGATCATGATGCCGATGGCGCTCGCCATGCTTGCCTCTGGCGGGGTGCGCGAGGGTGAGACGCTGGGGATGGCCGGGGCCTTGCCGATGGGCGTGGCCTTTGCCGCGACACTGGGCGGCTATGGCACCATTGTCGGCACACCCACCAATGCCATTGCCGTCGCGCTGCTGCAAAAGAGCCTGGGGGTGGAGATCAGTTTCGTCGAATGGTCCATGTACGGCCTGCCACTGGTGGCGCTGTCGGTTCCGCTCGCGGCCTTGATCATCGCCCGGGTCCAGCGGATCGGAGAAAGCAGCTTTGATCCTGCCGCAGCGCGAGCGGCGATCCATTTGCCCGACGGCTGGACCACGCCAGAGAAGCGGCTGGCCCCGGTCTTTGCCGTGACCGTGCTGGCCTGGGTGACCATGCCACTGCTCAAGCCGCTATTCCCGGCCGGTGGGCTCGATGACGGGACAATCGCCGCCATCGCCGGATTGACCCTGTTCTTCATTCCCGATGGCACCGGCCGGCCGCTGCTAAAATGGGATGAAGCCAACCGCGCGCCCTGGGGCGTGATCCTGATGTTCGGTGGTGGCCTTGCGCTCGCCATGGGCATGACCGCAAGCGGGCTGGCCGATTGGATGGGCCAGATGCTGCTGCCGCTAAAGGCCGTGCCGCTGCCAATCGTGGCGCTGGTGCTGGTCGGCTTCGTGGTGCTGGTGACCGAGTTCGCCAGCAACATCGCTGCTGCCAGCGGGATCATGCCGGTGGTTGGCGCGCTGGTCGTGGCGCTGGGGGCAGACCCGATCCTGCTGGCCTTGCCGGCCGCGCTCGCCGCCAGCTGGGGCTTCATGCTGCCGGCCGGAACCGGACCCAATGCCCTGGCCTGGGCCACGGGGCATATCGCCCTGCCGAAGGTGCTGAAGGCCGGTCTGTGGCTTGACCTGGCCGGGGTTCCCTTGATGGTTGGGGTGGTCTGGGCGATTGCCGCGCTGACCTGATCGCGCTCGCGATCCGGTTGCAGTTGAAATCAGTTTTGCGCGTCGTTAGGCTGCCGCTACCACGGCACCGGACGGAGATGCGCGCCTGCGGAGGTTAGGCGCGCCAGAGCCGCCAGTGCCCCATCGGCTCCCGCCTTCCTGGGAGTGCGGCGACCCCCATTGAGCGGGGTCGGTCGAGGAAGGACGCCCCATGGCAGACACCCGCAAGCCCAAGCCAGCCGTAACCCGCCTCGGCAAT
This sequence comes from uncultured Novosphingobium sp., assembly GCA_964572445.1. Classification (GTDB taxonomy): domain Bacteria; phylum Pseudomonadota; class Alphaproteobacteria; order Sphingomonadales; family Sphingomonadaceae; genus Novosphingobium. The sequence continues at coordinate 9,286 of CAZNFV010000046.1, read as the reverse complement.
CACGAACTCTCGCCCGCTACGCTGATGATGAGCCATGGTTATGATCCGGTGCTGTCCGAAGGGAGCCTTAAGGCCCCGATCTTCCTGACCAGTACCTTTGCTTTCCCCAGCGCCGCCGAAGGCAAGCGGTTCTTCGAAGGGATCACTGGCAAAGTGCCCGGCGGCACCGATGGCCTGGTCTATTCCCGCTTCAACGGCCCCAACCAGCAGATCCTGGAAGGCCGCCTGGCCGTGTGGGACGGGGCAGAGGAAGCGCTATGCTTTTCCAGCGGGATGACCGCCATCACCGTGCTGATGCTGGCGCTGTGCAACGCCGGTGATGTGATCGTTCATTCGGGCCCACTCTATGCCGCCAGCGAGGGCTTCGTGGCGAAGCACATGAGCCGGTTCGGCGTGACCTATCGCGATTTCCCCGCCGGGGCGACGCGCGCCGAAATCGAAGCGGTGCTGAAAGATGCCAAGGCCCTTGCCGCACAGCAGGGCGGCAAAGTGGCGATGGTCTACCTCGAAAGCCCAGCCAACCCGACCAATGCCCTGGTCGATGTCGAAGCGGTGCGCGATGCCCGCGACGCGGTGCTGGGTGCGGATTGCCCGATCGCCATCGACAACACCTTCCTCGGGCCGCTGTGGGCCCGCCCGATCGATCAAGGCGCAGGCCTGGTGATCTATTCGCTGACCAAATATGTCGGCGGCCATTCTGACCTGGTTGCCGGCTCAGTCTCGGGCGCGAAGAAGTGGCTCACCCCGATCCGGATGCTGCGCAACACGATGGGCGGGATCGCCGATCCCAACACCGCCTGGATGCTGCTGCGCAGCCTTGAAACAGTGGAATTGCGGATGACCCGCGCCGAGGAGAATGCAGCGAAGGTCTGCGCCTGGCTGAAGGACCATCCGAAGGTTGCGGGGCTGGGCTACCTCGGCATGATCGACGATCCGCGCCAGCAAGATATCTATGAACGCCACTGTACCGGTGCGGGCAGCACCTTTTCGCTATTGCTCAAGGGCGGTGAGGCGGAATGCTTCCGCTTCCTCGATGCCCTCAGGATTGCCAAACTGGCAGTCAGCCTGGGCGGCACCGAAACGCTCGCCAGCCATCCCGCCAGCATGACCCACCTATCCGTGCCTGACGAGCGCAAGGCCGCGTTGGGGATCACTGAGAACCTGGTGCGAATCTCGATCGGGATCGAGGCGGCGAATGATCTGATTGCTGACTTCGAGCAGGCACTGAGCGCGGTCTGACCGGCAGCCGTGCAGGAAAGCTTGATAGGCGGTGCGGCATCTGCTTGAGGCTTGGGCCATGAGCGAGCACCCCCACGACAAGCTGCAGCAAGATGAGCCCACCCTCCGACCCGGCCTTGCCCGGGTCAGCGAAGGCCAATGGGCCGGTTGGTACCACTGGGAACCGGTCGACCATTTCGAGGAACACGCCGGGCCATTTTATTGCCAGCCCGATGGCGACAGCGTGTTGTGCGGCTTCATTCCCGAAGCCAAGAACCGCAATGGCGGCGGCAACATCCACGGCGGCGCGCTGATGACCTTTGCCGACTATGCCCTGTTCATGATTGCCGGCGGGATGGACACTTCGGTCCACGGCGTGACGATGAACATGAATTGCGATTTCGTCGGTGCGGCCGAGCAAGGCCGCCTGCTGACCGCCCGGGGAGAAATCGTGCGGGCTGGCGGCAGCGTGGTCTTCGTGCGCGGGATCATCGATGATGCCGGCCGGAACGTCCTGTCGTTTTCAGCCTCGATCAAGCGCTTCAAGCCGCGTTGATCAACCCTTCCACTCGCGCCGTTCCTCGCCCTGACGCAGCACTTCATAGGCCAGTTGCAGCGCCTGGAAGGCCTTGGCCGCGTCGTCGTCACCGGGGCGCAGATCAGGATGGACCAGCTTGGCCTTGGTCCGATAACTCTTCTTGATCGCCTCAAAATCGGCGTCGGGTTCCAGTTCGAGTAGATCGAGCGCGCGCAGCTCATCCCGGGTGCGGGTTCCATCGCCTGAGCCGGCCCACTCATAATGCGCGGATTCCTTGAACCCTTCATGGGTCTGACGTTCCGCTGCTTCGCGTTCAGCTGCTTCTTCAGCGGTCAGGCCGGCGAAATAGTCCCAGCCGCGATTGTATTCCGCCGCATGGTCCTGGCAGAACATCCAGCGATCCGGATTGTTGGGTGATTTGGGCGCCGGGCAAGTGCCTGGCGCAGTGCAGCCAGCGCGGTCGCACAGACGGACCTGCACCGCATCGCGCGCGCCGCCATATCCGCCCCAACGCGGAAAGCCCCAGCTATCTGATCGGCGCGCTTTGCTCATGGTCCGCCGATAAGCCGGGCGGGCGAGTCCGCGCAAGCGAAAGCGCCATACAGCGAAGATTCAGGAATAGCGGGCGAAAGTCGGTATTGCATTGCAGCATTGGCGGGCCCACTTCCGCCGCGCAGCGTTATTCCGGAGTTCCAACATGATGAGCAAGCAACTTGCCCTGTCGATTGCCGCCTCGGTGCTGGCTATGGCCGCGTTTGCCCTGCTCGGGAACGAAGTACCCAGCGTTGCCCTGATCGACAACGGCCCGCTCTGGTCGGTCCAGGCCGATGCCTCGGTCCTGCCGGATCTGGGCCAGCTGATGCCGACGCTGCAGTAAGCAGCGCCGGCCTCAGTTCTGTCTCAATCGATCGTGATCGTCACTGCACGGCGGTTCTTGGCCCAGCTTTCCTCATCCGAACCGATCGCCAGCGGGCGTTCCTTGCCATAGCTGACCGTGGTCAGGCGGCTGGCATCAACGCCGAGCGAGACGAGATAGTTCTTCGCCGCATTGGCGCGGCGTTCACCCAAAGCGAGGTTATATTCACGGGTGCCGCGTTCATCGGCATGGCCTTCGATCGAGGCGCGCTTGCCCGGATACTTCTGCAACCAGGCGGCCTGGGCCTGCAGCGCGGCCTGATCTGCCCCATCGACATTGAACTTGTCAGTATCGAAGTAGATCGTGTCCTGGCCCATCATCTGCGCGATGAATTCGGCCTGGCTGCCAGGCGTCGGCCCAGAGGTGACACCTTGCGACGAACCGGTCGAAACCGCCGCGCCCGGATCGGGCGGCAATTGCTTGGGTGCCTTCGATGCGCAGGCGCTCAGCGCCAATGCAGCCGCGGTCACGGCGGCGAGAGTCAGGCGAGAATTGGCCATGGATGTCTCCTCTTTCATTGTGCTGTTTGATGGTGCGGACTTAACCGAGTCAACACCATTGTTCGGTTCCATCAGGGGCGGAGCGGGCCCCAGGCCGGGTCTGATCCATCAACCGGGGTCTGTAACTGCCGTTCGTTACGCCCGGTCAGATCGACCTGCCAGAGCGACGCCTTGCCGCTGCCGCGCGCGGTGCGGAAGAACTGGATTATCCGCCCGTTCGGCGCCCAGGTCGGCGCTTCATCCTGCCAGGAATCGGTTAGATAACGCATTCCCTGTCCGGCCGGATCCATCACGGCGATGCGGAAATTGCCCGCGATGTGGGTAAAGGCGATCTGATCGCCGCGCGGGCTCCATTCGGGTGTGGCCGCACGGCCCCCCAGGAAGCTGATCCGCTTCTGCGCCGATCCATCGACATTCATCACATAGACCTGCTGGCTGCCAGAACGGTCGCTTTCAAACACGATCCGGCTGCCATCGGGTGAGAACGAGCCGCCAATGTCGATCCCCGGCGTATCGGTCAGCCGCACGGCGGCGCCGCCGCTGGCCGGCATTTTGTAGATGTCGGTATTGCCGGCGATGGCCATCGAATAGAGCACCCACTTGCCATCGGGCGACCAGCGCGGCGCAAACAGCGGGTTCTGGCTTTGCAGCAGCAGGCGCTGGGTGTTGCGATCCAGATCGTAGATGTAAATCCGGGGCTGGCCGTTGAAGTAGCTGAGATAGAGGATCGACTTGTAATCCGGCGAATAGCGCGGGGTCAGCGCGGTCGATTGCCCGGTAGTTAGATAGCGGTGGTTGGCACCGTCTGAATCCATGATCGCCAGCCGCTTGAGCCGCCGGTCCTTGGGCCCAGTCTCGGCAATATAAGCAATGCGGCTGTCAAAAAACGGGTTCTCGCCCGAGAGGCGGGCATAGACCATGTCTGAACATTTGTGCGCCGCGCGCCGCCAGTCACCAGGAGCCACTTGCCAGGCGGCACTGGCCAGTTGCTGCTTCAGCGCGACGTCATAAAGGTAGCAGCCGACCAGCAGTTGATCGCCCTCACCCGGGCGGACAAAACCCTGGACCAGCATTTCCGCGCTGCGGCCAGACCATGTCCCAAAAGCAGGCGCGCGCACTTCTTCAAAGGCCGGTCGTGGCAGGCTGTCTGGCCCGACCGGCTTGAACAGGCCGTTGTTGCGCAGGTTGGCCGTGATAACTTGCGCCAGGCTGACACCCAGCGCGCCGGTTGAACCCGCGCTGGTCGCGGTTGGCACATCAGCGTTGGTGGCAAAGGCCGGGATGGCGATCCCCAGATCCTGCCAATCACTTTCGTCAGAGACCGAACCGGACAGTCCCTCTTCTGCGGGAGCAGGCTGGGCGGACTGATCGGCCGGGGCCGCCTGCTGAGCCTGCAACGGCGCGGCGAGCAACAGGGCTAGGAGAGAAAGCGACATGCGGATCATTGCGACAACTTCCTGTCGAAGCGGAAGGCGGTGACGCGCTTCCAGGCCGGATAGAACTCATCCGGCAGGTTGAAGGGGGCAGCAAGGCGGACCGAACGGATCGCCTGTTCGGCGTGGCGGGCAGCCTGCGCCCGATTGGCTTCGGTGATCCCTTCCTGGCGTACCACGCGCGGGGCAGCCGCCAGCGAGCCGTCAGGATTAAGGTCCCAGGTCAGGATCGTTACCAGCAGTTCTGCATCGGCGCCCTGCGGCGCAACCCACTTTGGCTTCAGCTGGCGCGATATTGCCCCGGCCAAGGCCGAACGTACCGCCGGGCCGATAGCGGCCGCAGGCGGCGGGCCAGGCGGAGCCTTCGCTGTCCCGCCGGAAACTCCCTTTAGGAAATCATCGCCGATCCGGCTGGCGCCCGGGCGGGCAATCGGTTTGGCAGGCGGCGCCTTCGACGTCGTGGCGGCAGCCTTGGCCGGCGCTGCTTTGGCCGCAGGAGCCTTGGCCAGCGGCGCGGCCTTGGGCGGCGGGGCAACCGCTGCGCGCGGCAGCGGCCTCGGCGCCGGCTGCGGTTCAGGTTGGGCGACGGGCGCGGATGGCGGCGGCGGAGCGGCCTCCGCACCCAATTCAGGAGCCTCATCGGCGGCAGCCGGAGCTGCAGGCTGCGGCGAGGCCGAGGTTAGCCCAACGTCCTCGCTCAGCGTCACCGTCATCCGCTCTGGCGGCGGCAACGGGATTGGCGTCGGCCGCATGGTAAGCACCACCACCAGCCCGAGATGGGCGGCGAGGGCAGCCAGCAGCGCCAGTCCTTCATCGCGGCGAAGTGCAGTTTCAGCCATGGATTCAGTTCTGTCCGGCCGTGCCTGAACTGTTGGTGACCAGCGAGATGGCGTTGAACCCGGCACGGTTGAGCTCGCCCATCACGGCGATGACTTCACCATAATCGAGGCTCTTGTCCGCGCGCAGGGTAACCAGCGGCGGCTTGCCATCCGCGCCGCGCGGCAGGGATGCCAGCCGATCGGGCAAGGCAGCACGCGTGACCTCCGTCTGGTCGAGATAGAGCCGGCCGTCGCGCGATAGCGACAGGTTGATCTGCTGCGGTTCCTGATCCAGCGCCTTGGCCCGGCTGTCCGGCAGGTTCACCGGCACCCCAGCATTGAGCAGCGGGGCAGTGACCATGAAGATGATCAGCAGCACCAGCATGACGTCAACCAGCGGCGTCACATTGATTTCGGACACTGGCACCCGGCCGCGACGGCGCCCACGGCCGCCACTACGTCCACCGCCGGAAGAAAGGCCAGCGCCCATCAGGCGTCGTCCAGTTCGCGGCTAAGGCTGGCGTGGAACCGATCGGAAAAGCGCTGCAACCGCGCCTCCAGCTGATTCACCCGGTGCGAAAAGCGGTTGTAGGCGATGACTGCGGGGATCGCCGCGAACAGCCCGATAGCCGTGGCAAACAGCGCTTCGGAAATGCCGGGTGCAACCACCGCGAGCGAAGAATTCTGCTGCGAACCGATCTGGAAGAACGAATTCATGATGCCCCAGACGGTGCCGAACAGCCCGACGAACGGCGCAACCGATCCGACCGTGGCCAGGAAGTTGAGCCGCTCTGCCAGCCGGTCCGCTTCCTGCGCGACGGCACTATCCATCACCCCGGCCAGACGTTGGCGGGTGCCGTCACGGTCGATGGTCTTGGCGGCGGTCGAGCGGCGCCATTCGCCCAGCCCGGCAGCGACCACGCGGGCCGCAGGGATTTCGCCAGCCTCTTTGCCACCGCGTTCGGCCTGGAAGGCATCAATATCCGCCGCCTTCCAGAAGTCGCGCTCATAGGCATCGGTGCGCTTGCCGATGCCGGCCATCCGCAGCGAAAACGAAATAACGATCGCCCAGACCCAGACCGAGGCAATGATCAGCCCGGCCATGACGGCCTGAACCACCAGATCGGCATCGAAGAACAGCTTGACCGGATCAAGGCGGGTTGGCGCAGCAGCCAGCAGGGACAGGGTGTTCATCAGGATCCTTCAGGCATGATAGTGGCAAAGGCATCGCGCCAGGCGGCGGGCATCCGGCGCGGACGGCCTTCGGGGGAAACGAAACCGATGCGCAGCCGCGCTTCGGACAGGAGGCGACCATCCTCGTGCCGGGCAATCTGGTGCATCCGGCAGCTGGCTGCACCCAGTTCCTCGCAAATAGTTTCGATCTGCACGGCATCGTCCAGCCGCGCCGGGGCGGCATAGCGGATGGTCAGTTCGGTCACCGCAAAGGCACCTTCGCCCGCTTCGTTCACCGCACGCTGGTCAATCCCCAGCAGGCGAACGAAATCGGATCGGGCGCGCTCAAACCAGCGCAGATAGTTGGCGTGATAGACCACACCGGACAGGTCAGTATCTTCAAAATAGGCACGCACGGCAAAGCGGTGCACCTTGCCATCGACCAGGCCGGAGGGGGCAGGAGGAAACATCGCCATCCGCCAGCCTTAGCCGGGGCGCGACTCGCAGGGCAAGAGCGCGTTCAGTCTAATCGCGCCAGCATCGGGCCCAACGGCTTGCCACCGAACAGGTGAACATGGAGGTGCGGCACTTCCTGGTGACCATGCTGGCCCACGTTGGCGAGCAGACGATAGCCCGGCTCCACCAGACCGAGCATCCGCGCGACATGGCCGACGGCACGCACGAATCCGGCGATCTCTTCGGCCGAAGCCTTGGTCGAAAAATCGTCCCAGCTGACATAGGCCCCTTTCGGGATGACCAGCACATGGGTTGGCGCCTGCGGATTGATATCGTGGAAGGCCAGCACCCATTCGTCTTCGAACACCGTGCGGTTCGGGATCTCGCCGCACAGGATCTTCGCGAAGATATTCTGGTCGTCATAGGGCAGGGTGGGGTCGATCGGCATCATTCGCTCCGGCTGGCTTTTTCGGCGATCCCGCTGGTGCCTTCGCGACGATCCAGTTCGGCCAGGACTTCGTCCAGCGTCACGCCCTTGGCATCGAGCAGGACCAGCAGGTGGAAGATCGTATCGGCCGCCTCGCCCACCAGCTCTTCATGCGTTCCGGCCAGCGCGGCGGTGATAGTTTCGATCGCTTCTTCGCCCAGCTTGCGGGCGATCACCGGCAGCCCGCGCGCGTGGAGCTTGGCAACCCAGCTGGTTGCGGGATCGGCATCGCGGCGGGCGGCAATCGTCGCAGCCAGGCGGGACAGGGTATCAGGAGCGCTCATTCCCCCCGAATGCGGCGCGGCGACGCGGGGGTCAAGCGCGGAGCGACTGCCAGCTCAGTCCCGCGGCGGGCGGCGACCGCCCTGGCGGCCAATGACCAGCCCCAGGACACCCAGCGCGAGCAAGGTGGCCGCGCTGGGATCGGGAATCGAAATGCCATTGCTGGCAAGGGCCGGCGAGTCTGCCGCCAGCGCAAGCAAGGCAATCAGTAAATGGGGCCAGGCCCGCAGGATTGAGGCAAAGTGCGACATCGCAATGCTTTACGCAATATTTGTGCCACGCTTCCGGGAACCCCCGTGGACAGGCAATAACCGTGGTTAACCATCGGCGTGCCATTCAAGCCATTGTAAAGGAAGCCGACTCTGTCAGGCTATCCGCGGGCAGGAAGTCCAGCGGCGCGCAGCGCGGCATGCGCCTCGGCAATTGTATATTTGCCGAAGTGGAAGATCGATGCGGCCAGCACGGCGCTGGCGTGGCCCTTGGTCACCCCTTCGACCAGGTGATCGAGCGTGCCCACTCCGCCACTGGCAATCACCGGTACAGATACGGCATCGGCAATGGTCCGGGTCAGGTCCAGATCATAACCCGCCTGAGTGCCATCCCCATCCATTGAGGTGACCAGCAGTTCGCCCGCGCCCAGTTCGGCCAGCCGGATCGCATGGGCGACTGCATCAATCCCGGTCGCCTTGCGCCCGCCGTGGGTGAAGATTTCCCATCCTTCGACAAGCTCAGGACGAGCGGCATTTCGTCTGGCGCGTGCATCAACCGAAGCGACCACGCATTGGCTGCCAAAGCGCTCGGCAATCTCGGCCACCACTTCGGGCCGGCTGACCGCCGCAGAATTGATCGCGACCTTGTCTGCGCCAGCCAAGAGCAGCGCCCGCGCATCCTCAACCGCGCGGACCCCGCCACCAACGGTCAGCGGCATGAAGCAGACTTCCGCCGTGCGCCGCACCACATCCAGCAGCGTGCCGCGCCCCTCATGGCTGGCCGAAATGTCGAGGAAGCACAGCTCATCCGCCCCGGCGGCATCATAGGCCCGCGCCTGCTCAACCGGATCGCCAGCATCTTTCAGGTCGACGAAGTTGACGCCCTTGACCACCCGGCCATCGCGGACATCGAGACAGGGGATGACGCGGATGCGGACTGTCATGACTCAGGCCCGGTTCGCCATGGCGATGGCGGCGGCCAGATCGAGCCGACCTTCATAAAGCGCCCGGCCGGTGATCACGCCTTCGATCCCGTCGACTGCATGGAGCGAGAGGATATGGATATCGTCCAGCCCCTTGACCCCGCCGCTGGCGATCACCGGAATATCGACCTGGCGAGCCAGCTCCACGGTCGCATCGATGTTGACGCCCTTCAGCAGGCCATCCCGGCCGATGTCGGTAAACAGCAGGCTGGCGACCCCGGCGTCTTCGAAGCGGCGAGCCAGATCGACCACGGGCACGTCGGACACTTCGGC
>CAZNFV010000045.1:0-14100 GCA_964572445.1 uncultured Novosphingobium sp. | reverse complement strand
AAAGCGCCTCGCGGATCGTGGTGACCTTGCTGGGATCGCGGTGCCAGCCAATGTCTAGCCCGGCCAGGTCGCCCATCTGGAACGGCCCCATCGGGAAGCCAAAGTCCAGCAGCACCTGATCGATGTCATAATAGGCCGCGCCTTCCATCAGCAGGGCATTGGCCTGTTCCTGCCGCTTGGACAGCATGCGGTTGCCGATGAAGCCGTGGCATACGCCGGAGACCACCGGCACTTTGCCGATCTTGCCGGCCAGCTGCATCACCGTGGCCAGCTCGTTCGCGCCGGTCTTGGCGCCTCGCACAACTTCCAGCAGCTTCATGATATTGGCGGGTGAGAAGAAGTGCATGCCGAGCACGGCTTCGGGCCGCTTGGTGGCAGCAGCAATCTCGTTCACGTCGAGATAGCTGGTGTTGCTGGCCAGAATCGCGCCCGGCTTCACGATGGCGTCCAGCTGTCCGAAAACGTCCTTTTTCACATCCATCGATTCATAGACGGCCTCGATCACCAGGTCGCAATCGGCCAGGCTGTCAAAGGTAAGGCTGGGGGTCAGCCGGGCCATCGCGGACTCTGCCACGGCAGCTTCAATCCGGCCGCGCTTGACGCTGGCTTCGTAGTTCTTGCCCATCACCGCCACGCCGCGATCCAGCGCGGCCTGTTCACGCTCAACGATGGTCACCGGGATTCCGGCGGTCAGGAAGTTCATCGCGATGCCGCCGCCCATGGTGCCGGCGCCGATTACGCCAACCTTGTTGATCGCGATCAGCGGCGTCTCGGCCGGGAGATCATCAATCCTGGCGCAGAGCGCGAGCGCGGCAGCGATGTGGTCCTTGGCACCGGGCAGGGCATCGGTCATCTCGTTCTTCCTCTTAGTTGATCTGGCGGTCGTAGCCCGCCCAATAGGGTGCGCGCAATTCGCGGCGGAGGATCTTTCCGCTGGCATTGCGCGGCAAGGCTTCGATTGTATCGACTGATTTCGGCACCTTGAAGCTGGCGAGCCGTTCGCGGGCCCAGCTTATCACGCTGTCCGGATCGATCGTGTGCCCGGGCTTGGGCACGCAGACGGCCTTGACCGCTTCGCCCCACTTCGCATCCGGCACGCCGATTACGGCCACTTCCAGCACGTCCGGGTGGCCGTAGATGCCGCTCTCCACCTCGGCCGGGTAGACGTTTTCGCCGCCCGTGATGATCATGTCCTTGGCGCGGTCAAACATATAGACGTAGCCGTCTTCGTCCATGTAGCCGACATCGCCCGTGGCGATCCAGCCATCGGCATCCATCGTGCTGGCGGTCGCTTCGGGCAGCTTCCAATAGCCCAGCATGTTGTTGGACGATCGGGTGACGATCTCCCCGATCTCTCCCACCGGCATGGCTTTGCCGTCCTGGCCGCGGATCATCATTTCGACCCCGGGCAGCGGCTTGCCGGCCGACCGCATCCGCTGGTTGCCCTCAACCGAGTGGTCTTCCGGGGGCAGGCTGCAAATCGTGCCCGTGGTCTCGGTCATGCCATAGGCCTGGACAAATTCCGCGCCGAACATGGCGATGCACTGGCGCAGCAGTTCCAGCGGGATCGGCGAGGCGCCATAGAGGATATAGCGGAGCCGGCTGAAATCGGTTTTCGCGCAGTCTGGATGGTTGAGCAGCAATTGCAGCGCCGCCGGCACGATGAAGAACCGCGTTACCCCGCGATTGACCACGGCATCAAACACGCGGGTCGGCTCGAATTCCGACAGGACAATGCCCGGCAGGCCTGCGGCCAGTGACATCACGCCCAGCCCGGTGCCACCGATATGGGCGCAGGGCATGGCCACCAGGATCGCCTCATCGTCTTCCAGCAGGGTATAGGGGTGGGGATTGTCGATCCCGGCCTTGCGCAGGGCAAACAGGTTGGCGTTGGACAGGATGGCACCCTTGGGGTTGCCGGTTGTGCCCGAGGTGTAGACCTGCAGCACGGCGTCGTGCGGGCCCGAGGGTTCAAACGCGATGCGCGGGGCCTCCTGCATCAGTTGGCGGGCTTCGCTAGCCGTAACGCAGCGGATCAGGCCGGGGCGCTTGCCCAAGGTATCGGCGCAGGCTTCAAACCCGTCGCCCAGGAACAGCACTTTCGCTTCGGCATTGTCGATGATGAAGGCGGCTTCGGGCTCCGCCAGTCGCCAGCCGACCGGGACCATCACGATCCCGACGCGGGCAGCGCCGAAGAACAGGGTGAAATAGGTGGTGGCGTTCTTGCCGAACCAGGCCACCCGGTCTCCCTTCTTTACGCCCATGCTGAGCAGGGAAGAAGCGACGCGGGCGGTGGCGTCTTCCAGCTGTCCATAGGTCAGCGACAGGTCATCGCCATCCAGCGCCGGCAAATTGGGGCGATCAGCGCCCCAGAAGCGGATGAACTCGTCAAAGGTGAACAGGTCGATCGTGCGCTTGGCCTTCGCCAGCAAGCGGTCGTAGGTGGCCTGATCCATTATTCTCTCCCGGTTGGGAGGTATGTTAACCGTGCGATTAAGATCGGCAAGGGCCTTGCGGCAGAGAATTCATCCACCCGCCATCAGGCTGGCATTGCCGCCGGCCGCCGTGGTGTCGATGCAGGTGACCCGCTCGGTTGCGAAGCGCGGCAGATAGTGCGGGCCGCCGGCCTTTGGCCCGGTGCCGGATAGCCCTTCGCCGCCAAACGGCTGGCTTTCCACCACCGCGCCGATCTGGTTGCGGTTGACATAGAAATTGCCGACGCGGGCGCTGGCTTCGACCATCCGCCGCGTGGCGTCGATCCGGCTGTGCAGGCCCAGGGTCAGGCCATAGCCGGTGGCATTGATCGCCGCGACCACGGAGGCCAGCTCATCACCCTTGAACCGGGCGACATGGAGGACCGGGCCGAAGTTCTCGCGCGTCAGGTCTGCGATTGATTCGATCTCAATGATGGTCGGCGCAACGAAGGTGCCATTGGCGCAAGTCGCCGGCAGTTTGCGCTGCCAGACTGCGCGTCCGGCCGACTTCATCGCCGCGATATGCTGATCGAGCGCGGCCTTAGCCTCAGCATCGATCACCGGACCGACATCGGTGATGGGGTCCAGTGGATCACCGATAACCAGCGCATCGAAGGCCCCCCGGATCATCGCCAGCATCGCGTCGTAAACATCATCTTGCAGGTACAGTACCCGCAGTGCCGAACAGCGCTGGCCGGCGCTTTGGAAGGCGCTGCCCACCACATCGCGGGTGACCTGTTCGGGCAGGGCCGAGCTATCGACGATCATCGCGTTCTGTCCGCCGGTCTCGGCGATCAGGGTGGCGATTGGCCCGTCGCGCTGCGCCAAAGCGCGGTTGATGGTGCGGGCAGTCTCGGTCGACCCGGTGAACGCCACCCCGGCGATCTCGGGCCGGGCGGTCAGCAGCGCGCCGACTTTGCCGTCACCGGGTACAAGTTGCAGCACGTCATCGGGCATCCCGGCCTCATGGCACAGCCGCACCGCCAGCGCCGCGATCAGCGGGGTCTGCTCGGCCGGCTTGGCCAGCACGGTGTTTCCGGCGGCCAGTGCGGCGGCAGTCATCCCAATGAAGATCGCCAGCGGGAAGTTCCACGGGCTGATCGTCACGAAGACCCCGCGCCCATGCAGGGTCAGGCGGTTGCTCTCACCGGTTGGGCCAGGAAGGACGCGACCTTCACTAAAATGAGCGCGCGCTTCGGCGGCGTAGTAGCGCAGGAAATCGACCGCCTCGCGCAGTTCCAGCACTGCATCGACGAGCGTCTTCCCGGCTTCGCGCTGGCAGAGCGAAATGAATTCCGGCATATGGGCTTCAAAGGCATCGGCCGCGCGTTCCAGCAGCGCGGCGCGTTCGGAACCACCGAGTGCATTCCATGCTGGCTGGGCCTTGCTCGCCCGCTCCGCAGCGAAAGCAACATCGGCCGCCGAGGCTGCGCGGATCGTGCCGATGATTTCGGCGTGGTCTTGCGGTGAGCGGACTTCGCGCGCCGGTTCAGCCTCGCTGGCCAGCGCGGTTGGTTCAGCTTCCCAGTGTAGCGCCGCCAGCTCATTCAGATGGGCCAGCAGCGGCGTGCGCAGCAGCGGATCGGCCAGGTCCACCCCGGCGCTATTGTGCCGGCCAGGGAAGATTTGCGCGGGCAGCGGGATCGCCGGGTTGCGGCGCGGGTTCAATGCCGCCAGCTCCGCCACCGGATCGCCGACCAGTTCATCGACCGGCACTTCGGCATCGGCCATGCGGTTAACGAAAGAACTGTTCGCGCCATTCTCCAGCAAGCGGCGGACCAGATAGGCCAGCAGTTCCTTATGCCCGCCAACCGGCGCGTAAATCCGCACCGGTGTGCGGCGATTGCCGGCATCAGCCTCGAACTTGGCCAGCTCTGCGTAAACGTCTTCGCCCATGCCATGGAGCCGCTGAAACTCGAATTCCGCGTCACCGGCCAGCGCCTTGATTGCGCCAATGGTATAGGCGTTGTGCGTGGCAAAGGCCGAGTAGATCGCATCGGGCGCGGCCAGCATCTTCGCCGCACAGGCGAGGTAGGAAACGTCAGTCGCAACCTTGCGGGTGAAGACCGGGTAATCGACGTGACCGCCGACCTGGCTCAGCTTGATCTCGCTGTCCCAGTAAGCGCCCTTGACCAGCCGGACCATGAGCCGTCGGCCATGGCGGCGACCCAGTTGCACCACCCAATCGACCAGCGGCACCGCGCGCTTTGCATAGGCTTGCAGCGCCAGGCCAAAGCCCTGCCAGCCGCCCTCGAACAAATCGTCATCGCTCGCCAGAGCTTCAATGATGTCCATCGACAGCTCCAGCCGTTCAGCTTCTTCGGCGTCGATGGTGAAGTGGATATCGGCATCGCGCGCCTTCAGCGCCAGCGCCTTCAGCATCGGCACCAGTGCCGCCTTGGCGGCATCGGCGTGGAGGAAATCATAGCGGGGATGAAGCGCGGAAAGCTTTACCGAGATGCCCGGCGAACGGACCATGCCCATTCCCGCCTCGGCGGCGATCCGGTCCAGCGCGGCTTCATAGCTGGCGCGATAGCGTTCGGCGTCAGCAAAGGTCATCGCCGCTTCGCCCAGCATGTCGAAGCTGTGGGTCAGGTTCTGCTTTCGCTCGGGCGCGGCGCGTTCCAGCGCTTCATCGATGGTCCGTCCGTAAACGAATTGCCCGCCCAGGATCTTCATTGCCTGCAAAGTAGCCTGGCGGATCACTGGTTCGCCCAGCCGGCCGACCGCGCGCTTCAGGGCTGAACCCAACCCTTCGGCCTTGGCTCGGCGCTGGTCGAGCACCTGGCCGGTCAGCATCAATGAGAAAGTTGCCGCATTGACGAAGGTCGAGCCGCTTTCACCAAGGTGCTCTGACCAGTCAATCCCGCCCAGCTTATCGTGGATCAGTGCATCCGCCGTTGCCGCATCGGGCACGCGCAGCAGGGCTTCGGCCAGGCACATCAGGGCGATGCCTTCATCGGTGCCCAGGCCATAGGTCTGCAGGAAGGCATCGAGCCCGCTCGCTTTGTGAGCGCGGGCGCCTTCGACCAGTCGCGCTGCAATCTGCCGCGCTTCGCCATGGGCAGCACTGGCTGGAGCTGCTTTACGCAGCCGCTCGGCGATGCAGGTTTCCTCATCCAGGCGATAGGCTTCGCGCAGGGCTGTGCGGTCAATGGGTGCAGGCATGACCGCGCTTTAGCATTGGTTGCGGCAGAAACCAATTCTTGCATTGCCTTGCAATCGCCAGCTTTCTGGGCAAAGTCTGGAACCAGGTCAAATGTCGGGTGGTCTTAGAAATTCTCCTGCCTGCCGCGCTGCTGGCGCTAGGCGAACCGCGGCCGTTGGCAAGCGAGGCCCTGTTTGTGCCCTTTGCCCTGGCAGGCGCGCCGCACGGTGAAGGTTATACCCCAGCAGTCACCCGCGTGGTGCAATCCCTGATCGAATACACGCATTGGCCGCGATCGCAGAACCCGCTGCGGCTCTGCGTTGCCGGCCCGGCGTTGTATGTTGGCCGGCTCGACGGTCTGCGGCTGATGGACGGCCGCACCATTGATCGGCGTAACTTGCCCATCACGGCGATCAGGGCGGCCGTATGTGATGCGGTGTATATTGGTCAGCTGCCGCTGCCCGCCCAGCGCCAGCTGACCAACGCCCTGCGCGGGCGCGGCGTGATGACTATTGCCGAGGCTGACCCTCAGTGTCGCAGCCAGGCGATGTTCTGCCTCAATTTCGCAGCGAGGGGGGTTTCCTTCCGGCTTAATGTTGGCGCAGTCGCGCGCTCTGCCCTACGAGTTGACCCCCGCGTTCTGCGGCTGGCAGCAGGGCATCCATGACCAGCGGGCGCATCATCACTATTCGCCACTTGCTGGCGCGGGTTCACCTGCGGTTGATCCTCTTTGCGGTCCTGTTGGCCGCCGCCAGCCTGACGGTTAGCGGCGGTCTAGTCATTCGAAACTATGTGCAGCAGAATCTTGATCTGCTCGCTCTGACAGTGGCCTACACGGTGGAGCCAGCGGTAATGTTCGATGATCGGCCGGCAATTGTGAAGGGCATTGCCTCGGTTGCCGGCGGCGGCGGGGTGCAACAGGTGGAGGTGTTCAATCCTGCCGGGCAGCTTCTGGCGCGCTGGGAGAATCCCCGGGCCAGGCTGCCGGGATGGTTGAGACAGGCTGGCGAACGCCTGCTCTGGCACCGTCCGTCCGTGGCCCCGCTGAACCACAGCGGCAGTCAGATTGGCGAGGTACGGATCACCGGTAACTCCGAAGGGCTGGTGCGGTTTGCTGTCGCTGGATTGATTATCGCCAGTAGCACTTTGATGCTGACGGTGATCGCCACCCGCATCCTCGCCAGCAGCTTGCAGAGCGACGTGATCGGATCGCTGGAGCATGTTGCCGAAGTGTCTCATGCAGTCCGGACCGAACGATCGTTTGATCGACGCGTGCAGAAAGCAGAGATCGCCGAAATCCAACGCTTTGGGCAGGACTTTAATGCGTTGGTGTCCGAACTGCAGGCCTGGCAAGCCTCGCATCCGCCCAAGGACACGAACGAAGATTTGTAGCCGCCGCAATAAGCGCGCTCGCCGTTGAGCCGTTGCGCAAATGATTGCCAGCGGCGCCATGCGGCCTATTACGGCGCTGTTATGGGCGAATGGCAATTCTGGATCGATCGCGGCGGCACTTTTACCGACGTAGTGGCACGCGCGCCTGATGGGCGGGTGTTGACCGCCAAACTCCTGTCAGAAGACCCGTCGCGGCCCGAAGACGCCGCGATTGCAGCAATCCGGCAGCTCAGCGGTGCTGGCGCTGGCCCGCTACCCTCGGCAGCGGTGCGAATGGGCACGACCGTGGCCACCAATGCCCTGCTGGAGCGCAAGGGTGAGCCTACCGTCCTCGCTATTACGCGCGGCTTTGGCGATGCGCTGCGGATCGGCACGCAAGAGCGGCCCGAACTGTTCGTACGCCGGATCGTGCTACCCGAGCCACCCCACGCCCGGGTGATCGAAATCGCTGAACGGGTCATGGCCGATGGCACCGTGTTGCACACGCTTGACGAGGCAGCAGCGAGCGCGGCGCTTAAAGCGGCAGTTGCGGACGGGTTGCGCTCGGTCGCAATCGTGCTGATGCATGGCTATCGTTACCCGGCGCACGAGGCGCGGCTAGCGGAGTTGGCACGGGCAGCCGGCTTCACGCAAGTTTCGGTCAGTCACGAAGTTGCACCGCTGATCAAACTGGTCGGGCGCGGGGACACGACGCTGGTCGATGCCTATCTCTCACCCGTGCTGCGCCGCTATGTCGATCAGTTCACCAGCGCACTGGGGACCGGCAACCGGGCATTGTTCATGCAGTCCAGCGGCGGGCTGGCCGATGGCGCACGCTTCCGCGGCAAAGATGCGATCCTGTCCGGGCCGGCTGGCGGCATCGTCGGCATGGCCCGGACGGCCGAAGCCAGCGGCGCGCCGCGCGTGATTGGTTTCGATATGGGCGGCACCTCAACCGACGTCAGTCATTATGCGGGGCACTTTGAGCGCGATAGCGAAGTGCGCGTTGCCAATGTCCGCATTCGCACGCCGATGCTGCGGATCCACACGGTTGCGGCGGGCGGCGGCTCGATCTGCCGGTTCGATGCCGGGCGGCTGGTGGTCGGGCCAGAGAGCGCCGGAGCCGTGCCGGGTCCCGCCTGCTACCGCAATGGTGGCCCGCTGACCGTGACTGATTGCAACGTTATGCTCGGCAAGCTGCGGGCCAATCATTTCCCGCACCTGTTCGGGCCTAATGGCGACCAGCCGATTGATGCCAATGTGGTCACGGCAAAGTTCACCGAAATGGCTGCGGCAATCCGCGCTGAGACGGGCCAAATCTTTACCCCGGAAGCGCTGGCCGAAGGGTTTATCGCGATTGCCGTCGCGAACATGGCGCACGCGATCAAGCAGATCTCTGTCGCGCGCGGGCATGACGTGACCGGCTATGCGTTGTCCTGCTTTGGCGGGGCAGGCGGGCAGCACGCCTGTCTGGTGGCAGACGAGCTTGCGATCGATACGGTGCTGGTCCATCCGCTGGCCGGGGTGCTCTCAGCCTATGGCATGGGGCTGGCGAGCGAATCCGCGGTGCGAGAACGGACGCTAGGCGCACCACTGGTGGGCGGCCTAGGTTCGGCCCAGGCCCTGGCTGATGAGCTTAGCGGCATCGTAACGGGCGAGCTGGGCGGGGCTGCGGCAGAGGTCCGCACCAGCCTGTTCCTGCGCCGTGAAGGCTCGGATAACACGATCGAACTGGCGCCCGCCGATCCAGACACACTGGCCATTGCCTTCGCCGCCGCGCACCGTGCGCAATTTGGTTATGATGGCGATGGCGCGCTGGTGATCGACCGGGTGCAGGTGGAAGCGACTGCCGCAGCTGAAGCTGGCGGCGCGCTGGATTGGGCGCTGCCCGAAGTGGCTGGCGCTCCGCTGGAGACAACGCGCTGCTACTTAGCCGGTGCCTCGTCCGTGGTGCCGATCTTCGACCGTGCTGCTTTGCCTGCCGGATTTGACGCCGCTGGCCCGCTGATTGTGATCGATCCACTGGCGACGACCGTGGTTGAACCCGGCTGGTCACTTGGCGTGGACGGCGATGGCACCCTGCGCCTGACCCGCACCGCCCCGCGCACCACAACTGCAGCCAGCGGGACCGAAGCTGATCCGGTCCGTCTCGAAATCTTCAACGGCCTGTTCATGGCGATTGCTGAGGAAATGGGCTCCGCGCTGGCGCGCACCGCCATGTCGGTCAACATCCGCGAGCGGCTCGATTTTTCCTGCGCGCTCTTCGATGGGGCGGGGCGGCTGGTCGCCAATGCGCCGCATATGCCGGTCCACCTCGGCTCAATGGGAGAGAGCGTTCAGGCGATCCTGCGGGAACGCGCCGGCGGAAAGGATGGCCGGGGCATCCGCCGCGGCGATGCCTATGTCCTCAATGCGCCCTATGCGGGCGGCACGCACCTGCCCGACATCACCGTGGTCATGCCGGTATTCGTCGGCATGGGGAGCGAGCCGGACTTCTATGTCGCCGCGCGCGGGCACCATGCCGATGTCGGCGGAATTGCGCCCGGCTCGATGCCGCCGAACAGCCGTGACATCGGTGAGGAAGGCGTGCTGCTGGAGAATGTCCTGCTGGTTGATGAGGGCCGCTTCTGCCGCGATGAACTTGCGGCGATCCTTTCTTCCGGGCCGTATCCGGCGCGCAATGTCGCCGCCAACCTGGCCGACCTTGCCGCGCAAGTTGCTGCCTGCGCGCGCGGTGCGGCCGGGCTGGAGCGGGCCTGCGCCGAACACGGCACGGAGGTGGTCCGCGCCTATATGGGCCATGTCCACGCCAATGCCGAAGAAGCGGTGCGCCGCCTGATCGGACGGTTGGAGGACGGCAGCTTCCGCTATGAACTTGATAACGGCGCCGTGGTCTGTGTGGCGGTACGGATTGACCGCGCAGCGCGACAGGCAACGATCGACTTCGCCGGAACCAGCGAACAGCTGCCCGGCAATTTCAATGCCCCGTTCAGCGTGGTTCGCGCGGCGGTGATGTATGTCCTGCGCACCATGATCGATGATCCGATCCCGATGAACGAAGGCTGCCTGGCGCCTGTTACGATTCTGGTGCCTGAAGGCTGCATGCTGCGCCCGCGTTATCCGGCTGCAGTCGTGGCCGGCAATGTCGAAACCAGCCAGGTTGTAACCGATGCGCTATTCGGCGCCTTCGGGGCGATGGCGGGCGCGCAGGGCACGATGAACAACCTGACCTTCGGCAATGATCGCTATCAGTATTATGAGACCATCGCCGGCGGCTCGGGCGCAGGGCCGGACTTTGACGGCACCAGCGTGGTCCAGACCCACATGACCAACAGCCGCCTGACCGATCCCGAAGTGCTGGAAACGCGCTTCCCGGTGCTGCTGGAGGAATTTTCTGTCCGCGCCGGCTCGGGCGGGACGGGGCGAAATCGCGGCGGGGACGGCGGACTGCGGCGGCTGCGCTTCCTTGAGCAGATGGAAGCCGGCATGCTGGCCAATCGCCGCCGCGTACCGCCATTCGGCCTTGCTGGCGGGGCGGACGGCGCGCCGGGCGCGACGCGGGTCGAACGTGCGTCTGGCGAGGTCGAGGAGCTTGAATCTACCGCTTCGGTCCTGATGGAGCCGGGCGATGTTATGGTGGTCGAAACGCCGGGCGGGGGAGGCTACGGATGAGTGAGATGTGGGTGCTGTCCGGCATCGCGGTTATGGTCGCGGGCTTTGTCCTGCGTTTCAATCCGCTGCTGGTGGTGGTGGCCGCTGCGGCGGTGACCGGGCTGGCCGCTGGGCTGGATCTCCACGCCATCGTCTCGGCCTTCGGCAAGGCCTTCAACGATACCCGCTATGTCTCGGTCGTCTGGATTGTCCTGCCGGTCATCGGGCTGCTGGAAGCTCATGGCTTGCAGGAACGGGCGCGCGGCCTGATCGCGGGCCTGAAGGGCGCGACCACCGGTCGACTGCTGACCGGCTATCTGCTGATCCGCCAGCTGTCCTCGGCGCTGGGGCTTACTTCGGTTGCGGGTCATGCCCAGACGGTGCGCCCCCTCGTGTCGCCGATGGCCGAAGCGGCGGCGGAAGGGCAGAAGGCCGACCTGAGCGAGGACGAGCGCGAGCAGGTCAAGGCTATGTCGGCGGCGACTGATAACGTCGGCCTGTTCTTTGGTGAGGATATCTTCATCGCGATCGGTTCGATCCTGCTGATGGTCGGCTTCCTCGAACAGCAGGGCATAGTGCTGACGCCGTTCCAGCTTTCAGTCTGGGCCATCCCGACCGCCTTTGCCGCCTTCATGATCCATGGCTTCCGGCTGTGGCGGCTTGATCGCCGGCTCTCTGGCAAGGCGACCGGACAATGATCGGCCTGCCTTTCGTCTATGGCCTCGCGGGCCTGATCTTCCTTGCCTTCGCCGTGCTGTCGCTGCGTGATGCGAGCAATTCCAAGCGCTGGGGCAACGGCGCGTTCTGGGGCCTGTTGGCGCTGTCGATGCTGGCAGGCGACCGGCTCGGCGATTTCGGCAACGGCTTGCTGGTCCTCGCGCTGGTGGCGATTGCCGGGACCGGGCAGCTCGGCCGCGGCAGCGGCGGCTCAAGCGCCGAGGTGCGCCGCGAACGTGCAGCGCATTATGGCAACCGCCTGTTCCTGCTCGCGCTGGTGATCCCGGCGACGGCGCTGCTGGGTACCTTTGGATTCGATCACCTGCCCGGTCTGGTCAATCCCAAACAGGCGACGCTGGTCAGCCTGGCGCTGGGCGCGCTGCTGGCGCTGATCGTCGGCCTGGCCTGGCTGCGGCCGGACCCGACGGCACCGTTGCAGGAAGGGCGTCGGCTGATGGACTCCGTCGGCTGGGCGGCGATCCTGCCGCAAATGTTGGCGAGCCTCGGTGCGGTGTTCGCCATCGCGGGGGTCGGGGACGTGGTCGGGCAACTGATGGCCAGAGTAATCCCTGACGGAAGCCTGATCGGCGCAGTGATCGCCTACACGCTGGGCATGGCGCTGTTCACGATGGTGATGGGCAATGCCTTCGCCGCATTTCCGGTAATGGCTGCTGCGATTGGCGTGCCGCTGTTGGTTCACCAGTATGGGGGCAACCCCGCCGTGGTCTGCGCGATTGGCATGCTCGCAGGCTTCTGCGGAACATTGATGACGCCGATGGCGGCCAATTTTAATGTGGTTCCTGCTGCCCTGCTTGAACTGAAGGACCGCAACGCCGTGGTCCGCGCGCAGATCGGCACGGCTTTGCCGCTGCTGGCGGTCAATACTCTCCTGATCTGGTGGTTTGCCTTTTGATGACGCACCTCACGCCTGAACACGCCGCGCGCTTTATGGCCCTGACGATCGGGCACCTGACCCGCGAGTTTCCACACAAGCTGGATCACGTCTTGGATGGGCCCGAAGATGCCCGCACTCCGCGCGAACTGCACCCGATCTTCTTCGGCAGCTTCGATTGGCATTCGTGCCTGCACGGCTGGTGGCAAGTGCTGCGGCTGGCGCGGCTTTACCCGGACCTGCCCGAGGCTGAACCTGTCCGGGCTCTGGCAGCAGAAATGCTGACGGCGGACAACTTCGCGGTCGAGACCGCTTACCTTTCGCGGCCCTCATCGCGCGGGTTCGAGCGGCCGTACGGCTGGGCCTGGGCCTTGGCGCTGCAGGCAGAGATGGTGCGGCACGACCACCCCTGGGCGCATCACGCAGATGCTTTCGCCGCCGCCTTTGCTGAACGGTTCCGCCAGTTCCTGCCGGTGCAGACCTATCCCATCCGGGTGGGCACACATTACTCCTCTTCCTTTGCGCTGACCCTGGCGCGCGACTGGGCGCTGGATCACGATCCGGCCATGGTCACCCTGATCGATGCCCGCGCAGTGGATTGGTTTGCCGATGACCGGGATTGCCAGGCGTGGGAGCCGGGCGGAGACGAGTTCCTCTCCTCCGCGCTGACCGAAGCCCTGCTGATGAGCCGGGTGCTCGGCGCGGACTTTGGCGGGTGGTTTGACCAGTTCCTGCCCAAGGCCGCTGATGGTCTGCCCGCGACCCTGTTTATCCCAGCCACGGTCTCTGATCGCAGTGACGGAAAGATCGCACACCTTGATGGCCTCAATCTCAGCCGGGCCTGGTGCTGGCGGGGGATCGCAGCGGCGCTGCCAGCCGGGCATCCGGTGCAGGAACCGGCGCGGGAAACTGCGCAACGCCACCTTGATGCCGCGCTGCCGCATCTCGGTGATGATTACATGGGCGAACACTGGCTCGCCACTTTCGCCCTGCTGGCGCTGGAGCAGGCCTAGGCGTCCATAAACCTGCTGGTCTTGCCGGCCCTTGCTGCATAGGATCGCCCCAAAACCGCAATTGGGGGGCGTGATGGGGCAGTTCTGGGGCAGTTTTGCCGGACAGGTAGTGATGGCGCTGACACTGCTGGCGGTGATCGGGTTCTTTACCTGGCGCACCACCACCCGCGCCGCGCACCCATCGCATGACGGGTCCGCCAAGGATGTCTACCTCGCCAGCGGCGGGCTGAAATGGCTTTATGTCGCTGGCGCAATCACGCTGACCAACCTTTCGACCGAGCAGCTGGTCGGGATGAACGGCAACCAGATGCTGCTACTGGCCTGGTGGGAGCTAGCCGGTTTCGCAGGGCTGATGATCCTCGCCTTCGTGTTCGTGCCGGTTTATTATCGCACCGGCTGCACCACAGTGACCGAGCTGCTGGAACAGCGCTATGATGGAGGATCGATCCGCACGCTGATTTCCGCGCTGTTTCTGATCGGCAATATCCTCATCTACCTGCCAGCCGCGCTCTATTCGGGTTCGCTGTTCCTCAAGTCGATGTTCGCGGTGGACTGGCCGCTGTGGTACTTTGCCGCGCCGATGGCGGTGATCGCGGTGGCCTATACCATCATGGGCGGCCTGCGTGCCGTGGCGGTGATGGATACCTATTCCGGGATCGGCGTGCTGGCGATTGCGCTGCTGGTGGTGGTGCTGGCCTGCAATGCGATTGGCTGGGACTTCTCCGGCATCCCGCCGGAGCGGCTGACCATGGTCGGCGATGCGGCATCTCCAATCCCATTCCACACGCTGTTCACCGGCATGCTGTTCATCCAGATCTTCTACTGGTCGACCAA
>CAZNFV010000044.1:0-14151 GCA_964572445.1 uncultured Novosphingobium sp. | reverse complement strand
GGCGGCGGGGTGGCCACCCCCGGTGCCTTGCTGGGCGAGGCGCTGGTCAAGCGGCTGCAGGACCACGCCGAGATCACCTTTGCGGTAGAGGAATGACCGAAACCCTGGTGCCTCTCCGCGAGGAGAGCGAATGGACAGTCGGTTGGCGGATTGTGCTCGGCTGCGCGCTGGCGGCGGGTGCCGGCATCGTGCTGCTGTTCTTCACCTTCAACATGTTCGTCCTGCCGCTGTCGCAGGAACTGGGGGTTAGCCGCGGCGAGATTGGGGCCATCCAGGCCCTGATCGTGACCGGCGCGATTGGCGCGGTGGTGATTGGCCGGGCGGTGGACTCCTATGGGGTCAAGCCGGTTTACATCGGCTCCGCTTTGATCGTTATTGCCATCCAGATCCTGTCGGTGCTGTTCGCCACGTCGATCGTGCATATGGGACTGAGCATTGCCGTGCTCGGTTTCTTCGGGGTCGGAACCACTGGCGTGGTGACAACGCGCCCGGTCAACGCGCACTTCCATAAGTACCGTGGTCGTGCGCTTGGGCTCGTCGCGACCGGGGTCTCGATCTTCGCGATCATTGCCCCGCAGGTGCTGATGCCGATGATCGAGAACTATGGCTGGCGCGGCGGATTTTTGGCGCTGTCCGGCTTCATGGCGCTGGTCGGGATTCCGGCCGTGGCCTTTATCGTTCCCGCCAGTGCTAGCATTGCGCAGACCGTGCAGAGCCGCGGCCTTCGCACCGACTGGTCATTCCTGCGCGACCGCGATTTCCGGCTGATGGTGGCCAGCATCATCGCGATGGGCCTGGCGACGGCCGGGTTTGTCGGCCAGCTTTCGCCGATTGTGCAGGAAGAGGGCTTTGACGGGCGGGTCGGCGCCGCAGCAGTCTCCGCCTTCGCGATCGGCCAGTTCGTCGGGCGGCTCGGCGGGGGCTGGCTGCTCGATCACTTCCGCCCGCAGACGGCCGCGCTGATCTTCACGATCATTCCGGGCAGCGGGTTCCTGCTGTTCTTGCTGACGGACCAGCTGCTCTGGGCAGCGCTCCTGGCCGCGACGATGATCGGGTTGCAGCAGGGTGTAGAACAAGACCTGTTCGCCTATTTCGTGGCCCGGCGCTTTCCGATTGCGCAGTACGGCACGATTTACGGGGCGCTGCATGGCTTCGGCTGGATCGGCAATGGCATCGGGATTGTCGGCGTCGGCTTGCTGCACGACTGGATGGGCAGTTATGAATTGGCGCAGGGCATCGGCATGGCTGCCCTGGCCCTTGGTGCCTTGCTCGTCTGGGCTGTCCGTCTGCCGCCGCAGGAGCGATAGCCAGGCGGTCCGGATCACACCGGCACGGTTATGTTCTTGCCGGCGAAGACCGCTTGCCAGCTTTCGATTTCTGCGATCACCACGTCATCGATCATATGGGCCAGGCCCGCGATCTGGGCATAGGTCAGCTGCCCAGCCGGGTTTGCAGACAGCCGCTCGATCCGACCGATGATCACGTCAAGCTTGCCGGCAGTCACTTCGGAGATCGCCGCAAAACGCTCAAAGTCGCCGAAATAGCGAATGCCAGCGAAAGCGCCGCCCAATGCCGGGAAGGCAACGCCAAGGAACGTGAAGGTCTTCGATGCCTTCAGCGCGGCCGCTTCAGGCACCAGTCCCGCCGCGCCCAGGCCGACGAGCAAGAGGTAAAGCGCGACCGATCCTACTGCCAGCCGGAACAGCCATTCCGACCCGTGGTCCAGGTTGTGATGGACCTGAGTTAACCGTGTTGCCTTGATCCGATGATAGTCGCGTTGGGCGCGGGCGTGCCGCCCCAGCAATTGCTCCAGCGCGCCGTGCAGATAGGCCTGGGTAACCCGCATCTGCGGTAGACCTAATCCGCGCAGGGTCTTGCGGACATAAAGTTCGGGCCATTGGGTACCAACACCGCGCGGCCAGTGCCCGATCGGGCGTGCCACGCCCAGCATCAACAGCACCGGTGCGTGGCGGAAATATTCCGCAATGCGCCGGGTTTCGAACCAGCGACCATGCCAGCGGCGCTTGCGGCCGGTGGCGGTAATGCCAAGGATCGCACAGAGCATGACGAATTCGAACAGCGCGAAGGGCCATTTGATCTCGGCCCCGAAGAACGGCAGGTACGCCACCCCGCCGACTATCGCGAGTGCCGACAGGAAGAAGTTCATCACCATGCCGCCGCGATAGGCGTCTGACAGGAAGGTGGAGAGCCCGTCAGCCCAGGCAAAGCGGGTCAGGACCTTATCGCAGATCTGCCGGGCATGGCGCAAATCGCTGCCCGGCAGCGCCCCGGCATCAGTCATGATCGCCGCCCCGGCGTTGTCTGCCATAGCCTCGGGCTGCTGATAGCGCTGAACCAGCGAGGCGAGCGGCTTGCCCGTGTCCCCGAACATGGCTTCGATCCGGCGATAGGCATGAAACCGCCGCAGGCTGCGCGGGTGCCACTGCTCGGTGTGGAAGGCAATCGCGCGCTCGTCCGGTTCGGCAGCTGGCGGGTTGGCCCAGGCGGCGATGGCCGGGGCGATATCGGCAAGGCCCATCGCCGGGCCGGGTACGGCCAGCTCTTCCGGTGATTGGAGCAGGCGCAGCGCAGCCGGGTTCGTCGCATCAATCCATAAGACGGGCACGCCCTGTTCGAGCGCGGAGGCGATGGTGTGGCGGGTTCCGCCAACCGGGCCGGGCGCCATTCCGTCCCATACGGCCACGATCATGTCCGATTGCTCGATCATCACGCGCCCGGCTGTGGCCACCCGCTCCGAGGCGAGCGTGGTAAAGGCGGCCGCTGCCGTGGTGCTGTCCGCTTGGTCCAGCATCGCCAGGAACATTGCCGTTAACTGTTCATCGGCTTCGGCCAGCTCGAACTGGTGGGCCTGTGCCGCCAACCGGTGGAAGTGCTCGGCGCGCTCGTCGAATACAGGATTGCCAGTCGCGCCGCCGGCCAGCAGCGCCCGGGCCGCTGCCGCAGTGGCGGGGTGAACATTGATCGCGACATTCAGATCGATCCCGAAGGGCAGCAGCGCGACCAGCTCCCACCCCCGGGAAAGCGCCGCTTCCGCCGCCGCCAGGTCAGTTCCCCGGGCCAGCAGCGAATGGAGCCGGGCGGTTCCGATCAACGCAAAGACTGCGGCGATGGTCTGCGCGATCGCGCTTTCATTTTCGGCATAGGCGGTATTATCGGCACTGTGGCCAGTAACCCCGACGCCCAGGGGGGCCTGCGGCAAGGCAATCGAGTTCTGCATTGCTCTTACCATCTTGCTCATGCGGCGGCACCCTAGCGACCTGCCCCCTGTGCGCAAAGGCCTTGTTAGCACAATTACCTAGGTATAGTGTTCGCGCATGACCGCGGGCGAACAGACATTGACTGGGGCCAGCCCGTCCACGGTGTTCATCAGCTATTCGCGCGCCGATCAGAAGCGCGCCCTGCCAGTGATCGAACTGCTGGAACGCGCCGGCTACGTCGTCTGGTGGGATGGCCTGCTGGAAGGTGGTGAGCGCTTCTCGCGAAGCACGGAAACGGCGCTGGAGACAGCCCGGACCGTGGTGGTGCTGTGGTCGCAGACCGCCATCGCATCGCACTGGGTCCATGATGAGGCGACCCGCGGACGGGATCGCGGCGTGCTGGTGCCGCTGTCGCTTGATGGCAGCGAAGCGCCGCTGGGCTTTCGCCAGTTTCAGTGCATTGATGTTTCCAAAGGCAAGCTGCGACCTTCGGCCGAACGGATTTTGCGGGCCGTGGCGGCGCTGCATGATGCCGCGCCGGTAGATGTGCCGTCACTGCCGCCACCTTCGCGGTTGAACCGGCGGCTGGTTCTGGCTGGCGGTGCCGGCATTTTGCTCGCGGCAGGCGGCGGGGCCGCGTGGTGGAGCGGCCTGGTCGGGCCTTCGCGCGCCGGGGCCAATAGCGTGGCAGTGCTGCCGTTCGTTAACCTCAGCGGTGATCCGGCCCAGGCCTATTTTTCTGATGGTCTGGCGGCGGAAGTCAGGGCAGAACTGGCGCGCAATGCCCTGCTGCAAGTCGCCGCCCAGGCTTCATCCAACCAGTTCCGCGAACGTGGCGAGGACGCCAAGGCGATGTCGCGCAAACTGGGCGTGGCTTATCTGCTGGACGGCAACGTGCGCAAGTCGGCGGACTCGGTCCGGATTTCAGCTGAGCTGATCGACGGACGCACCGGTTTCAGCCAGTGGAGCCAAAGTTTTGAGCGGCCGCTGACCAACGTCTTCGCCGTTCAGGATGAGATTGCCGAGGCAGTAACTGCGGCGCTGACCGCGCGGGTTTCCAGCGGCGGCGCACCCAGGGCGGCTGAGATCGGCGGGACCCGCGACGTTGCCGCCTATGATGCATTTCTGCGCGGCAAGGACCTGTTCGATCAGGCCGCGAACGAGGGGACCGACCGCGCCGCTCTGGCCCGGTTTGAAGAGGCGATTGCGCTCGACCGCAAATACGGCGCGGCCCATGCGGCGCGCGCGCTGGCGCTGGCAGTGATCGCCAATCAATATGTCCCCGCTGGTCAGCGACCCGCGCTGTTCCGGGATGCCACAGCTGCCGCGCGCCGCGCGACCGAGCTGGCACCCAAGCTGGCCCAGGCTTTTTCGGCGCTGGGCTTCGTGCTGCACAGCGGCTTGCTCGATTGGCAGGCGGCGCGGGCCCCTTATGACAAATCCTATGCGCTGGGCGCCGGCGATGCCGATGTACTGAACCGCTTTGCGCTGTTCTGTGCCCGCACCGGGCGGTTTGCTGAAGCTGCCAGTGCGATGGACCGGGCGATTATGCTCGATCGGCTGAACCCGCGCACCTATCGCCAGCAAGGCCAGGTGGCTTTTGCGGCGCGCCGTTATGCCGAAGCAATCGCCCCGCTTGACCGGGCGCTTGAACTCAACCCCAAGATGGGAACGGCCAATTCGGTCAAGGGCTCGTGCATGCTGTTCCTGAACCGGCTGGACGAAGCCCGCGCCGCATTTGAGCGCGAACCGTCGCTGCTGGTGGCTCTGCCAGGGCAAGCCGTGGTGGCCCTGCGCCAGAATCGCGCTGCCGATGCCGAGCGGCTATTCCGCCGGCTGGTCAGCGAGTTCGGCGATATTGCGCTTTACCAGCAGGCCCAGGTCCTGGCGCAATGGAACAAGCCGGTCGAGGCCCTGGCGACGCTGGGACGGGCCCGCGATCAGAACGATGCCGGATTGATCTTCATCCGCAACGACCCGTTCCTGGATCCGCTGCGCCGTGCGCCGGAATTTTTGCGATTGCTTAAGTCGCTGGGCTATGCGTAGTTTTGCGGATCATAACCGAGGGGACGATAGGATGCGTAAGGTTACATTCGCCGCAGCGGCGGCTCTGCTAACGCTGACGGCTTGCCAGAAGACTGAAGCACCAGCGACCGAGGCAACCACTGAAGCTGTTGCAGCCGAAGTCACACCTAGCGAAGCCGCCAGCGGCACTGTCGCTGATGATGCCGCAGCGGCGACCGATCAAGCCAAGGCCGGCGACGGCGCTGATCGCGGCGGTAGCGTTGACCGGGCCAACACCGACCGAGCTAACACTGACCGAGCCAATACGGACCGGGCCAATACTGATCGCTGATCAGCCAGCAGCGCTTACCGCAGACGCGTCACCTGCCCGGGTGGCGCGTTTGTTTTTGCCCGCTCGATCCACTTGAGGATCGCCGGGTCAGTGACATTGGCATAAAGCCCGGGGCGGCCCTTGATGCCGCAGCCCACGCCCCAGGATACCAGGCCGACCAGCACCCGTTCGCGCCCCTGCACCCGGGTCATCGGTCCGCCACTATCGCCAGAGCAGCTGTCCTTGGCCTCATTCGCGCTGCCACCGGCGCAGATCACGCCGGCACCCAGTCCGCCGCGGGCGGCGGCCCCCGCCACCTTGTCGCGGCAGTCGGTCTGCGGTTTGACCTGCAAGCCCACCTCCAGCAGTTCAGGCGACTGGCGCAGCGGGCGCTTGGTCAGATCGCGTATATCGCCGTTTTCATGCGCGCCCGTAATCCCCCAGCCAGTCACCGTGACCCGGTCCTGCAGTGCCAGCGCCCGGTCACCGGGGCGTGATCCCAAAATCCGGATCGGCTGGGCTCGCGCCGCCACGGCTGGGTCGGTTTGCCCGGGGATTGGCTCGATCCGCAGCAGCGCCACATCATTCTTCTTGTTGCCGGCCCGGCTATAGCTGCCGAACACCACCACGCGCTCAATCCGCATCGGCGTCGTAAAACGAAGATCCTGGCCGCCCAGCGTAACACTGCGCTCTGCCAATCCGCGCAGCTTGTCATTCTTGTCGACGAAGCAATGCGCTGCTGTCAGCACCCAGCCCGGAGCGATCAGTGCGCCGCCACAGTGGTGCCGGGTTTCCCAAGCCTGACGCTTGATGCCCATCGCCCGGTCCTCGGCCAGTTCGGCCTCGGTGATCGGGTTGGTGGTGATGATCTCAACCTGCCAGGGCACAGTGCCGGGCAGCGCAATCGTGCCCCCCACGATCCGTCCGCCATCGCTGTCCCCGTCCCCGTTCCCGGCTGCGGCCGGTGCCAACTCAGCCGGTGGTGCCCGGTCTGGCACGGTCTCCTGACCGTGAGCCGGCAGCGCGGCGCAAAGTGCCAGCAGATACGCAATCCGGTTCATTTCACCTCTGCGGTTGAAAGGGTTGCAGCCCAATCGTTGACCCGGGGCATGGCGGCATCACGCTTGGCAGCGGCAGCTTCGCATGTCTGGCGCGTCAGCCTGGTCAGGCAAGCCTCCAGATCAACTGCGGCCAGCCCGGTCTGCTCCAGTGCCGGCGCGTTGATCGGGGCGTCGCTGGCCAGGGTGATGAAGCGATAGGTTCCCGGCGCATCGGGCCTGATCTCCTGCCCTTCGGGAATGCGCAGCGGCAGGCCGCTTTCGACGGCTTGATCAATCGCGCCGCCCGGCGGCAGGAGCAGTGAGATGCCGTATTCGGCATCGACGCCGAGGACATAGAGATAGCGCGGCCCCGCGGCCTGGTTGGTCACGGAAATGATCGCCGGCTGGTCCAGCAGGAGTGGCCGGCCACCGGCGGGAACTGGCGGGCAATAACCAGGGTCAAAGTCGTCGCTCATGTTGCGGATGCAGAACGCCGCCTGTCCGGCGCGCGCCGGGACGGCTAGCGCCAGCAGGGCATTAACCCGCGCAACCTTGCCCAGCGCGCGGTCCAGCAGGAAGGAAAAGGCTGGATCCTCTGGCGCGGGCAAGCGGGCAATCGTCAGCCCCCGTACGGATTGCAGCAGCGTCGTTTCCGCACCGGGTGCGATCACGATCTGCGGGCGCGCGGAAACCTTGGCATAAGGAATGCCGGCCAATGCGCTGGCCAGCGCTGCATTGCTGCCCCGCACGGCAATAGCCACGGGCGTTTCGAACCGGTGTGCCAGTTCGCGCGCGACCAGCCGGCCCGGAAGCTGGGCCGGTGTATCCAGGGTAAGCTGCGCCAGGCCAGCCTCAACCGAGGCGACCGTTGCAGTGGCAAGCGGGCGGGTGGTGCCGGGCAGGGCGGCGCTGACGCTGGGGTACAGGACAAAACTGGAACCGACGGTAACGCCGGTCAGGGTGCCGCCGCCCAGCACCAGACCGGTGCTGCTGCGCACGGCATCGAATAAGGGGACGCGCACCTCATCTCCGCCCAGCGTCGCGCGCAGTGCGCCTTCCGCGTGGGGCTGCTGACGGGTGAAGCCGGCGGCCAGGATTGTCGCGCGCGCGGCCACGGCCAGATCGGCAAAGCTTGCCCCGGGCTGATCGATCAACGCCTTGGCTAGGGCCGCAGTGAACACTCCCCCACGCGTGCCGACGCCGCCAGTCTCAAACGCTTCCTGACCGTCTTGCGCACCGGCGAAGTGCACCCGGTAAGCACCGAGATTGCCCTGTACCGGGCTCGCTTTAACCGGTTCGATCCGGTCGACCACTAATGGCGGTGCCGTGCGCGCCTCGCCCTCCAGACTGCGGGTGGCGCTGCCGGAATTACAGGAATCGAAGATGGTGACCACCCGCACCCCGGCCGCCGTGGCCCGATCGACAATCGGACGAATTTCGCGATCAAGAATGTCCGCGGGAGCCTGAGCGCCTGGCTGGCGAGCGTCTGTCGCCATGATGGTGGAATTGAACTGGCCGGCCTGCTCAGATCCCTGTGCTTCGGTGAAGCGCGAGCCGTGGCCGGCGAAATAGAACACGACTGTATCGCCCGGGCGCGAGGCGGCGATCTGCTGGTTCCAGGCGGACAGGATTGCCGCCTTGGTGGCGCAGGTGTTGGCCAGGGTGATCGAGACGGAATTTGCGGAACGACATGAACCAGCCGCTTCCTGATCAAGGTTCAGATCATAGGCTTTGCGCAAGGCGCCCTTGATTGTCCTGACGTCATTTACTGCGCCTTTAAGGTCGCGGAACCGTGCATCGGGCGTGGTCGTTTGCGAAAAGAGGTAGGTATCGATCCCGACAAAAACCGCACGAATCTCTGCCTGGGCGGATGTCGCCAGCGCCGCCAGCATGGCCCCCAGAAGCGGATATTTCATGGCGCACCCCGCAGGACGACCGGGCTGATCGCATTCGTGAAATCGAACAGGGCAGGTTCCTGCACCGCCGGCTTGGCGACGGTTGAGCCGGGCCGCTGGGTGATCGTGAAGCCGCGCGCCTTGCCCGCACCCTGCGCCAGCAAGGGCAATTCCTGAACCGCATAGCGCAGCCATTCATCCAGCGTGATCTTGCCATTGGTGTCGAGATCGGCCGGGCCACCTTGCGGCGTCAGCCCCTTGCCCAGGGCGGCGGTCAGCAGGCCCTGTTCGAGGTTAGCGCTTTCCAGCGCGACATCGTTGGCCTGGGTCGCGGCCAGGATGCGGATGCCCTTGTCAAAAGCCAGCTGGCCCAGCCCCGTGTCACCCATTGGTCCCGGTTTGAAGCTGCCCGCGTCGACACTCGCGCCGGAGTGACAGGCATCGATGATCAGGGCGATTTCACCCGCCTTGATCGCGCGCAGCCACATCGTCAGGTCGGCGGCGGAATAGAGGCTTTCGGTATCGGGCTGAGCGTCGCCCACCGCCCATTTCCCGTCAGCGGGGACCAGGAAGAAATTGCCTTGCGCATCGGCCCAGCCGTGCCCGGAGAAAGAGATGATCACGATATCGTCTGGCGTGGCATTATCGAGTTGCGACACGTCGAACCCCTGTGCCGCCAGTTTCGCAATCGCGGGTCCGGGGGAGAAGCCCGCGAGAATCCCTAGTGCGCTATCAATCGCGCCATGGGTCAAGGCCGCGCTGTTCTTGGTCCCGGTCAGCAGGGCATGCCGCATCTCATAGCCGGGGATCGCAGCCAGCCGATTGGCCACTAGCCGGGCGTCGGCAACGGCATAGTTCAGTTCAAGCCGCGGCTCCTGATAGGCGTCGATCCCGATGTTGAGCACGAAAGCGCGCGGCTTCCGCTTCGGGCCGACTGGCCGGGTATAGGTGAAGCTGGCCGTATTCCCCTTCACCCGGTCCTCGTTGAAGGCATAGGCCGAGAAGACGAGTTGGTCAGATCCGCCGGTCGGGATCGGCTCGGTGAAGGTGTAGCGATAGATTCCATCCGGGCCAGGATCGGGCAACCGATTGGCCTTGCGCCAGTCCGGCAGTGTTTCCGTCACCTCCCATGGCTCGTCCGGGGTATGGGCCAGGAAGCGGTTATTGAGAAACAGGCGGGGATTGTAGACCCCCGAGCGGCGCCCGCCGACTGTCCCCTCGCGCAGCTCAAACTTCACATCGACCGTGCCCGCTTCCGCTCCGGGCGTCACTGCGACGATCCGCGCTTGCGGCAGGGCGCGATTGAGCGTGGCGATAGAAGCGACCGGCTTCATCACCGCATCGCAATTGCGTGCCGTGGTGCAGTCGCCAAGCCGCTGGGCCAGTCGCGGTTCAAAATAGTCGCGCATGAAGGTTTGTGGCGGCAGCGACTGGAACGGGGCATCTGGCACCAGCCAGCGAAACTCGGCCGAATCTGGACCCAGATTGGTGTCATAGCGGCCATCTGCGGCAATGGTCAGGAACTTGCCCTCATTGAAGAAATGGGTGGTGAGCAGCGGTGACCAGTCGCGCGTATCCCACAGCTTGAGCACCCCCATGGCCGAAGTCGCCCAGAATAGCGGCCGACCAGGAAGAAAACCGCCCCCGATTGCCCGGTCCAGCTCCAGCGGGGGCAACAGCTTGCCGGTGGCCATATCGGCGCGGGCAATCGTATCGTCCATCGGCCCGGCATAGAGCAGCGTCCGGCCATCGGCGGTGAAGAAGCTGGGCAGCAGCGAGCGCGGCTCCACGTCCTTGATCGTGTCGGTTCGCAGGTCCCAGATCGATGCCGCGCT
The DNA here is from genome assembly GCA_964572445.1 of uncultured Novosphingobium sp. Classification (GTDB taxonomy): domain Bacteria; phylum Pseudomonadota; class Alphaproteobacteria; order Sphingomonadales; family Sphingomonadaceae; genus Novosphingobium. Next base: position 3,828 of record CAZNFV010000044.1, on the reverse strand, counting down.
GTTGGCACCGATAAACAGCTGTTGCCCGTCCTCGGAAAACTGCAGCTGCGTGACGACGAACGGTGCCGGCAAATCCCGGCCCAGATCCAGATCGCCTTCCCCGGTATCGCCGACGTAGATCGAAGCGGTCCCATCGGTCCGCTTGGTGGACCAGGCAATCCGGCCGCTCGGCTGGTGGCCACTGATCCGGGTGATCAGCTCACCGTCCTGCAACTTCAGGTCTTTGACGGGTTGCCACTTGTTGCTGGTTGGATCGAATATTGCCAGGTTGCGGTCCGAGCCGGCTTCACTGCGGCAATTGGCCAGTCCAGCCCCCGCAAAAACTCCCTGACCGAGGCTAAAGGGGAAGCAACGCGGAGTAATGGTCTGCTTGACCGCCCCGGTAGTGGCATCGACAATTACCAGCGGCGGCGGCGCTCCTTTGACGTCAGCCGGATCGCCGGTGCTATAATAGGCTTCGTTCGCAAAGGCATAGAATTCGGTATCGCTTAGCCAGACCACGGTCTCGTAATCGCCGTCCAGCACGGCCTGACGCCCATATCGGGCAGCCAGGGTATCAAAGATCTCGATCACGGTCTGGTTGTCACCGTCGCTTTCGCGAATGAACGCCACCCGGCGGCCGTCCGGGGCCAGGGCCGCAAAATCGAGCATGCCGTTGACGGTGACAGTCTGGAGCGGAACGACCTTCCCGCCTTCGAGCAGATCAAAGCCATATTGCGATCGCCGCAGGCTATAACGGCCGCCATGCGAAGGGGGCAGTGGCGGCATCAGCGCCATCGCCTGGGCAACAGTCATCGTTGGTTCGGGCTCGTCCGAAGTGATCACGCCCACTGCCAGCAGCCATTGCCCGATCACTTCCCACGACTGTGCCGGCGGCGCAGGAGCCGGAGCCATTGCAATCCGCCGCATCGCCAGATCGACCGTATAGGTGCGCCCGGCCTGGGTACCGCTCTCTTCATTGCGGCCTAGCGCGCCATAGATCTCTGCGTTCCGGCCGTCGGCGGACAGGGTCATGCGCATCAGCCGCAGGATCTCAGACCCCAGGTTGTCTCCGCCAGCCGGCAGTCGCAGCCGGTCCACAATGAGCCGGTTTTCGACATCCCAGATAATGAATTCGCGCGTGGTGCCGGACGCTGTCAGAAGATATCGATCATCTGCGGTCCATGCGGCAACATCGACCGTTATCGGCAAGGTCTGTAGCACGATCTTGGGCTGGCTGTCGGCCTGGGCCCACACCGGCCAGGCGCACAGGGCCAGCAAAATCGCGGCAAGATGCTTCGCCAGGAACCGCGTACCAAGCATACCTTGCACCTCCAAACGAAGGCTTGCAGAGCCACCCGGGCGAGTCAATTAATAAGGGTATTTACTTGGTTTATTCGATCGCGGGGGCCGGATCGGGTTCGGTGTGGTAATGCCGCGCGCGGCGCTTTAAGTGCGGCGAAACAGTTCAGGAAGTTAAGGCAGACCATGGCCCGCAAACATTCGAAACACGATCCCTATGGCGAGCGGGACCGCGAAGACGAGGCGCCGGTGGAGCCGGTCTTGTGCTGGCTCTGCGGCCGGGTGACGGGCACGACCATCATCTGGCATCACCCGGTGCCCAAAAGCCGGGGTGGCCGCGACGTGGTGCCGATGCATCCGATTTGCCAGCAGACTCTGATCACCAACTTTACCAATTCGGAACTGCAGCGCCATGGCATGGATGTAGCAGGGCTGCTGGATAACCCGGCGGTCCGCAAGTTCGTCGATTGGGTGGCCAAGAAGGACCCCGATTTCACCGCGCCGCTGGCCAAGAAGCAGCGCTGAACCAATCGAAGCCAAAGGGCGAATGGAACAACAATGACCGGCTCATTCACCGTGCAGGAAGCACAAGATCACTTCGCGCATTGCGTTCAGGTGTTCGGCGGGATTCCGGCGACTTCACGCCGCCTCGGCATTGATGAGCGCGCGATCCGGCGCTTCATCAATGGCGAGCGCCCGATCAGCAGCAGCTTGCTTGAGGACACCCGAAAAGCGCTGCAACTGCTGCTCGCTGAAGCAACAGCGGCCGAGGGGCACATCGCCGGCGCTTTGGGCGCCTAGCGCGCTGGAGGCTAAGCCTGCGTTGCGTACCAAAGCAGGCCAGCAGGTTCAGCTCTCCATCGAAGTGCAAGACCGGCCGCCGCTTCGACCATTAGAGTTGGGGCGTGTCGAACACATAGCCCATCGAACGCACCGTTCTGAGCACCCCGTTCAGCCCATGCGTCTCCAGGGTCCGGCGCAGGCGTCCGACCCAGACATCGACTGTGCGCTCGTCCAGCACATCGCTCTCCTTGCCCAGCAGGGCAATGATCTTGCTGCGGCTGAGCAACCGGTCAGGCTGGTCGAGAAATAGCTGCAGCAGACTGATTTCGCGCGGTCGCAGGGGAATCAGGCGGCCCTGCCAGCGGACCTGTTGGGCTTCGGCATCGAGCGTCAGGCCGCTTGCTGCTTTGTTCAGCGCCGGCCGGTTGCCAGTGTATAGCCGCAAGCGCTTCGTGAAAGACTCGGCGGTCAGCGGCCCCAGCATGTAATCGTCCGCACCCGCTACCAGCGCCCGCGAGCGGGAGGCAGCGTCTTCGCTGTCTAGGACCATGGTGATGTGGCTGGCACTGGTGGCCGGCGCGGCGCGCAGTCGCCGGCAGACTTCAAGACCAGACATATCCTCAAGCAGCCAGTCGACGAAGCACCAGGCCTCGTCAGCAACCAGCTCGGGCGACTCATAAGCCAGATCGTGGACATGGACATCGGGCAGGACGGCACGCGCGGCTTCGACCAGTGCCGGGTTGGGTCGGGTCAACAGTATATGTGGCATGGCATTCATTGCGGATCTTTATGGCGGTTGCCTGACAAGGATCGCTGCTTGGCGTGACGGTTTGATGACGCAATTGCGTCAGGTCTCGATAAGCGCCTCCTTTGCGCGGAATTGTCACATGAGTGTCACGCAAAACTGGGTGAATTCCGGCGATTTTCGGGTATCTTGCCAGCCATGAAAATTCGCGCACTGCTCGGCCTCTGCCTTCTGCTCGTCTCAGCTCCGCTGGCTGCAGAGCGGTTGCGATTCGATCACCGGCTCTATCCGCCGCTCAAGGAGGTGCTTGATTCGGGCGATCCGGCAAAGATTGATTTTAACAACTCCAACCCGGTACGGCTGGTCGATCTGATTGCTGTGAAGGGTAAGTCGGCCAAGAACTGGACTGAGGCATTGGAAATCGTCTCGCTGGTCCGCCCGCGCGACGCGAAGGATGCGAAAGACTGGATGGCGCTGCTCCAAAAGCAGGCCCAGGCGCGCTGCCCGGCCAGCTTTGAAATGATCGCCGAAGATGAAAATTCGGTCACCTTTCAGCGCCGCTCTCCGAACTGCGCCGCCGAACGGGCCGAGACCGGGATTTACCGGCTGGTGACCGGCAAGCGTTCATGGTTCCAGCTCTCCGTGCTGGTCAAAGGTGAAATAGATCCGGCGGCGCGCGCGCAGTGGCTGGCACTGTTGGCTTCTGCCAGCCTGAACTGAGACGACCCCTGACCGATGTGACAGCAACCCGTCACATTGGTGTCGTGCAACTTACCCATCACTGACACGCCCCGACCCTAGAGCGAGCCCTGACGCCGGGGGCCGGGACGATTCGCGACACCTGGACGGCGCAAAACCGAAAACTGTTCAGGGAACACATGACATGATGTCCGTTCAATCGCTTCGCTTTGCCTCGCTGGCCGCGATCGCCATTGCTACCTTCGGCCTGCCCGCCGCCGCCCACGCCAACATGTCCGTTGGCGCCGAGGGCGTGACCGTTGACGGGCCAGAAACCGCAG
>CAZNFV010000043.1:0-14379 GCA_964572445.1 uncultured Novosphingobium sp. | reverse complement strand
GGGCCGGTCCATCGCGATGAACATCGGCAGGCGGCGCTCTTCCAGATGTTCAGGCGTCACGTCCGCCGGCGGATCGCCGATCGTGATGCCGCCATATTCCCAGGAAGAGGAGAACAGCTCTGGCAGCGACTCAACGTGCTGGATCGTCTTGACCGTGGTCACGTTCCAGTAATCGCCATAGGGCGTGCCGGTGACCTTGTTGATCGGGGCCTTGGCACGCATCTCGGCAAAGATCGGCTGCCAGCGGTCCTCGACATAGATGTCCGAACGCGAGACGTCCCAGGGATGGGTGTGCTTGGGCAGGTCCTGACCATGCTCCTTCAGCCAGGCCTCAAACGCCTCCATCGCCGTCGGCGAAGTACGGTAGGGGAACGGAGTGTCGGCGATCTGGGTAGCCATGGCGAATCCTCTGTGCTGCGCGTCTTCGCAATCAGTTTTCTATAGAGACTTACTTGGTCTAACTTACCAGAGAGTCAATAGCGGCTGCGGAACGGACCTGATTCAGCGCACGGCCCGCCGCGCGAACAACTTGCCCCAGGCGCCCTTCCCGCCGTTCTTGCCGCCACCTCGCGCCGAACCACTCTTCATCACCCAGCGCCTGAACACTGTCGCGCCGATCCGGACAAAGACAGCAACGCACAGCACCTGCCAGGCCAGCGCCAGTGCGTGCGGCAACAGGGCATCGCTTTGGGCGGCGCGGGCAAGCATGGCAAAGGGCGAACTGAACGGGACGATCATCGCCGCGAGCTCCATCGGCGTGCCGGGACGCGCCATGGCCCACGAGGCGAAGAAGAAATTGAGTAGCTGGAGCATAGTGACGGGCATCGACAGCGTCTGAACCTCGCGCACGGTGGTGGCCAGCGAACCGATCGCAAGGAACAACGAACCAAGCAGCAGATAGCCCAGCGCGAAATAGGCGGTGCCCAGCGCGAAGAATAGCGGCCAGCCGACCGCCGGGGCCGGCCATTGGCTCAGGTTGCCCCCCGCCGCCAGCCAGACCGCGCTGCCCGCCCCGACCCAGACCGCAATCCCGACGAAGGACACCGCCAGCATCGCAAACAACTTGCCCAGAAACACCGCATCCATCGGGATCGCTGCGGCCAGAACCTCGATGATCTTGTTGCCCTTCTCCTCGACCAGGTTGGACAAGACCATCCCGGCCAGCAGCATGGTCAGCAGGAACAGCACCGTCTGGCCGAGCTGGGCCGTAACCATCCGGCTGCGCGCCTCGTCAGCCGTAGTGGCCAGCTTCAATGGCACAAGGTCGACCGCAGGATAGCCGGCCACTCCGGCACGGCGCGCTTCGCCCGCCAGCACCGCAACCGGCCCGCGCCAGTCGGCAATCCGTTCTTCAGGACCAGAAAGTCTTGGGTGATCGAGCGTACCGGTGACAACTGCGGCCAGGTTGACCCGCTTGTCCTGCATTGCGGTGGCGGCATCAAAGCGCTCACCCGGTCGCAGTTCCTTGACCAGGACCAGCTCCGGAACCGCTTTACCAAGCTGCGGCTCCAGCCGTTGTCGCGCCGCCAGTAACGCCTTGGCATCGGGCGCAGACATGGCCACGCCCAGCTCGGGACGGGCGGCAGTGCTCTGCACGTCCTTGCCGATCCCCCCGGCCAGGCCGCCAACCAGCACGGGGAACAGCGGACCGAGCAGGAAGAAGACAAACGAGCGTGAAAACAGGATCGCGGTGAAATCGCGCCGTGCGATTACGAAAGCTGCAGCCAGCGTGGAGAGGCGTCCGGTGGTAACGGTCATATCAGCGCTGCTCCTCGGTCATCTCATCGGCCAGTGCCCGCGCCGCCGCCTCGCCGGCGATGGCAACAAAGGCGTCGTGCAGGCCTGCCCGCTCGATTGATAGCGAGAGGATCCCTGCCTCGCCTTCGATCAGCGCGCGCAGCAGCGGTTCGATCCCGCTTTCGGGCAGCGAGAAGTGCCAATACTGCCCTTCATGGCGGGCATCTGCTGGCAGTGCACTGCGCCAGGGCCCGTCGCTCGCCCGCGTCTCCAGTCGGACCTGCGCCGGGATCCGGTCCCGCGCCACGTCGACCGGACCAGCAAAGGGCACCTTGCCCCCGGCAATGATTGCCACTTCATCGCACAGCCGTTCGGCATGGGCGATCACATGGGTAGAAAAGATCACAGTCGTGCCCCGCGCCGCCAGCGCGCGAATCATCTTTTCGAGTTTGCCCTGGTTAAGCGCGTCAAGGCCGGAGAATGGCTCATCAAACACGACCAGCTTTGGCTCATGCACCAAGGTGCCGAGCAATTGCACCTGCTGCGCCATGCCCTTGGACAGCTGGCGGATCTGCCGATCGATTGCATAGCCCAGGCCATGCTCCTCCAGCATCGCCTTGCCCCGCTTGCGGCCTTCGGCCAGCGGCAGGCCGCGCAGTGCGCCGAGGAAGGCAATCGCCTCATAGGCTTTCATGGCTGGATAGAGCCCGCGCTCCTCAGGCAGATAGCCAATCAGGTGGCTGATTTCATGCGGACGGTCGTGCCCCAGGACCCGGCGCAGGCCTTGATCGGGATCGATGATCCCCAACAGCATCCGCAGCGTAGTGGTCTTGCCCGCGCCGTTGGGGCCAAGGATGCCATAGATCGCCCCTTCGGGCACGGCGATGTCGACCCCGTCCACTGCGGTGAACCCATCGAACCGCTTAACCAGCCCACGCGCCTCAATTGCCAGCGGCCGTGCTGCCCCGCCGGTTATTCCGGTGTCCGGATTGCCCGACATCTGCCATTCCCCTAGCTTCATTGCGTACCGCCACTATGGAGGCCGCGTGAACAGGAGCAACAGGAAGTTTGGTTAACGCGGCTGAAATTTCAGCACTTAAGGCTGATCTGGCGCTGGAAGCGCGGCGGCTGGGATTTGCCGATTGCGGCATAACCGCAGCGGCGGAAGACCCCCTGCGCGCCCGGCGGCTGGAAGAATGGCTGGGCGAAGGTCGCCACGGCGCAATGGACTGGATGGAAAGCCGCGCCCATCACCGCCGCAGCCCGCACGGCCTGTGGCCCGAGGCAGAGCGGGTCATCGCGCTTGGCATGTCCTATGCCCCGGCCAGCAATCCGCTGGCTGAGCATGAAGGCCGGGCGCGGATCTCGGTCTATGCGCAGGGGTCCGACTATCATGACACGGTCAAGAAGGCGCTCAAAGCGCTCGCCCGGTGGCTGGTGGCAGCGGCGGCGAAGCGCGGTTTCGGTGAGATCGGCGTAAAGGTCTTCGTCGATACGGCCCCGGTGATGGAAAAGCCGCTGGGGCAAGCGGCGGGACTGGGCTGGCAGGGCAAGCACACCAATCTGGTCAGCCGCGACCATGGTTCCTGGCTGTTCCTTGGCGCAATCTATACCACGCTGGCACTGCCTGCAGACCAGCCGGGTCGGGACCGCTGCGGTTCGTGTTCGGCCTGTCAGACAGCCTGCCCGACCCAGGCCTTTCCCGCGCCCTACCAGCTCGATGCGCGGCGCTGCATTTCCTATCTGACAATTGAGCATAAGGGGCCGGTGCCCGCCGAATTCCGCAAGGCACTGGGCAACCGGATCTATGGCTGCGACGATTGCCTGGCAGTCTGCCCGTGGAACAAATTCGCTGATACGGCATACACCATGCGCGCCTTCCTGCCCCGCGCCGAACTGGCCGCGCCGCGGCTGGCCGATCTGCTGGCGCTGGATGACGCGGGCTTTCGCCGGCTGTTCAGCGGATCACCGATCAAGCGGATCGGGCGTGATCGGTTCGTGCGGAACTGCCTCTATGCCGCTGGCAACAGCGGCGATGCCGCGCTGCTGCCGCAAGTGCGCGCGCTGCTGGCCGACGGCGACCCGGCTGTGGCCGAGGCCGCCAGCTGGGCACAGGCAGAGCTAGCGGCTTAACGCGCCAACAGGTTCCGCGCCTGATTGCCGATCTGTGCAATCATCGTCGGGGTCAGCGCCGGTGCAGCCTGCGCCCGCGTAACGATCGCCCGGAACTGGCCAATTGCGGCAGCCTGCGCCGCGATCCAGCGCTCAACCACCGCGAGCGGATCACCATTATCGCCAGCATGGCGACGCAGGAAATCGAGCCGCATGTGCTGAATGTCGCGGGCGAGGCTATTGACCAGCAAGCGCTCCCACGGGTCGGTCGGTGCAAGGCGCTCAGCCGCCTGCTGCGCCCAATCGAGCCCAAGTTCACGCCCCAGGGCAATGAACGCGCGTGTCAGCACCTGCGGCTTGGTCCCGGCCTGGCGGGCCAGCATCGAAAGCCCCACCGAGCCATCAAGATCGAACAGGTGCGCAACCGCAGCTGACAGTTCAGCCGGCGCGCCGGCGGCCACGAAGCGGGCTTGCAGCGCTGCCGATTGGGCCTGTCCCTCGCGCGAGAGCAGACCGGCCGTCGCGTCCGACAGCAGGCTGACCCCGCCTTCAAGCTGGCTCACCAGTTCACCCGCAGACAGCGCGCCGCCCGACACGCGCAGCAGGTCAGCCATGTGATTGACCATGGCCGCAGCCGCGCGGTCGAACAGCAGGATGCGCGCCGCTTCGGGCATCGGACTGGTTTCAATCCCCTGCCAGATCGCCGCCATGCCCAGCAGCCGCTCAGCCGCGGCAAAGGCGGTGGTAACCTGGGCCAGGGTGGCGCCTTCCTCTTCCACCAGTTCGAAGGGATGGATCAGCCCCAGCCGGTTGACCATGCGGTTGGCCAGCTTGGTCGCAATGATTTCGCGGCGCAGGCGATGGTCAAGGATATCAGCCTTAAACGCCTCGCGCATCGGCGACGGGAAGGCGGCGAGCAGTTCGCCCTCCAGCAGTGGATCGTCGGGCAGCGCGGAATGCTCCAGCGCATCCTGCAGCACCAGCTTGGTGCTGGATAGCACGACCGCCAGCTCGGGCCGGGTCAGGCCCTGCCCTTCGGCAGCGCGGCGCGCCAGGACATCACTTTCAGCCAGGCCTTCGGTCTTTCGATCCAGTTGACCGCTGGCCTCCAGCGTTTCGATCAGGCGCAGGTGCGATGCAGTGGTTGCCGCGCCGCCCGCTGTGGCGATCGACAGAGCGAGCGCCTGCAGCCGGTTGTCCTCCAGCACGATGGCGCCCACCTCGTCCGTCATCGCGACAAGCAGCTTGACCCGGTCGGGCTCGGTGAGCCGTCCGGCGCGTTTGGCCCCGGCCAGCGCGATCTTGATATTGACCTCGTTGTCCGAGCAATCGACCCCGGCGGAATTATCAATGAAATCGGTGTTGATGCTGCCGCCGGTGCCGTTGGCTCCTTTGAGCGCAAATTCGATCCGCCCGGCCTGGGTGCAGCCCAGGTTGGCACCTTCACCGATGGCGCGAGCCCGAACCTGCGCGCCATCGACGCGCAGCGCATCGTTGGCCGGATCGCCGACCTGGACGTTGTTTTCGGAAGAACTCTTCACATAGGTGCCGATCCCGCCGAACCACAGCAGATCAACCTCGGCCTTGAGGATCGCCGTGATCAGGCTGTCGGGATCGATGGTCTGCTGCTCAAGCCCAAGCAACGCCTGGACTTCCTTGGACAGCGGTACTTCCTTCAGGCTGCGGGCGAACACACCGCCGCCCTTAGAGATCAGCGCCTGGTCATAATCTTCCCAGCTTGAACGCGGCAGGGCGAACATCCGGGCGCGTTCCACCCAGCTGGTGGCCGGATCAGGCGTGGGATCAAGGAAAATATGGCGGTGATCGAAGGCAGCGACCAGCTTCAGCGCCTTGGACAGCAGCATGCCGTTGCCGAACACGTCTCCCGACATATCGCCGCAACCGGCAACCCGGATCGGATCAGTCTGCACGTCCACGCCCAGTTCCAGGAAGTGTCGCTGGACTGACAGCCAGGCCCCCTTGGCGGTAATGCCCATCGCCTTGTGGTCATAGCCCTTCGACCCGCCGCTGGCGAAGGCATCGTCGAGCCAGAAGTCATGCTCTTCAGCGATGGCATTGGCCGTGTCGGAATAGGTTGCCGTGCCCTTGTCAGCGGCGACTACGAAATAGGGATCTTCGCCATCGCGGATCACCACCTGCTTCGGGTGAACCACCTTGGCGCCGACGATGTTGTCCGTGATCGACAGCAGCGTGCGGATGAACAGCTGGTAACTGGCCTTGCCTTCAGCCAGCCAGCCATCGCGCCCACCCGTTTCGGCCCGCGCCGGATCGGGGAGCTGTTTGGGATAAAACCCGCCCTTCGCCCCGGTCGGCACAATCACCGCGTTCTTGACCCGCTGGGCCTTCATCAGCCCCAGCACTTCGGTGCGGAAATCATCGCGCCGGTCAGACCAGCGCAGCCCGCCGCGCGCGACCGGACCGGCGCGCAAGTGGATGCCCTCTACCCGCCGCGAATAGACGAAGATTTCGCGCCAGGGCAGCGGCTTTGGCAGGCCGGGGACGAGCGCGGAATCGAGCTTGAAGGCCAGCGCCAACTCATGACCATCCGACTGGGCCAAAGCAAAGGCATTGGTCCGGAGCATGGCTTCGACCACGGCGCGGTACTGGCGCAACAGACGGTCATCATTGATCGCCGACACCAGGGCCAGCCCATCGCGGATCGCATCCTGCGCGCGTGCCTCGGCCGCCAGCCGGTCGCCCTTGAAGGCCGGATCGTGGCGCGCGACAAACAGGTCAACCAGCCCGCGCGTCACTTGCGGAGCGTGATGCAGAGCATCAACCGCAGTCGGCACGCCATAGTTGAGCCCGGCCTGGCGCAGATAGCGATACCAGGCCCGCAGCCAGTTGGTCTCGGCCGCCGAAAGCCCCACGGTGGTGATCAGGCGGTTAAACGGATCATCCTCTGCCGTGCCATTCAGCACGTTGGCAAAGGCGGCCTCGATTGCCGCAGCGCGGGCCATGACCGCCCCGGCTTCAAGCCCCATCGGCAGCGCCAGCTGAAAATCATGGATCGTTCCCAACCGGCCCTGATCGAGCTCGGTCGGCAGGTCCTCAACCACCCGGAAGCCAAAGTTCTCCAGTGCTGGGACAGCATCTGACAACGCGATGGTTCCGCCGCGCTGGTAAAGCTTCAGCCACAGCGTGCCTGGCTCATCACCAGTCCGCTGATGCAAGCGGGCATCACGGCGCAGGCCTTCCTCACCCTCGCCCGCCAGCTTGCGCAACCGGGCAATATCCTGCGCGGCTTCAGCGGGACCATAGGCGCTGCGGTAGGCCAGCGGGAATGCTTCGGCAAAGCGGCCGGCAATCGCCGCCGCGCGGCTGGGGTCTTCGCTCGCGGCGATTTCGCTTTCAACTGCCTCGCTCCAGCCGCGCAGCATGCCCTGCAGGCGGGCATCGAGCGCCGCCTCATCGGGTAACTCCGCCACTTCGGGCAGATCGAGCACATAGCGCAGCACGGCCAGGCTGCCGTCCACTTCCAGGCTCCAGTCGAGCAGCGGGGCCTGGCACGCCTCGACCAGCATGGCCTCAATCTGCAACCGCGTCGCGGTCGACATGATATCGCGCGGCAACCAGACGAAAGCGAACAGGTGACGCATCAGCGCCGCCGGCACCAGCGCCAGCTTGGGCCGCGGCCGATCGACCAGGCTCATCATCGCGGTGGCAATCCGCTTCAGGTCATCGTCAGCAAAACCGATCAACAGATCATGCGGCAGCGCGGTCAGCGCATGGACCAGCGCTTTGCCGGCATGACCCTGCGGCGCAAAGCCAAAGCGGCTCATCAGATCAGTCAACTGCGAGCGCATCCGCGGCACCTGGGTGGGCGCGGCGGCCAGACCCGCGCTGGTCCAGATCCCGGCGTGGACTGAGAGGCTGGTCAGTTTGCCGCCTTCGAACACCGGCACGATGAACAGATCGAGCGGGGTGCGGCGATGGACATTGCTGGTTTGGTTGGACTTGATCACCAACAGGCCCCGGTGGGCCGTGCCCTTGGCTTCGAACCAGGCGAAGGCCCGGTCATAGGAGATCGGCCCGAGCAGGCGCTTGGCTCCACGCCGGCAAATCCCCAGCGCGTCTGACTGGGTGCCATCCCGGTGCCGAACGACATGGCCCAACTGGGTCAACATCCCGTCCTTGAACCAGCGCAACAGCGCCGCGCCCTCGCCATCGGCCAGACTGTCGGCATCGTCAGCCATGGCCTGCTGAAGCTTCGGCCAGTCCGCCACTGCGGCGCGAACATCGCCCAGCGTGGTTCGGAGCGCGGCCTCCAATGCACGGCGCAGCTTTGCGTCCGCGCGGCGGGTCTCGAGATAGACCATCGATTCGCGCTTTTCGCCGGCGGCAGCGCCTTCGACCACTTCGGTCAGCATCCCGTCCGCATCGCGGCGGACCGGCAGGACAGGGTGAACCAAACGGTCAATCGTCAGGCCCTCCGCCGCGATCGTCGTTGCAATCGAATCGACCAGGAAGGGCATGTCGTCATTGATCACCGCGATCCGCATGAAGCGTTCGGCAGCCGAGCCGGACACGGTCTCGATCGTGATTGCCGCTTCGCCGGGCTCGCGCTGGCTGCCGGCGCTGCACAGGAAAGCTGCCGCTGCGGCCAATCCGGAGGCTGAGAATGGCGCATCACCCGGGAGCAGCGCATCAGTAAGGCGCTGGGCGAGGGCCTGTTCGAGAACACTGGAAGAGCCACTAGCAGACTTTGCGCGCATCGATCACACTCCTGCGGGACGACCGAGGGTCGTTTCCCGTGCAAACAACATTATTGCCGTCTCTCGCAGCATTCGTATGCATCCTAGGACCATCTGGTCACCACTGCAACCAGTTTGCCGCTAGGGAAACCTGCGTAATTGTTTGCGCTCGCTCGGATTATCCGGCGAGGGCTTCCATCGTCAAAGCCAAGGAGTATTCGCGCGCCGCCGGATCAAAGGTTGCCCCGGCCACAATAATCTCATCCGCCCCCGTTCGCTCAACAAAGCGGCCGATGGCTTCACGGACCGTCGCCGGGGCACCGATCGCGCTGGCCTGGCGGACATGTTCGAGCATGGCCAGCATGTGCGGCGGCAGGCTTTCGCGGTAGCCGGGCACCGGCGGCTTCAGGCGGCCCGGATTGCCGGAGCGCAGGGCGACAAAGCCCTGGTCCAGCGATGAAGCCAGCAACATCGCCTCCGCATCGGTTTCCGCTGCGAGCACGTTCATCGCCGCCATCACATGCGGCTTGTCCAGCGCCGGCGATGGCGTGAAGCGTTCGCGGTAAAGCTTGATCGCCGCATCGAGCTGATCAGGCGCAAAGTGCGAGGCAAACGCATAGGGCATGCCCAGAGCCGCGGCGAGCTGCGCGCCGAACAGGCTGGAGCCGAGGATCCAGAATTCCAACGCCGCGCCAAAGCCCGGGGTCGCCCGCAAGCCCACATCCGGCTCACCCGTGATCAGCGCCCGCAGCTCAACCACGTCCTGCGGGAAATATTCAGCCGCGCGCATCAGATCCTTGCGCAACGCTTGCCCGATCCGCGAATCGGCCCCCGGCGCGCGGCCCAGCCCCAGGTCGACCCGCCCCGGAAACAGCGCATCAAGCGTGCCGAACTGCTCAGCGATAACGAACGGATTGTGGTTGGGCAGCATGATCCCGCCCGAACCGATCCGGATGGTCGACGTGGCATGGCCGATATGAGCCAGTGCAACCGCCGTGGCCCCGCCGGCAATCCCGACCATCGCGTGATGTTCCGCCACCCAGAAGCGCTTGTAGCCCTGCGCTTCGGCCACACGGGCCAGGCTGGCGGCGCTGGCTAGGGCTTCAGACACGGTGCCGCCTTCGCGGACGGAAATCAGATCAAGGACGGAAAGCGGGATCACCGGCCTGATGGTGCCGGGTCCGGACCCAGTTGGTCAAGATAGGATTGCGCAATGCGCCCCGTTTCACTGTCTGGAGCGGCCTTTACCACCGAAAGCCACGAACGGCGCGCTGCGCCCTCGTTACCTGCCAGCACCGCGATGACGCCGGCTTCCAGACCGACTTCGGGATCAAGCGGCATGAGCTGAGCCGCGACCAGGATCTGCTGCTGCGCCTCGGCCAGCTTGCCCTGGCGGCGTGACAGAGTAGCTGACAGCAGCCAGCCCTGACCATTCTCCGCCGCATTAACCCGCGCAGTCGCCAGCGCGGCGGCGGCATCGCCATCACGCTTAAGGGCCACCAGAGCGCGGGCCCGATCGATCGAGATCTCGCCCGCCAGCCGGGGGTTATTCGCCCCCAGCGCCTCACCATGCGCCTGATCGAGCAGAGCCAAAGCGGCCTCAGTCTTGCCAGCGGCCAGCAGCGCATTGCCCGCCATCCCGTCCAGACGGGCGCGGCCCGCCGGTTCGCTGGCCGGGGTCAGTTCACGCGCTGCAGTGAAAGCCGATTGCGCCGCCTCCCACTCGCCTTGCGCGGCCAACGCAAGGCCAAGGCACTGACCGGGTTCGGCGCGCGCAGACCCTTTTGCCGTGTCCAGCCAGGCCTTGGCAAAGCTGGCGGCCTCGGCCGGATTGGCGGAAATTAGTTGGCGACACCTGGCGGACTGTGACAGCGGCGCGGTAGACGCCGCCGCAACCTGCGGCTTCTTGCGCGGGATTTCCAAAGGCGCCTGGGGCAGCGCACCACCCGCGCCAACCTGGGCCAGCAGCGGCAGGAAAATCGACAGGATCATGGCAGCTCCGCAATCGTGCGCAGCAGCAGCGCCACATCGGCGTCGCGGCTGAGCCGGTGATCGCCATCCTTGATCAGGGTCACCTGAACATCATCCGAATGGAGCTGTTCGGCCAAGGTCAGCGCCAATTCCCACGGCACGTCGGGATCGCGCTGGCCATGCAGCAGCCGGACCGGACAAGTCAGCGCAATCGGGCCGGTCAGCAGCCGCTGAGCCTGCCCATCAGCCCAGAAGCCGGCGTGGGTGGGGGTGGGCTCAGGCCCATAGGGATTGTCTTCCAGCACCGTTTGCCCGGCGGCCAGCAGCGCCAGCTGGTCTGCGTCATAGCCCCAGTCAGTGAAGTCCGGCGCGGCTGCGATGCCAATCAGCGCCCGGACCCGATCGGGGATCGCCAGCGCTACCAACAGCATCAGCCAGCCGCCCATCGACGAACCGATCAGCACGACCGGCCCGGTCAACTGCGCCGCGATCAGCGCCCGCACCTCATCACGCCAGCCGCTGAGCGTACCCGCCGAAAACTGCCCGTCGCTTTGCCCGCAGCCGGAGTAATCGAGCAGCAGACAAGCGCGCCCGTTGGCGACCGCCCAGTCAAACACGGCGGTCGCCTTGCCGCCCGCCATGTCGGACATATAGCCCGGCAGGAAGACCAGCGTCGGCCCCGTGCCGGGACTGAAGCGAAAGGCGATGCGGCGGCCATCCGGCAGGGCATGAAAGCAGGTTTCGGTCATTACGGCACCTCTGCGCCATTGCCCCGTCACAATTCAAGGCTAGTCTGCCCGACAAAGAAAATGGGGAGAGACCAATGTTGCCACCGACACCAAAGGCGCCACCAAAGGCGTCGCCAGCGGCACCGCTGCTTGCTGCCAGCCGCCGTAATGCCCTGAAGCTGGGCCTGCTTGGCCTGGCCGGCATTGGCACTCCGGCGCTAGCGCAAGGCCAGCGTGGCTTCACCCACTGTGTCGCCAGCGGTGAACCCGGACCAAACCAGGTCCTGCTCTGGACCCGCTTTGCCAGCGCCGAGGAAGCCACACTCAAGTGGGAACTGGCCGAGGATGCCGCGTTCACCCGGATTGCGGCCGGGGGGCAAACCACCGCCTCCCCCGCCAACGATTGCTGCGCCCGCGCCTGGGCCAAAGGGCTGAAACCGGGGCAGTGGTACTTCTATCGCTTCATCGGCCCAAATGGCGAGCAATCCCCGGTCGGCCGGACCAAGACGCTCCCGGTCGGCAAAGTCGACAAGTTCCGGATCGCGGTGTTCTCTTGCGCCAATTACGGCTTTGGCTGGTTCAATGCCTATGGTCATGCCGGGCAACAGGCGGGCGGGGCGGGTGACTTCGATCTGGTCCTGCACCTGGGCGACTATTTCTATGAATATGCCCGCGGGACCTATCCCGATGCCAAGGAAGGGCTCGCCGAGCGGCTGCTTCCAGTGGACGAAGCAGTAACCCTGGCCGGCTACCGCGAGCGGTTTTCGACCTATCGCAATGACCCAGACCTGCAGCGGCTGCACCAGCTCTATCCCGTGATCACCATGTGGGATGATCATGAGGTGGCGAACGATGCCTGGAAAGACGGCGCCGAAAACCACCAGAGCGAGACTGAAGGTGCCTACGCGGTGCGCGAGACCGCTTCTGAAAAGGTCTATCGCGAATGGCTACCCGTGTCGGAAGCCTATTGGGCGCAGTACGAGATCGGCAAGCTCGCCACGCTGTTCCGGCTCGAGACGCGCCACGTGGCCCGCGACAAGCCGTTTGACCTGGGTGACCTGATGAAAGGCAAGCGCGGCCCTGAACTGGAAGCGGCGCTAACTGCCTTCCGCGATGGTGCCTGGCGCGATCCCAACCGCACCTTGATGGGGGCCGAACAGGAAGCCTGGCTCGCCGCCAGCCTGAAGGCCTCGACCAAGGCGGGCAAGCCCTGGCAAGTGCTGGCCCAGCAGATCATCATGGGCCAGACCGGCTTTGGCAAAGACCTGATCGGCGGGATGAGCAAGGATGTTGACCCGGCAATGCGCGGTCGGATTCTGGCGGCCGCCCGCGCCCAGCAGAGCGGCGTTCCCTATGCGATGGACATGTGGTCGGGCTATCCGGCGGCGCGCGATCGGCTTTACCAATCGGCACTGGCGGCGGATGCCAACCTGCTGGTCCTGGCCGGTGACAGTCACAATGCCTGGGCTTTTGACCACGACCACCAAGGCCAACGGGTCGGCGTTGAAATGGCCGGGCAGAGCGTGACCTCACCGGGGTTTGAGCATTACCTTGGCTGGATCAAGCCCGATGCCCTGGCGCAGGACGTGATGGCCGCCAGCCCCTCGCTCAAGTGGTGCGACACCAGCCAGCGCGGCTATCTCGCCCTTGAGCTGACGCCCAAAGCCGCCACTGGTGAATGGCGTTTCCTTGAGACGATCCGGACCAAAGGCACCGCTTTGTCCGGGACCAAGCGGATGACTGTACTGGCCGGACAGAGGCGCTTTTCGGCTTAGTTGCCCGGTAACCGACGTGCTGCTAAAGCAGCGGCATGGCACTGCAACTTGCCCAGACACTGACTACTACCACCACCCCGGGCAATCCGGGGCGGTTCGCCTTCGCCTGAGCGAAGCGCGCCGCCATCCGGGCCCGGGGGAAGGGTTCGGGGCGGCTGGCGTTACCTCTCGATCCTGCTGACAATCAACGCCGCCCCTTCCGGAGCGCGCGGTCCTGTGCCAAAGCGCCCCGAAATCAGACGAGAGTTAACATGTCCGAACTGCTCAAGATCAGCCTGCCCGATGGTTCCGTGCGTGAGATGCCGATTGGGTCAACTCCCGCCGATGTCGCTGCGGCAATTGGACCGGGGCTGGCCAAGGCGGCGCTGGCCGCGAGGGTTGATGGCGAGCTGGTTGACCTGACCCGGCCCTTCACTGCCGATGCCCAGCTGGCGCTGGTGACCGGCCGCGACGAGGCCGAAGCGCTGGACCTGGCGCGGCATGACTTTGCCCACGTGCTGGCCGAAGCGGTGCAGGCGCTGTTTCCGGGCACGCAGATCACCTTCGGTCCCAGCACCGACGATGGCTTTTACTACGACTTCGCCCCGCCCAAGATCGATGGCAAGGACCGCCCCTTCACCGACGAAGACCTGCCGGCAATCGAAGCGGCGATGCGCAAGATCATCGCGGCCGACAAGCCGCTGCGCCGCGAAGTGTGGAGCCGCGAGACCCTGATCAGCCGCTGGAAGCAGCAGGGCGAAAGCTTCAAGGCCGAATGGGCCGCCGAACTGCCGGGCGATGAACCGCTGACGGTCTACTGGTCGGGCGATGACTGGCTGGATATGTGCCGCGGCCCGCACCTGCCCTCGACCGGCAAGCTTGATGGTCAGGCGTTCAAGCTGACCCGCGTTTCCGGCGCATACTGGCGCGGTGATCAGAACAACGCGATGCTGAGCCGGATCTATGGCACCGGCTGGCTGAACAAGAAGCAGCTTGATGCCCACCTGACCCGGCTGGAAGAAGCCGCCAAGCGTGACCACCGCAAGCTGGGCGGGGAGATGGACCTGTTCCACCTCCAGCAGGAAGCCCACGGTTCGGTCTTCTGGCACCCCAAGGGCTATCTGATCTGGCGGGAGCTGGAAGCCTATATGCGGCGCGCAATCGACGGTGCGGGCTATCGCGAGGTCAAGACCCCGCAGGTGATGGACGCCCGCCAGTGGGAGCAGTCCGGTCACTGGGGCAAGTACCGCGAAAACATGTTCGTGATCCCCGACGAGGTGCCGAACGTTGACGATGAAGGCCCGGTAATTTCGGGCGAGGCCGACTGGATGGCCTTGAAGCCGATGAACTGCCCGGCCCACG
>CAZNFV010000042.1:0-14695 GCA_964572445.1 uncultured Novosphingobium sp. | reverse complement strand
TTCAGCACAAAGCCGCGTTCAAGCCAGGCTTCGACGCAAGTAGGGTCGGCGCGCAGGGCTGCGTCGCAATGGAGGATCGCATCACGCAACCGCCCTTGCTGACGAAGCAGGCAGGCCATGCCAACCAACGCGAGCGGGTCAACATCGGCTTCGCTTAGCAGGGCGGCGAATAGCTGTTCGGCGCGCGCATTGTCACCAGTGGCAAGCGCAGTCCAAGCTTGGTTGAGGCGATCGCCGTTCATGGCTTTTGCTTCAACGGTCCAGCAACCGACAAGTCAAGCCATCGCGCTCGATCGGCGCCGGGGCTCGGGCAAAAAAAAGGGGGCGGGCATTGCTGCCCACCCCCGATCTTGGTCGTTCAGGTTCCGAAGAACTAGAACTTAACGCGAGCCGAAATCGCGAAGCGACGACCCAGTGCGTCGTAGGTCGACGGATAGGTGTTGCCGCTGTTGTACGAGGTCGAACCGATCGAGCTACCGACAACCGGCGGATCGTTGTTAAGCAGGTTCTGGACGGCTGCGGTGAACGTCAGGTTGTCGCTGACGTTGAAGCGCAGGGTCAGGTCGAACCAGTTATACGAACCGATCTTGCCGAAGTTAACGGTTTCACCTTCACGATAGCCGAAGCCAACCGGAATCGGGCCAGTGTAAGCTGGTGCGCCCTGGATGATATCATCAGGCTCCTGCTGCATGCCCGAAATGTGGCGCCACAGAAGCGACGCATCGAGCTTGCCGAAGGTGAAGGTATTCCGCCACGACCACTGCCACTTCGGCTGCATCGAGCCGGTGAAGCCGCAGTTGGCGCTGTAGTAACCGACGCATTCGCGGTCGGTGTTGAGCGGGCTGTTCACGTTCGCGTTGAAGGTCTGCGAAATCGCATAGTTCAGCACGAAGCTTGAGCTCCACTTAGCAAGGCCGAGATCACGCGCGTAGTTCGCGATCACGTCGACACCGCTGGTCTTGAGGCGACCGCTGTTGCTGAGCGTCTGCGGCAGGCCGAGCGTGGTTGCCGGATCGCCGTCGAGGCCACCGGTAACCGGGTTACGGCGGATCGAGGTGCAAAGCGGGTCAGCGGCCGAGGCAGCGGTGATTGCCGACGGGGCAGGGCTACCGAAGCATCCGGCGATTACGTCGCCCGAAGTCGGGGCGCCGATTTCGTCGGTGACCTTGATGTTGTAGTAATCAACCGAGAGCGAGAAGCCTGCAACGGCCTGCGGCTGGAAGACCGCACCAACAGTCCAGGTGGTGGCCTTTTCCGGAGCGAGGGCGATGTTGCCGCCGCCGGTGGAGTTGGCCTGTGCCGCAGTTGGCTGCAAGATCGAACCGATCGTACCAACCGGTGCACCCTGAGCTACGCAGACTGCACGGAGGTTAGCATTGCTAACCGGAGCAGCACCGGCGCAAGGATCCGAGGCCAGGCTGGTCAGGCCAGTGCTGACCGGCGAGAACAGTTCACCAATGTTCGGAGCACGCACGGCGTGGGCATAGTTCCCGCGCAGCTTGATGTCGTCCACTGGCTCCCAGCTGAGACCAACCTTGTAGGTCCAGTTGTTGTTGGTGCCGCCGTTGGTGATCTGCTGGCTCGAGTAACGAGCGCCAGCTTCAAGAGTCAGGCTCTTGAAGAAGGGCTTGTCTTCGAGCAGCGGAGCAACGACTTCGCCGTAACCTTCGTAGACCTTGTAGCCACCGTTGATGTCCGGAGCAGCACCGCCAGCGCCACCGAGTTCACCCGGGGTCTTGGCGAGGATGTCCGAAGACTGGCTGGCGTTGTAGTTGCGGTATTCTGCACCGACGGCGAAACCAACTGGCTCGTTTGCACCAGGTGAGGTGAAGCCGAGGTCACCCGAAACCACGCCGCGGATCTGGGCCAGCGAAGTGCGGACAGCCGTCGTGCTGTCATCCGAGAGGAAGTCAGCTGCAGCGGCGCTGATCGAACCGGCTGGACCGAACGGGTTGACCGGAACGCAACCACCGGTGGCGGTGATGCAGGTTGCGGTGTTGTTGGCCAGCAGGGCCTGACGCCAGCGCGACTGCAGGGTGTAGTTCTTGATCGCCTGAAGCTTATCGGATTCACCGTAGGAAGCCGACAGATCCCAGTTGATCGAAGAGGTGATGCCGCCACGTGCGCCAACCCGGTAATCGAACACGGTCGAGGTGTAGTTGCTGATACGGGGACCAACTTCAACTGCGCGACGCGACAGGTTGAAAGTGACGGTGCGGTAGTTCGGATCGGTTGCACCCGTAGCGGTTGCTGCGGCGGCGCATTCAGCCGGCGAGAAGCGCGGGGTGTAGGTTCCGGTAGCACCGACGTTGAATGCGCAGAACTGGTTGCGCAGGGTCGCGGTCATGTAAGGGTTGTTGAGGTTCATCGTGACAGCGCCACCGAACGAACCCGAAGGAGCGATGATGGTGTCGATGGTGTTCTTCGAGAACAGCCCGCGGGTGTACACTTCCACCGCGTCGCTGATTTCATAGTTCGCCTGGGCGAAGATGTTATAGCGCTTAAACGGCGTCTGGAAGATGTTGTACGGGTTGAAGTTGAAGAACTGATAGGTGCCGACGGCCTGGCCAGCAGCATTGACCTGGCGGGTGCCGCCATTGCCGGTGCCCAGCGGGTCGACAGTGGTGTTCGGGGTCGAAGTGCCAGAGATCAGCGGACGCGTGCCCGTGATGCGCGCAGGAACGCCAGTGCCCGAACCGCCCAGCGTGCCGGTGTACGAATCGATCCCGAAGACCGAGAAGTCACGGTCGCCCTGATAGACAGGGTCTGATTCCTGGTAGCCAACGCTCAGCACTGCGTTACCGCGGCCGTCGTCGAAGTTGGCACCAATGGTCAGGTCGGTACGCAGGTAGTTGCCGTCGCCCTTTTCGGTGAGCTGCTCGCCAACCGAAAGATCAACGCCAGCGAAGTCCTTCTTGGTGACGAAGTTCACAACGCCGGTGATGGCGTCTGCACCATAGGTGGTCACGGCTGCACCGGTCAGCGCGTCAACGCGGCTGACGAGGGCGAGCGGGATGTTGTTAAGGTCGACGCGGCCAGCAAGGTCAGCCGGCGCAATGCGGTTGCCGTCGAGCAGGACGATGTTGCGGTTCGAGCCGAGACCACGAAGGTCGACGTAGGAAGAACCACCGTTGCCGTTGTTCACGGCCGTACCGATGCTCGGAACGATGCCCGGCACTTCGCGCAGGACTTCTTCAGCCGTGTTCGACTGCTTGAGTTCGATCGCGTCTGCAGTGGTGACGTTGACCGGGTTGGCCTGTTCGAGGTTAGGGTTGCGGATCAGCGAACCCGTAACGACGATCGTCTGATCGGCAGCGTCATCTGCGGCGTCTTGCGCAAAAGCAGCGGTCGACGAAAGCATGGCGACGGCGGTGCCGGCCAGAGCCAGCGACTGCAGGCAGGTTGCGCCCGAAAGCGATTTCTTGGTGGTTTTCACAGGTCAGTCCCTCTGTAGATCCCGTGGAGTTTTCCCCACGAGGATTCCTGATCACCCGATCCCAGACAGGGTAGGACCCCCGCCGAAATTACGGATAGATGAACGGCTCATGGCGAAAACCCACGTAGCGAGCAAAGGATTTTGGCCGGGCGGCAGCTTTCGGTCACCAATTGTTGCAACTCAGCCACAGATTTGGACGGGGCCCGTAACAAAATTACCCACACCGCGATTCTGGCGTAATTGTTCTAAAGCCTCGTCAGCCGGGCTGTGCCATCGCCGGAACAAACAGTTCGGCGTCAAGTCTGGCCTCGCGCCACTTGAGGCTCCAGTGCAAGTGCGGGCCGGTGGCGCGGCCGGTGGCGCCGATCTTGCCGATGAACTGCCCTTGGCGGACCACATCACCCACGCCGACCGCCAAAGCCGAGCAATGCAGAAATGCGCTGTTCAGGCCCATCCCGTGATCGACCATCAGCAGCCGCCCCTCCAGAGTAAAGGGGTCCTGGGCCGCCAGCATGACCACGCCGTCTGCCGGGGCGACAAAGGGCGTGCCGCTGGCACCGGTGGCGATGTCAGTGCCTGAGTGATAGCTGCCCGGCGTGCCATTATAGATCCGCTGCGAACCGAACCGGCCAGAGAGCCGCCCGGTCGCCGGCCAGATCATCTGTTGTCGCCAACCTTCCGAGAGACGTTCGGCTGCCCGCGCCGCATTGATCTGCGCAAGTTCGGCGCTGCGGCGGCGGGCGAATTCTTCGCTCGGCGCTGCGCCTGGCCGAGGGCCTATTGGGATATGTTCAATCTTCCAGGCCCGGCGCGCAATTGGAATGGCATAGTCCGCCAGGTTCCCGTCAGCGGTTTCAGCCACTAGCCGCGAGACCGGACCGGCATCGCGATCAAATGCTATCATGAACCGTCCATCAGGCGCGATCCGCACCGGCTTGCCATTCAGCGCAAGATGCGCCGTGCCGCGTGGTGCGGTTCCCCGCGCCCAGCCACCCTGGATCAATTGCCCGGCAAGCGCGAAAGGCTCTGCCGGGTTAGCGGCCCATAGCCGCCAACCGCCGCTTAACCCGAGTCCAGCGAGGCCTAGCCCACCCAGAACCAGCTTGCGGCGGTCCATCGCGCCGGGGCCTTAATGCCGCCCGAGCAGGTGCCGGGTGGCAACCTCGGGCGAGGCATAGGGCTCCTGCCGTTCGACACTCCAATAACGGAGCGTTTCAAGCGCGATCGGCTCGCCCGTCGCTGCGCAGGTCACATGCTTGCCCGGCGTCAGCACGCGGAAGCCATTGGCCTGGTAAAACAACGTGGCGGGGCGATCGGATGAGGACATCAGCATGGTTGGGGTCATAACCTATTGTTGTAGCTAGAGCAATTTGCCCTGCTCCGGCGGCGAGGCCTTGGGCGCAGGTTTTGAACGGACCGGCGCAACCGGCGGCGGGGCGTCGCCCAGGGCGACCTGCAATGCACCGTCGCGGAAGTGGAGCAACAGGCTGGCTTGGCTGGCTGCTATGGCCCGGTCGGTCAGCGTAGTGCCATCAGCGCCGGTTACCCGCACATAGCCGCGCTGCAACACCGCATCGGGATTGAGTGAGGCGTGCAGCCGGGCCAGGCCGCCGAGCCGCTCTTGCGCGCGATCCAGCCGGGCCGAAAGCAAGGGGAGCGAGAGCCGGCTGTCGATCCGCTGAAAGGCTCCTCGGGCCAGATGGGTGCGATCAACCAGCGCGCGGCGCAATCGATCAGCTGCCTGATCAAGCCGCTGGGCATGGGGGCTGAACAGCGCCAGGGGTTTGGGCAGGCGCTCGGCCCGAGCCTGCAAGCGTTCGCGGCCCAGTTGCAGCGGACGGTTCACGGCGCGCCGCTTGCGCAGGCCCAGTTCGGCGAGTTGCTGGGCCAGCTCTTCGCGCACCGGCACAGCAATTTCTGCGGCCGCGGTCGGGGTTGGGGCACGCAGGTCAGCCGCAAAGTCGACCAGCGTGGTGTCCGTCTCATGCCCGACAGCGGAAATCACCGGGATCGGGCAGTCCGCCACGGCGCGAACCACCACTTCCTCGTTAAAGCACCAGAGGTCTTCGATCGAACCACCCCCGCGCGCGACGATGACAAGATCCGGGCGCGGCACTGGTCCCCCAGTTTCGAGCGCACCGAATCCGCGCACGGCAGTTGCGATCTGCTCTGCCGCACCCTGGCCCTGGACCAGTACCGGCCAGACCAGCACCTGGACCGGGAAGCGATCGGCCAGGCGGTGCAGGATATCCCGGATCACCGCGCCGGTCGGCGAAGTAACCACCCCGATCACGCGCGGCACGAAGGGTAGCCGGCGCTTGCGGGCAGGATCAAACAGCCCCTCCGCTTCGAGCCGGGCCTTGGTTTTCGCCAGCAGTGCCAGCAGCGCGCCCTCACCCGCGATCTCCATCCGGTCAATCACGACCTGATAGTTCGAACGGCCGGGATAGGTCGTCAGCTTGCCGGTGACGATCACTTCAACCCCGTCCTCGGGATTGAAGCCCAGCCGCCCAGCATTGCCGCGCCACATGATCCCGTCAATCCGGGCGTTCTCATCCTTGAGTGAAAGATAGACGTGGCCAGAGGCCGCCCGTTTGACCCCCGAGAGCTCCCCCCGGATCCGGACAAAGCCGAAGCGATCCTCGACCACGCGCTTCAAGGCCGACGATATTTCACTGACCGAGAGGGCAGCGGCGTTGTCGCCAGCGGAGTCCTTCGCTACCAGCCCGGCTTCGTCATCGTCTTCGTGATAAGGACCGGGCATGAACATCCTGCTGTTGGGATCTGGTGGGCGCGAACATGCGCTGGCATGGAAGCTGGCACAATCCCCGCGCCTCACAAAGCTGTTCGCCGCGCCGGGCAATCCCGGAATTGCGCAGCATGCCCAGCTGCTGGCGCTGGATGCCACGGATCACGCCACCGTAATCGCTTTCTGCGCGGCGGAGTCAATCGGGCTGGTCGTGGTTGGTCCAGAAGCACCGCTGGTTGACGGCCTGACCGACAGCCTGCGCGCCGCAGGCGTGCCAGTCTTTGGCCCAAGCAAGGCTGCGGCCCAGCTTGAAGGATCGAAGGCCTTCACCAAAGAGCTTTGTGCGCGGCACAAGATCCCCACCGCCGGGTTCGAACGGGTCCGCAATGAAGCCGAAGGGCTGGCTGCGCTGGCCCGGTTCGGCGCGCCGGTCGTGGTCAAGGCCGATGGCCTGGCCGCCGGAAAGGGCGTGACCGTGGCGCTGACCATGGCCGAGGCTGAAGACGCCGTGCGCGAAATCTTTTCCGGCCGGTTCGGCGCGGCCGGGGCGGAAGCCGTGATCGAGGAATTCATGGAAGGGGAAGAGGCCAGCTTCTTTGCCCTGACCGATGGCCACACCGTTGTGCCGCTTGGCTCAGCCCAGGACCACAAGCGGGTGGGCGATGGTGATACCGGCCCTAATACCGGGGGAATGGGGGCCTATAGCCCAGCGCCGGTGCTGACCCCGCTGCTGACGGGTGAAGCGCTGGAGCGGATTGTCGTGCCGACCGTCCGCGCCATGGCCCAGGAAGGAATGCCCTATTCCGGCGTCCTCTACGCCGGGCTGATGCTGACCAAGCAGGGCGTCCAGCTGATCGAATACAACGCCCGCTTCGGTGATCCCGAATGCCAGGTGCTGATGTTGCGGCTGGAAGAGGACCTGGTCGAGCTGCTGCTGGCCTGTGCCGAGGGCAAGCTGGCGACGATCCGGCCACCACGGCTTTCGCCAGAGACTGCGTTGACCGTGGTCATGGCCGCAGAAGGCTATCCCGGCACGCCGAAGCCGGGCGGGCATATCCGCGGCCTGGACGCCGCCGAAGCGACTGGAGCCAAGGTGTTTCACGCCGGAACTGCACTTGATGGCGGCACACTGGTGGCCAGTGGCGGACGCGTGCTCAATGTCACGGCGCGCGGCGCCAATGTCACCGAAGCCCAGCAGCGCGCCTATGCAGCGGTCGATTGCCTCGCTGCCCCAGACCTGTTCTGCCGCCGTGATATCGGCTGGCGCGAAGTGGTGCGCGAGGCCGAAGGTTAACCCAGCCGCGCCTTGACCAGCGCGGTCAGGTCCGCCTCAGGCCGGGCACCAAAGTGTGAGATGATCTCGCCCGCGCAGATCGCGCCCAGCGTCAGGCATTCGTCCAGCGGACGGTTCTTGACGTGGCCGGCCAGAAAGCCGGCCGCGAACAGATCGCCTGCCCCCGTGGTATCGACCACCTTGGCGACCGGTTCAGCCGGCACTTCGGCGCGCTTGCCCCCGGCAACGGCGACTGCACCCTGTTCGCTGCGGGTCACCACCAGCACCGGGACCTGATCCTGCAGGGCGGCGAGGCCAGCGTCAAAATCATCTTCACCGGTCAGCGCCGCCAGTTCAACGTGGTTGGCAAACAGAATGTCGATCTGCCCTTCGGCGATCAGCTGGCGGAAATCATCACCGTGGCGATCAATCACGAAGGCGTCGGACAGGGTAAAGGCTACCTGGCGGCCAGCATTGCGGGCCGCAGCGATGGCCCGGCGCATTGCTGCGCGTGGCTCTTCAGGATCCCACAGATAGCCTTCAAGGTAGAGCACCTTGGCCGAGGCGATCGCCGCTTCATCAAGCGCGAGAGGTGGCAGGAACTGCGAGGCACCCAGGAAGGTGTTCATCGTCCGCTGCCCATCGGGCGTCACGAAGATCAGGCAGCGCGCCGTCGGCGGGTCACCAGCGCGAACCGGGGTGGCATAGTCGATCCCACCAGCGCGGATATCGTGGGCAAAGACCTCGCCCAGCTGATCGTCCGCAACCTGGCCGATGAAGGCGCACTTCGCGCCCAGCGCCGCGAGGCCGGCAAGAGTATTGGCCGCCGAGCCACCCGAAATCTCCCGCGCGGGCCCCATCGCTGCGTAAAGCTCCTTAGCCCGCGGCGTATCGATCAGTGTCATCCCGCCGCGGACCAGCCCAAGCTGGTCAATCAGGTCATCGGCACAAGGCGCCATGACATCGACGATGGCGTTGCCGATGGCGATCACATCGATTGTGGGTGCAGGCACTGGGAATCCTTTGCGCAAGGCTATTTAGATCTGGCGCGCCTAGCCATCATCCTGTCGCAGGGCAAGGTGGTGCGGCGTTGACAGGCCTTTGCACAGCGGCAATGCAGCCGCCATGTTGAACATCATCAAAGCCAATGCAGCCTAAGTTCCTGATCCTGTTGGCGCTGGTCCCGGCACTTGCCGCTTGCGCCAGCAACCCCCCGCCGCGCGCCAAGAGCACTAAGGGGAAGCCGCCCGTGGCCCGACCGGCCAGCCGCCCCGCCACGACCCCGGTCCGCCCCTTGGTCCGCACGCCGCCTCCAGCGGTGCGAGTCCAGAGCCTACCCGGTCTGGAAGGCGTGATCGGTGCAACGGCGAACGAGCTGGTCCGCCAGTTTGGCATACCCCGCCTGGATGTGATCGAAGGGGATGCCCGTAAGCTGCAGTACATCGCCCCGGCCTGTGTGCTCGATATCTTCCTCTATCCGGCCGAGCGCGGCCGCGAACCGCAGGCCACCTATGTCGAAGCGCGCCGCGCCAGTGATGGCCAGGAAGTTGATCGCGCAGCCTGCGTCACCGCACTCCGCGCGCGCTGAGCGTTTACTGAAGCACGGGTAACGACGCCTTAACCCTCATCTGCGATGGTCATCCGCGAAGACATTGCGGGGCCCGGCAAGCAGATGACTATGCAATTCAGTGACATCGCCGCTCAGGTTGCGACGGACGGCCGGATCGCAGCCGAGGAAATTTTGATTCTGCGCCAGCTTGGCTGGGCGGACGGGCGAATGAACCCGGATGAGGCCGAGGCGCTGTTCAACACCAATGATGCGCTTGTCGAACCCGACCGCGAATGGTGCGATTTTTTTGTTGAGGCCTTGTCGCACTTCGTCGTCAACACGGTCGCGCCGCAAGGCTATGTCGATCAGGAAATGGCCGATGAGCTGATTTCGCGGATCGACCGTGATGGTCGCGTCGATACCTTGGCTGAGCTGGAGCTGCTGGTTCGCGTGCTCGAGATTTCGACCAGCACTCCGGCCAGCTTGCGCACCTATACCCTGGCGCAAATCGAAGCAGCGGTCGAACATGGCGAAGGGCCGACCCGCAGGGGCGCACTTGATGCGGGCGGGATCAATGCCACTGAAGTTGAGCTGCTCCGCCGGATGATCTTTGCTGCTGGCGGCGACAGACCCGCTGCGGTTTCCCGCGCCGAGGCGGAAATGCTGTTTCGTTTGAAGGATGCTGCACTCTACGAATCCAATGCGCCCGAGTGGCAGGACTTGTTCGTGAAGGGTGTGGCCAATTACCTGCTCGGTTTTGACGATAATGAACCGCTTTGCGCCGCACGTGCCGCAGAGCTTGAAGCATTCATGCAAGCGGAAGGGGCCGGGATCGGCGCATTCCTGTCGCGCATGATGACAAGCGATGTGGAGACCGCCTTTGGCAGCCTGCTGGGCGGGCCTGAAAGCGAAGCCAATTCCGAAGAGATTGACGCAGAAGCCACTGCCGAACTGGACGAAGTCGAAGCAAACTGGCTACGCGACCGGCTTGATGCCGATGAAGAACTGGATGATCTGGAAAAGGCGCTGATCGCCTTTATGGATGCAGAGACAAGCGGGGCTGGATCGCGCTGTGAAGATCGGTCTGCGCCAGATTCTGGCAGCGGCACCATTTCGCCACCTCAGCCCAGCCCGCAACAGGTCAACATCACCGGATCATTAGGCAAGGGCAGCGGACTGATGCTGTGCAAAGTCACGCCCTGGGCCTAAAGCCAACCGGCAGTTAGGCCGTGAAGCTCTCTCCGCAACCGCAGGCGCCCTTGGCGTTGGGGTTGGTGAAGACGAAGCCGGCTGTGAAATCGTCCTCGACCCAATCCATCGTACTGCCGACCAGGTAGAGCACCGAAGCACCATCGATGAAGAAAGTGCCGCCGGGCGTTTCAATCCGTTCATCGAACGCGGCGGCCTCGGCCACATAGTCCACTGAATAGGCCAGACCCGAACAGCCACGGCGCGGCGTCGATAGCTTCACGCCAATCGAACCTTCCGGTGCCTTGGCCATCAGGGTGGCAATGCGCCCCTCGGCAGCGGGCGTCAGGATCACGGCAGCCGGGCGTTGGCGAGTGATGGTGGTCATAGCATTCCCAGCTCCAGCCGGGCCTCGTCGCTCATCTTGGCGGGATCCCATGCCGGATCCCAGACCAGGTTAACTTCGGCGTCGCGCACGCCCGGCACTGCACCGACCCGCAGTTCGACCTCGCCCGGCATCGATTCCGCCACCGGGCAATGCGGCGTGGTCAGCGTCATTGTCACGACCACCCCGCCTTCGGGATCGACCTCGACACCGTAAATCAGCCCCAGGTCATAAATGTTCACCGGGATTTCCGGATCGAAGATGTCTTTCAGCGCAGCGATTACACCGTCATAGATTGAGCCGCCCGGTTCACTCGGAGCCAGGTCTGCGGGCTTCTGTTGCAGGAAGCCATCAAGGTAATCACGCTTGCGTTCCAGCTTGGCTGCCGGGCTCTCGCTTTCTTCGACCCGGGCGCGCGGCGGTGCTGCCACGGCGGCGACTTCCTCAACTACGATCTTCCGTTCCTCGTTCATCCGAAGATCCTCCGTGTCCGCTCGATCCCGCGCAACAGCGCGGCGATGTCGGTCTGGTCAGAATAGAGCCCAAAGCTGGCCCGCGCGGTCGCCGGTACGCCCAGGTGCTCCATCAGGGGCTGGGCGCAGTGGTGGCCGGCGCGGATCGCTACGCCTTCCTCATCCAATATGGTGCCCAGGTCGTGCGGATGCACCCCGTCCAGTGCAAAAGAAACGATGCCGGCGCTCTCTTCGGGACCGAACAGCGTCACATCATTGCGGGCGCGCAAGGCGGCGCGCAATTCGGTGACCAGCGCTGTTTCGTGGGCATGGATGGCAGCGATTCCAACAGAGCGGACGAAGTCCGCCGCCGCGCCAAAGGCGATGGCTTCGATGATCGCGGGCGTTCCTGCCTCAAAGCGCTGCGGCGGTGGGGCATAGGTCGTGCCAGAAAAGCTGACCCGGTCAATCATCGCGCCGCCGCCCTGCCATGGCGGCATGGCATCGAGCAGCGCGGCACGGCCCCATAGCGCGCCGATCCCGGTCGGCCCATAAAGCTTGTGGGCCGAGAAGGCATAGAAATCGCAATCCAGCGCCGCCACGTCAGTCATCAGGCGCGGCACGGCCTGGCAGCCATCGAGCAGCAGCTTGGCGCCAACCCGGTGCGCCATGTCGGCTGCGCGGCGGGCATCAAGCACCGAGCCCAACACATTTGAGACATGGGCGAAGGCGACCATGGTGTGCTCGGGCGTCAGCATGGCTTCGGCGGCGTCCAGATCGATCTGGCCGTCAGCCGTCAGCGGGCAGACATCGATCTGCCAGCCGGCCAATTGCCAGGGCACGATATTCGAATGATGCTCCAGCAGCGAAAGCAGCACCCGGACCTTATTCGGGTACGAATGAGCGACCAGATTGATCGCCTCGGTCGCGCCGCGGGTGAAGACCAGTTCCTGCGCCGAAGCACCGATCAGCGCAGCAACCTTCTCGCGCGCAGCCTCGAACGCCAGTGTCATGTCGGCCGAGCGGGCATAGACCCCGCGGTGGACCGTCGCATAGTCCGCGCCCATCGCCCGCACCGTTGCATCGATCACTGCCTGCGGCTTCTGCGCTGTCGCTGCGGTATCAAGATAGTGCCAGCCGCCAGCGAGGCCGGGGAACTGCGGCTTGACGTTAGCCGGGACCAGGGCGGCGATGGCGTTCATACCAGCCGGCCCAATGCCGCCAAAGCTGCGTCGAGCAGGCGCTCTTCATCGGGCGCACCAGCAAAGGCCTCGGCCACGAAGGCCTGAAGCATCAGCTTCTTGGCTTCGGCCGGCGGCAGCCCGCGCTGGGCCATGTAGAACAGGCCGTTGGCATCCAGCTCACCCACCGC
Organism: uncultured Novosphingobium sp.; assembly: GCA_964572445.1. Taxonomy (GTDB): domain Bacteria; phylum Pseudomonadota; class Alphaproteobacteria; order Sphingomonadales; family Sphingomonadaceae; genus Novosphingobium. Next base: position 2,291 of record CAZNFV010000042.1, on the reverse strand, counting down.
GCAGCCATGGGCACACTTCACATCGTCTGCGAAGATTTCGAGCTCGGGCTTAGCATTGGCGGTCGCAGTCCGGTCGAGCAACATGGCGCGGACCGATTGCGAGCCATCAGTCCCGTCGGCACCCTTGGCGACGCGGACCTTGCCGAGGTAATTGGCCGTGGCAGTGCCCCCCGCGACCGAGCGCACGATCTGGCGGCTGACCGCATCGGGCTGGGCGTGCAGCACGTCCGTGACGATCTCGACAGTCTGATCCCTGCCCGCGAGCTGCGCCGTGCCGAGCGTGAAGCTGGCACCGCGGCCCAGCTCAACCCGCACCGCAACCCGGCCATAAGCGGAAGCTGCGTTCAGCACGCGCAGATCAAACGCAGCGCCATCCGCGACCACGATCGCAAACTCGCGCGCCACCGGCGCGGCGCCATCCAGCACCAGCGCCAGGTTGCCGCTCTCACCCGCGGCGACACTGATCGTCTCGACGGCGACCGGCCAGACCTGCGCCAGCGCGGCAAGGTCCGCATAGCGGAAATCCTCGTCCTTACGGGTGGGAAGGGCGACCACCTGGTTCACGCCGCAACCACCTCGTAGCCGCGCTCTTCCAGTTCGAGCGCGAGTTCGGGGCCGCCGGTCCTGACGATCCGGCCCGCGGCCAGAACGTGGACAAAGTCAGGCTTTACGTAATCGAGCAGACGTTGGTAGTGGGTGATCAACAGCACGGCCTTGTCGGGCGCGCGCATCACCGCATTGATCCCGTCCCCGACCACGCGCAGCGCATCGATATCGAGCCCGGAATCGGTTTCATCCAGCACCGCCAGCTTCGGCGCGAGGATGCCCATCTGGACCATCTCGGCGCGCTTCTTCTCGCCGCCCGAGAAGCCGACATTAACCGGCCGCTTGAGCATGTCCATGTCCAGCTTCAGCAGCGCCGCCTGTTCGCGCGCGAGCTTGAGGAATTCGCCGCCCGATAGCGGTTCCTCGCCCCGGCTCTTGCGCTGGGAATTGAGGCTTTCGCGCAGGAACTGGACGAAGGAGACCCCCGGTATCTCAACCGGATACTGGAAGCCCAGGAACAGTCCGGCCGCAGCCCGCTCATGCGGAGCAAGGTCGAGCAGGTCCTGCCCCATGAAATCAACCGAGCCGCCGGTCACTTCATAGCCAGGCCGTCCGCCCAGGGTATAACCCAGCGTCGATTTGCCCGCACCGTTGGGGCCCATGATGGCATGGACTTCACCGGCGTTGATGGTGAGCGACAGGCCCTTGAGGATCGGCTTGTCGGCAACAGTGGCGTGGAGATTGGAAATGGTCAGCATGATCAGTCCTGCGGGCGCCGGCTGTGGCCATAAGGCGCGCGGGTCGGGGAGGGGCGGCCGGAACTGGGCCGACCTGAAGCGGGACGGCCTGAGCCCGAACGATCGGCGCGGCCGCGTTCGCGGCGTTCGTGCCAGCGTTCGCGCATCACGGCAGAAACCTGAGCTGCAGCAGCAGCCGGGTCGGCCAGCACGGTGGCGGCGGAAACCCGCTCAACCCGGTAGCCAACTTCGCTGAGGCTGCGGGTCCGGTCGGCGGTGAAGCTGGCGTCTTGATCACCGTCCAGTTCAATCACCAGCATCAGCGGCTTGCAGGCAAAATCGACAATGGCCGAACCGATCACGTCCTGGCGCTTAAACGTGTAGCCGCCAGTTTCAACCTGGGTGAGAGCAGAAGCCAAAGCCTCGCTGGCAGGTGATGGGTTGCGCCGCATTTCCCGCGCGCGCTCGTGCAGGGCATCAAGCCGCTTCTCGGAAATCTCCCAGCCGCGGCCCTTTTTCTTGACCGCCGTGGCTTCTGCCTCGCCAGCGGCACGGACGGTTAGTGTCTTCTTCATCCAACGCTTCCTTCAAGCGAAATACCCAGCAGCTTCTGCGCCTCAACCGCGAATTCCATCGGCAGCTGCTGCAGCACTTCCTTGGCGAAGCCGTTGACGATCAGCGCCACGGCGGCTTCCTGATCCAATCCGCGTTGCATCGCGTAGAACAGCTGGTCGTCCGAAATCTTGCTGGTGGTCGCCTCGTGCTCGATCTGCGCGCTGGGGTTCCGCACTTCGATATAGGGCACCGTATGGGCGCCACAGTCCTTGCCCAGCAGCAGACTGTCGCACTGGGTGAAGTTGCGCACGCCTTCGGCCTGGGGGGCAACGCGAACGAGGCCGCGATAGGTGTTCTGGCTCTTGCCGGCCGAGATGCCCTTGGACACGATGGTCGAGCGGCTGCCCTTGCCATTGTGGATCATCTTGGTGCCGGTATCGGCCTGCTGGTAAT
>CAZNFV010000041.1:0-14755 GCA_964572445.1 uncultured Novosphingobium sp. | reverse complement strand
CCGATCATATCGCGCTGACCTATATCAACTGCTCGACCGAGGTGAAGGCGCTGTCCGACGTGATCGTGACCAGTTCCAGCGCCGAGACAATCCTGGCGCAGATCCCGCCCGAGCAGAAGATCATCTTCGGTCCAGACCGGCATCTGGGCGGCTATCTCAACCGCAAGTTCGGGCGCGACATGCTGCTGTGGCCGGGCGTCTGCATCGTCCACGAGGCGTTCAGCGAGACCGAACTGCTGAAGCTCAAGGCCCAGCACCCCAATGCGCCGATTGCCGCCCATCCCGAATGCCCGCCGACGATCGTCGATCATGCTGACTATGTCGGATCGACCAGCGGCATCCTGCAATTCGCCAAGACCTTCCCCGGCGACACCCTGATCGTCGCGACCGAGCCGCACATCATCCACCAGATGCAGCTGGCGATCCCCGACAAGACCTTCATCGGCGCGCCGGGTGCCGACGGGAACTGCAACTGCAACATCTGCCCCTACATGGCGCTCAACACGCTGGAAAAGCTCTACGTAGCCCTGCGCGACCTGCAGCCACGGATCGAGATCGAGGAAGGCCTGCGCCTGGCCGCCAAGAAGAGCCTGGATGCGATGCTGGCCATGGCCAGCGGGACCGTGGGCAAGGGCGATCTGGGGCCGGCTTAGCCGCTAGTCCGCAATCCCCAGCAGGCGCTTGGCCAGCACCAGATGCGGGCGGTCAATCATCTTGCCATCGATCTGCAGCGTCCCGGCATCGGGCTGCGCGGCGAAGGCGGCAATGATCGCACGGGCGTGGGTCAGTTCGTCCTCACCGGGCGTGAAGGCCGCGTTGATCACCGGGACCTGCGCCGGGTGGATCGCCAACATTCCGCCAAAGCCATCGGCGCGGGCTGCTTCGGCAAAGCGCTTCAATCCTTCAGTATCGGCAAAATCGGCGTGGAGGGTATCGAGCGCCAGCACGCCCTTGGCATGGGCGGTCAGCAGGGTCTGCGTGCGCACGAACCGGAAGGCGTCGGTCCAGCGCCCCTGCGCATCATATTTGCGCGCGGCGCCGATTGCGGCCGACAGGTCTTCCCCGCCCCAGACCAGTCCATGCAGCCGTGGTAGCGGTGCAGCGGCATAGCTGGGGATAGTGATTGCAGCCGCAGCCGTTTCACTGACCAGCGCGAGGATCCGCGTCGATCCGGTCGGCAAGCCGCAGCGCTGTTCTTGCTCATAGAGCTCGGCCGCCAGGGTCTGGATCGATTCCGGGCCGGCCGATTTGGGCAGCATGATCCCATCAGGCGCGCCCGCCATCACCCCGGCCAGGTCATCGCGCCACAGCGTGGTATCCAGCGCATTGATCCGCACCCAGCGACCAAACTGCGCTGCACGACGCTGTTCGGTCAACCAGCCGCAGGCCAGCTGCCGGGCCTGATCCTTGTTCGAAACGGCGACCGAATCTTCAAGGTCAACGATGATGACATCGGCCCCGGTGCCCGCCGCCTTGCCCAGCTTCTTTGCGCTGTCACCCGGGACGAACAGCCAGGACCTTTGCATCATCGACACGACCTTTTCCTAGCTCAGGCGACCGGCGCCAGCGCCGGGTAGTCGATGTATCCTTGCGGTCCCGGCAGATACCAGGACTGGGGCACATTGACGTTTGGCGCCCATTCGGCCCCCAGCCGGATCCGCTCGGCCAGGTCAGGGTTGGAGATATAGGGGCGGCCAAAGCTGATCGCTTCGCAGGTTCCGCTGGCCACGGCGGCCGCAGCGCCTTCTGCCGTGTAATCGCTGTTGAGTACCAGCGGTCCCTTGTAGATGCTGCGCAGGTGGGCGTCCTGCTTGGGCACGTCGGTCGCACCAAAGGTGCCGTCTGGCCCCGGCTGGCGCAGTTCAAGGAACCCGACGCCGAGTTCTTGCAGCACCTTGGCAGCGGCGCTGAAAGTTTCGGTCGGCGTGGCATCATCGCAGCCCTGGGTTTCGCCATTGGGCGACAGGCGGATCGAGACGCGGCCAGCACCCCAGACATCGATCAAACGCTCCAGCACTTCACGCATCAGCCGCACGCGGTTTTCAGGCGAGCCGCCGTAATCATCGTCACGCAGGTTGGACGAGCTGCGGATGAACTGATCGATCAGGTAGCCATTGGCCCCGTGGAGCTGGACCCCGTCAAACCCGGCGGCCTTGGCATTGGCTGCCGCCTTGCCATAATCGTCGACGATCCGGGCGATATCGTCCTTGGTCGCGGCGCGGGCGGGCTCATAGGGCTTGCGGCCCGTCGGGGTGTGGGCATGATCCGGTGCAGTCGTCGCCGAGGCGGAGACTGGCGCGCTGCCGCCCAGAAAATCAGGGTGGACCAGCCGGCCCATGTGCCACAGCTGCATGATGATCCGGCCATCAGCCTGATGCACGGCCTCAGTCGTCAGCTTCCAGCCTTCGGTCTGCGCGGCATTCCAGACGCCCGGCGCCGCGGGCCAGCCCAGCCCTTCGACAGAAATGCCGGTGGCTTCCGTGATGATCAGTCCGGCCCCGGCGCGCTGGCGATAATATTCCGCGATCATCGCATTGGGCACCGAACCCGGGTCTGAACGGCCACGGGTCAGCGGGGCCATCAACACGCGATTGGGGCATTCGATCGTGCCGAGCGAAACAGGCTGGAACAGGGCGTCGTGCAAGGGAGCCTCCACTGTGAACTTTGCTACCATTTGGTTTGGCATTCTTAACCGAGCGGCTAAGGCATGGCGATGAGCAAGGCAATGGCCCATCACGCAGACGCCGGTGCCCGGCCGATCCATCTCGCAGCCTTGCTGGGCGGCAATGTCGCCCTGGCGCTGGGCCCGATGTGGGTGCGGTTGGCCGATAGCGGCCCGGTCTCGGCTGGGTTCTGGCGGTTGGCGCTGGCTGTGCCGTTCTTCGTCCTGCTTGCGCGGGCCAATCGCCAGCCCTTGACCGGGGCGCCGCGTACCGTGCTGTGGGGGGTCCTGGCGGGGGGCGTGTTCTTCGCGCTTGATCTGTCGAGCTGGCACCTGGGGATTGAGCTGACCCGGCTCGGCAATGCCACCCTGTTTGGCAATGCCGGATCGATCCTGATCGCGGCCTGGGGCCTGATCGCGCTCCGGCGATTGCCGCGCACGGCCGAATGGCTGGCCTTTGGTGCAGCAATTGTCGGCTCTGCGGTCTTGTTGGGGCGCAGCCTGCAGATCGACCACACAACCCTGATCGGTGACCTGCTCTGCCTGCTCGCCGGGTTCCTCTATACCTTTTACATCCTGCTCGCACAGCGTGGGCGCGCCGTGCTGGGCAGCTGGGCGCTGCTGTTCTGGTCCAGCCTGATCGGCCTGCCGGTGATGGCCGGTGGCGCTTTGCTGCTGGGTGAGCCGTTCTGGCCAACGAACTGGGGGCCGGTGATCGCGCTTTCCATCACCAGCCAGCTCATCGGGCAAGGTCTGCTGGTCTATGCCCTGCGCCACTTCCCGCCGCTGGTTATCGGTCTGGCGCTGCTCACTCAACCGGCGGTTTCGGTCGCAATCGGGTGGATCTGGTTCGGCGAAGTGCTGGGCCTGCCGGACCTGTTCGGGATGGCACTGGTCGCCGCCGGGCTGGTGCTGGCCCGGGTGGCAGAGCGGCCATCCGCCCCGCCACTGGAAGGCGAAGAGCGGCCCTAGCCTGCTGGCGTTTCAGCCGGCGCCGGGGGTGCAGCGGGTGCCTCTTCGGTGGCCGCAGCAGCATCGGTTGCCGCTGCGTCCGCTTCGGCATCGCTCTTGCCCTTGGGCTCTACCTTTGGTGCCAAGGGCGCCTGTGAGCGGACCGTATCGAGCGGCAACATCGCGTCACTGACCGAGGACGAAAGAATCTGCCCCTCGGCCTTACCGGCGCCTTCGTCCTTCTTGTCCGAACCACAGGCGGTCAGGGCCAGCGCAAGGATCAGGATTGGCAGGTTACGCATCGACAATCACTCCTGCGGGCAGGGCCGTTCAAGCGCGGCCAGGAATTCCGGGGCACGGGCCAGCATGGCTGCGTCCCAGGTCGGCATATCCACGGCATGGCCCAGCCGCGCAAGGCTGGTCACGCCGAACTCTTCGATCCCGCAGGGGACGATTCCACCAAAGTGCGACAAGTCCGGATCGAGATTGACCGAGAAACCGTGCATCGTCACCCAGCGGCGAATGCGCACGCCGATTGCGCCGATCTTGGCCTCGCGTCCGTCGATATCGCAGGTCCAGATGCCGACGCGGCCCGCGCTGCGCCAGGATTCAACGCCGAAATCGGCGAGCGTAGCGATCACCCAACCTTCCAGCGCATGGACAAAACCGCGCACGTCACGCGCGCGGCGTTTCAAATCGAGCAGGACATAGCCAACCCGCTGCCCCGGGCCATGATAGGTATAGCGACCGCCGCGCCCGGCCTCGACCACTTCGAAGCGAGAATCGAGCAGTTCTGCGGCTGCGGCGCTGGTCCCGGCGGTATAGACCGGCGGGTGCTCCAGCAGCCAGACGAGCTCATCCGCCGTGCCTGCGGCGATCGCGGCGTTGCGGTCGGTCATGAAATCGAGCGCAGTGCGATAGGGCACCTGCGCCGTATCGCAGCGCCATTCGATCGTCTTGGGCAGGGCTTGAATCATCACGCGTTGCGTGGCGGCAATTGCTGCTGTTATCAAGGGGCCTTAACAAGGGAGAGCTACCCATGCGGTTTGATAGCAACCGGGCCTGGCAACAAGCTGTTGCGCTTGTTTCTGGCAACCGAGACGTGCTTTGGGCGCTGGCCGGGGTCTTCCTGGTCTTGCCCAGCTTTGCCGTCGGCGTGCTGGCTCCACCGCCACAGCCGGCTGCCGGAGCTGACAGCAACGCGCTGATGGCCACGCTTTCCGCCTATTACGACAGTGCCTGGCCGTGGCTGCTGGGCATGGCAGTCTGTCAGGTGATCGGCACTCTGGCGATGCTGGCCCTCTATACCGACCGGACGCGCCCGACCGTGAGTGAGGCGTTGAAGCTGGCCTTCCACGGCGCGCTGCCGGTGATCGGGGCGCAATTGCTGGCGGGAATGGGCTTTGCCCTGGCTGCCATGATCCCGATCACGCTGGCCGCGCTGACCGGCGTGCAGGCGCTGGTGACCGTGGTGGTTGGCGCATGTCTGGCTGCATTGGTCTATGTGATGGTGCGGATTTCCCTCGTCCCGCCCGTGGTGATGGTCGATGGAATCCGCAGCCCCTTGGTCGCACTGCGCCGGTCCTGGGACCTGACCCGCGGCAATGCCGGGCGGCTGCTGGTGTTCTATGCCTTGTTGCTGATTGGCTTTGGGATCGTCGTCCTGCTGGTTGGCGGACTGGCCGATCTGGTGCTGCGCCTGGTGCTGGGCATGGAATTGGGCACGGCCTTGGGCACGCTGGTTTCGGCGGCACTGCAGGCGGTGATGGCGATCTTCTTTATGGCGATCTACGCCTCAACGCATCGCCAGCTGGCCCATGCAGAAGCGCCCTCGCCCGTCATCCCGATTGAGTAGAGCCTAGTCCTTCCAGCCCCAGAACAGCTTGCACGGCAACACGTTCAGCGGTTCGAAATCCGCATCAATCCGGGTGAAATGCCGCGCCATGAAGTCACGCGCCTTGGCGCTGAACTGATAGACCAGGAAGGCTCCCCCCGGGCGAAGCACGCGGTGCGTGGCGGCCGCAATCGCGGGGCCAACTCCCTCTGGCAGAGTTGAAAACGGCAGGCCCGACAAGACATAGTCAGCATGTTCGAAACCGTGGGCGCGAACGATATCCTCCACGTCGGCCGCTGATCCCAGCACGGGTATGAACCGGCTGTCACTGATCGTGGCCTTCAGATAATCGATATATAGCGGGTTGGTGTCGATCACGATCAGCCGGCCGTCACGCGGCAATCGTTCCAGCACTGGCCGGCAGAAGGTTCCCACTCCGGGGCCATATTCAACGAACAGCCGACATTGATCCCACTGCACCGGCTTCAGCATCTTGGCGATGGTGAACCGCGATGAAGGAATGATCGAACCGACCATTACCGGATGTTCAATGAAGCCTTGCAGGAAGACCCCCCAGGGGCCCATCGCATGCTTGATCCGGCGTTTGATACGGGCCGCAAGCGGCTGGCGGGCAAGCTCGGTAAAGGTCATGCGGGCGGCTGGATCCTGTTATACGCGGCAATGCATAGATCGTTTCACAAATTTGCCGGGCCATTGCAAGGCGGATGCGACGGACATAGGGTCAGAAACGATGACCCAACTTGAGACACCAGTGCCCGGCACCGCCGGCAGCGTGACCGCCAGCCTGCCCCGCAGCCGGGTCGCGCTACTTTTCACAGTCATGCTGGTGACGGCAGCGGGCAACACCGCGATGCAGTCCGTGATGCCGTCGATCGGCACGGCACTGCATGTCCAGGATTTCTGGATCAGCCTGGCCTATACCTGGTCAGCGCTGCTCTGGATGCTCTGCGCCCCGTTCTGGGCGCGGCGCAGCGACCGGCGCGGCCGCAAGGCGATGATGGCGCTGGGGCTGATGGGCTTCATTTCCAGCTTTGGCCTCTGCGGGCTGGCCTTGTGGCTGGGCCTGAACGGCTATCTTGGCGCAATCGGCACTCTGTTGCTCTTTGCGGCCTGCCGCTCGCTTTATGGTGGGTTTGGATCGGCCGCGCCGCCAGCAGTCCAGGCCTATGTTGCCAGCCGCACCAGCCGGGCCGAGCGGACCCAGTCGCTTTCGCTGATTTCATCCAGCTTCGGGCTGGGCACGGTGCTGGGGCCCGCGCTCGCGCCGCTGCTGATCCTGCCGGGGCTCGGCCTCGTTAGCCCGTTCGTTGCCTTTACCCTGATCGCCGTGGTGGTCCTGATTGCCCTGCGGTTGCGGCTGCCAGACGACGCCCCGGCCTATGCCGCGCGCGGCGAAGTGCTGGCTGCGCCCTTCAGCGCCAATTCGGATTCGCGGATGCGCGATGCCGGCGATGAAGCCGATGACGGCGCTCTGCCGCCCGAAGTGCCAGACCTGAAATGGACTGATCGCCGGATCCGTCCCTGGCTGATCTCTGGCCTGCTGGGTGGGCATGCCCAAGCCATGGTGATGGGCATTGTCGGCTTTCTGGTCCTCGATCGGCTGGGGCTGCGCGCAACGCCGATGGCGGGGGCCGGACCGACCGGGGTTGTGCTGATGTCGGGGGCGATTGCCACCCTGCTGGCGCAATGGGGCATTATCCCGCTGTGGAAGCTTGGCCCCCGGGCCTCGGCACTGTGGGGGGTCAGCCTTGCGGCCATGGGCGTGGCTCTGCTGGCCGTTGCCCAGGACCTTCATGCGATCACCATCGGCACCGCCATCGCCTGCCTGGGCTTCGGCCTGTTCCGGCCTGGCTTTACCGCCGGCGCTTCGCTGGCAGTCAGCCGGGCAGAGCAGGGCCAGTCGGCCGGCATTGTCGCCTCCGTCAACGGGGCGGCCTATATCGTCGCCCCCGCGGTCGGCGTATGGCTTTATGGCCATTCTTCATGGATCGGCTTTGCCGTGATCGAACTGCTGTGCCTCGCGGTCCTGGTGCTCGGCCTAAAAGGCCTGAGCGCGGACGAGGATCTGGTGGAGCGGCGCTAGAGAATCTCGAGCACCCGGTCCTGCGGGCGGCAGAGGCGCACGCCTTTATCGGTTTCAACCAGCGGCCGTTCGATCAGCTTCGGCTCCGCGGCCATCGCCGCCAGCACCTGAGCCGCATCGGCAGCCGGCAGGCCGCGCTCCTCAGCGTCAGTACCGCGCAAGCGCAGCCCCTGCTGCGGGGTCATCCCGGCATCGCGATAGAGCTGGGCGAGCTTCTCAATACCTGGCGGGTTGACCAGATATTCAACCACAGAGACCTCCACTCCCGGCGTCTCCTGCAGGATTGCCAGCGTCTTGCGCGAGGTGCCGCAGGCCGGATTATGCCAGATCGTTGCTTTCACGAGAGCTCCCTTCGGTTCGTCGCAGCCTCTTAGCAAAATAGGCCGGTGCGGCAATTTGATCCTTGTCAATGCGAGCGATTCGCATTAGCGGCAATCTTGTTATTGCAAATCATTCGCAAGATTGGGATCAGATGAAAACCGCTGCGCGCCTTGCCCTCCTCGCTTCGACCGTGCTGCCCGGCCTTGCTATGGCAACGTCCGCGCATGGCGAAGTGATGGCCGAAGCGGCAGATGCGCCGGCAATTATCGTTTACGGCGTGCCAGACGGCTATGGCATCGAAAAGACCCGCACGGCGACCAAGACCGAAACCCCGCTGATCGACGTGCCGCAGACCGTCACAGTGCTCAGCCGCGAACAACTGGATGATCAGGGCGTCGAATCGCTTAATGACGCGCTGCGCTATGTCCCCGGTGTTGTTCTGGGTCAGGGCGAAGGCCACCGCGATCAGATCACCTTGCGCGGCCAGAGCACCACGGCAGACTTCTTTCTCGACGGGCTGCGCGATGATGCGCAGTACTATCGCTCGCTTTACAACATCGACCGGATCGAAGTGCTGAAGGGCGCCAACGCGCTGATCTTCGGCCGGGGCGGCGGCGGCGGCGTGGTCAACCGGGTTTCCAAGGCACCTGAGTTTGACAAGAGCCGGGCTGATTTTGCCAGCGGGGTAGACAGCTTCGGTGGCTGGTCGCTCGCCACCGATCTTGACCAGCCCCTCGGCGACAGCTTCGCCGCGCGGCTGAATGCGACTTACGAAGACTTCGCCAACCATCGCGATTTCTACGACGGCCATTTCATCGGGATCGCCCCGACGCTCGGCTGGAAGCTGGGCGAAGCGACCCGGCTGGTGCTTGGCTACGAATATGCCGATGATCAGCGCGTCACTGATCGTGGCGTACCCTCGTTCGCCGGCGCCCCGCTGCGTGGCTATGACGAGACGTTCTTTGGCAGCCCGACCGCCAACCACAGCTCGGTCCAGGCGCATATCGCCCGCGCCCGGCTGGACCATGATGTCAGCGATGCGCTGTCGGCCAACCTGACCGCGCAATATGCCCACTATGACAAGTACTATGGCAACGTGTACGCCCGCGCGCCCGCCACGCTCACCACGGTCGAGCTGGAAGGCTATAACAGCGATACGATCCGCGAAAACTGGACGGTCCAGGGCAATCTGGTCTGGAACGCCAAAACCGGCGCGATCGGCCATCAGCTGCTCGTTGGTTTCGAGGCAAGCGACCAACTGACCGATGCGAAGCGCAGCGAAGCCGCCTTTGGCAGCACCAGCCGGATCACCGTGCCCTTGGCTGAACGGTTGATCCTGCCCACCGTCAGCTTTGGCGCGAGCAGTCGCTCCAGCCTGTCAAAGGTTCGGGCGCTGTCAGCCTATGTCCAGGACCAGATTGATCTGGGTGATCTGGTCAAGGTCGTGCTGGGCCTGCGCTATGACGATTTCCGCATCACCTCGACCAATCGGATCACTGCCTTTGGCGCGGCCCGCAGCGACGGGAAATGGAGCCCGCGCGCCGGCCTGATCCTAAAGCCGCGTGAGGACATTTCACTCTACGCCAGCTACGCCAAAAGCTTCCTGCCGCAATCGGGCGACCAGTTCACCGTGCTCGACGCGACCACCGCCAGCCTTGCGCCGGAAGAGTTCCGCAACCTCGAAGCCGGGGTAAAGTGGGACCTGACTGAGCGGCTGGCCTTTACCGTCGCCCTGTTCCAGATCGATCGCACCAACACGCGGGCCAACGATCCGGTCACCGGCGTGGTGGTGCAAACCGGTGAAAGCCGGACCAAGGGCTTCGAACTTGCCATGGTCGGCCAGCTCACCAAGGGCCTGCAGGTCACGCTGGGCTATGCGCTGGAGGACGGCGAGATCGTCTCCACCACCGCAGCGGCTCCGGCTGGACGAAGCCTGGCCCAGCTTCCCCGCCACCAGTTCTCAGCCTGGGGTCGCTATGACCTGACCGACCGACTTGGGGTGGCCCTCGGCGCGGTGCGCCAGTCGCAGCAGTTCGCCACGATCAGCAATGCCGTGCGCTTGCCCGGCTTCACCCGGATCGATGCGGCCGTGTTCTACAAGGTATCCGACGCGGTGCAGCTGCAACTGAACGCCGAGAACCTGACCAACACGGATTACTTCCCCAGCGCCCACACCGATAACAACATCAGCACCGGCGCCCCGCTGAACGTGAGGCTGGGGGCGAAGCTGCGGTTTTAAGCTTTGCGCCGCTCTGCCAGCCAGCGCTTGTTGCCGCTCTCCACTTCGCGCATCGCGGCGAAGACTGAACAGTCCGGTGCGGTCTGGCCGGTCCGGCCCAATGCGGCGATCTGGGCATAGAACCAGAACTGCCCGGCAAAGCCATCGACCGCGCGCAGCATCGGCACCCGCTTCAGGAAGGCGAGCCAATCGGGAAATAGCCCCAGGCCGTTTTCGGCGCGGGGCAGGCCATCTGCCCCGGCCAGGATCTGCGCCGCGCCATCTGGCGCAACACAGAGCGGGCGCCCCAGTCCAATCACATCCGCAGCCCCGCGCGCCAGTGCCTCTTCCATCGCTGCGCGGCTGCGGAAGCCGCCGGTGACCATCAACGGCACCTTGACTGCTTCCTTCATGGCGAGGGCAAAATCGACAAAATAGGCTTCGCGCGCCAGGGTAGATGCCTTGACGCCGGGCTGCTCGACTGGTTCCATCCCTTCGATCCCCAGCAGCTTCGGCTGCTCATAGGTCCCGCCTGAAATCTCGATCAGATCAACCCCGTCATCGGCCAGCCAGCCGGCAACAGTCTGGCTGTCTTCAAAGGCAAAGCCGCCCTTCTGGAAATCAGCACTGTTGAGTTTGACCGATATTGCAAATTTTGGACCAACCGCTGCCCGCGTCGCCTGCACCACCGCGCGCAGGAACCGGGCGCGGTTTTCCAGACTCCCGCCCCACTGATCGCTCCGCTGGTTCGAACGCGGGCTGAGGAACTGTGAGATCAAGTAGCCGTGGGCGGCATGAATCTGCGCGCCATCGAACCCGCCCTCGCGGCAGGAATGCGCCGCACTGGCAAAGCGCGCGATCAGATCGACGATCTCCGGCTCGGTCAGGGCCACCGGCTCACCAAACTGCCCGCCCGGCAGTCCCAGCTTGACTGCCGATGGCGCCTTGGGATGCGGATTGACCGGCTTCATCGTCTGCCGCCCGCCGTGGCTGATCTGCGCCCAGAAGGCCGAGCCGTTAGCCTTGGCCGCGCCCGTCCAGCGACGGAGCGCATCAATCATCGCCGCATCGGCAGGGCGATCAAGGATCACATTGCCCGGGCGTTCAAGGTGATCACCATCGACCTGGACATTGCCCGATAACAGCATGCCGCAGCCACCAGCACCCCAGACCCGGTAAAGCTGCTCCAGCTCAGCCGTGGGCCGGCCCAGCGGATCGGCCAGACCCTCGGTCATGGCCGCCTTGGCCAGGCGGTTCGGCAAGACAGCCCCGCAAGGCAGGGTCAGTGGCTGGTTCAGCATCGGATTCTCCGTGAAATTCAGGGTGCCTTGATGGCAGGAACGGCGCGCGCCGCATCCTCGGGTGAAGTGCCAGGTGCGGGCACCGGATCAATGGTCTCCAGCCGCCGCATCACCCGCCCGGCGCGCTGGATCGCCTCAACCAAACGCGGGTAGACCCCGCAGCGGCATAGGTTGGGCACGGCAGCCTTGATATCGTCAGGGCTGGGATCGGCATTGCGCGCAAGCAGCGCCGCAGCGGCAATTGCGATGCCGGGAGTGCAAAAGCCGCACTGGATCGCCTGTTGCGCCACCAAGGCCTGCTGCACCGGGTGCGAGCGATCAGGGGATAGACCCTCAATCGTCGTCACCACCCGGCCTTCGGCCTGAGCCAGGGTAAGCTGACACGATTGCACAGCTTCACCATCGATCAGGACCATGCAGGCGCCGCAATCACCGGCCCCGCAGCCATATTTTGTGCCGGTCAGGTTTGCACCATCGCGCAGTGCCCACAGCAGCGGCGTCTGCGGGTCCAGGTCAAACGCCAGCTGACGCTCATTAACGGTCAGGCTTACCATGCCAATCTATCTGCCCCCCGCCCGTCGCTGACCTAATCGCGCCAGCTGCGGTCGGTCCGGTCGATAATCCGCACCCAGGCATCGAAATCCGCCTTGCCCGGACCGCCGGGCAGACGAACCTGTCCGACATCGCGCTGGTGCACGGCCACGACTTCGTCCGGGATCATCACCGGCTTGCCAGCGGCCATCGTCGCCAGCTGGATCTCGCAGGCGCGCTGCAATGACCAGTGCTGGATGAAGATCTCTCCGATCGAGCGGCCCAGGATAACCGGACCGTGATTGCGCAGCATCAGGATGCGATTGTCACCCAGATTGGCGAGCAGACGCTCACCCTCTTCCTCGCGGACGGTGACACCCTCAAAATCATGGTAGCTCAGCTTGCCGATGAAGTTACAGGCATAGAAGTTAACCGGCTGCAGCCCGCCTTCCATGCTGCACACCGCCATGGTGGCGGTGGTGTGGGTGTGGCAGATCGCGTGGGCCCATTCGACATGCCGGTGGAAATAGGCGTGCTGAGTGAAGCCCGCCTTGTTGACCGGATAGGGGCTGCCATCCAGCGTGTTGCCGTCGATATCGATCTTTACCAGATTGCTGGCGCAGACTTCGGAATAGTGCAGGCCATAAGGGTTGATCAGGAAGGCCCCATCCTCGCCCGGCACCTTGAGCGAGATGTGGTTATAGATCGACTCGCTCCAGCCGAGGTGATCGAACACCCGGTAGCAAGCAGCCAGCTCTTGCCGGGCCTGCCATTCGGCCTCGCTGCAATCGAGTTTGCGCTTCAACTGCGTAGCCATCGAATCCCTCCGGTTGTCCTTTGCAACTTTCCTAAGCCAAGCGGCCTCACATGGAAATGCGGAAACCGGCCCACAGCGTTCGCGGCGCACCCAGATCCTGGCTGCCGCCCTGATTGCGGGTGATGATCTGCGTATCGGTCAGGTTCTCGGCCCGCAGCACCAGCAACAGCCGCCGGCCCAGCGGCAGTTCGGCCACGGCATCAAGCGTGGTCGCGGCGGGCAGGAGATCCGTCTCAAGATCATCTTCCCACTGCGCCCCGGTGCGCCTTAGGCTGGCGCTCAGCAGCCAGCGGTCTGCGGGACGCCAAGCCAGAGTCGCGCTAGCGCTTAGCCGCGGGACCTGCGCCGGGCGTTTGCCATCCAGTGCCAGCGAGGCCCCACTGGCTTCAACCCGCGCCGAAAGCCAGGACAGCGCTGCATCGAGGCTGACCTGGCCCAGTTTCGCCGCCGCCGACGCCTCGATCCCGCGCGAATGGACCGCATCAACATTGCGCCGTTCGCGCAGGTTGGGGCCGATGGTGACATTGGCGATTGCCCCCTTCACCCGGTTATCGAACCCCGTCAGGCGCAGAGTCAGGTCGGGCAGCGGGGTCCAGTCCAGCCCGCCTTCAAAGCCTGCCAGCCGCTCATTCTCCAGCGCGGCATTGGCGCGGGTGGTAACGGGGAAGACCGTGAAGGGCCGGTAAAGCTCGTTAAGCGTCGGCTGGCGCAATCCACTGTAAGCCGCAGCGCGGAGCGACAGGCCGGGCGCAGCTTCCACCAGCAGCCCGCCGCGCAGGCTTTCCTGCCAGCCGGAGCGATTGGCAAAACTGCGGTCGGTCGTGACGGTGCCGGCGGCATTGGCCTCCCGGAAAAAGCCCCCGGCCACTCCCCAGCGGTCGCCCCGCGCGCTCAACGTGAGCAGTGCGCGGCCAAGCCGCCAGTCATGCTCGGCATAGAGCCCGAGGTCCGAGTTAACCCCGCCTGCCTTGCGCCGCGCGGTCACCTGTCCAGTCACGGCACTATAGGCCTCTTCCTGCATCTCACCGCGCTGCCGCCGCCAATCGATGCCAAGCCGCAGCGTCTGCCCCTTACCAACCGGCGGGCGCAGCTCGAACTTCGCACCCAGACCTGTTGCCGGCGTGCGGCGCTGGTCCAGCGTCTTGCGGAAGCTGGTCGATGAAATCACAACATTGGAAAAATCGCGCGCCTGGACATAGCCCAGCGCCTCAAACTGCCAGGCCCCGCGCCCGACCAGCCGCAAACTGGCGTCCTGCCCGCTGGCACTGGTATCGGCCCCGGCAAAGCGCAGGGTGCGGCGATCATCGAACAGCAGCGCGCGGGCCTGAAGTTCAACCTCAGGCGTGAGCGGCGCCACCGCCCGCAAGCCCGTTGACCAGCTATCGAACCGTGCGCGGACCGAGGCAGGCACCCGCTGGGCATCAGGCGTAGTGAAGAACCCCCGCCCCCGGTCCCACCGGCCCGTGACAACCGCAAACCCGTTGCCAAGGCGTGGCGCCAACGAAGCAGACAGCTCGCTCTCACCCCGGTCATTGATCAGCGCAGCGGCGGAAACCAGGCCCAGCGTGTCCGGCCCGGCGCTCGCCAGGTCGATCGTCCCGGCCACGGCTCCGGCCGCAAAGGCCCCGGCCCCGCCGCCGCGCAGCACCCGGACAGACTCCAAGCGCTCAGGCGGCAGGGCCGACAGCGGCACATACCCGAAAAACGGGTCGACCAGCGGCACGCCATCAAGCAGCACCAGCGTCCGGCTGGAAGCATTACCTCCCAGCCCGCGCAGGGTGATCCCTTGTGCTGACGGGTTGGAAGAGCGGCTGTCGGAACGCCGGAACTGCTGAATCCCCGGCGCGCGACCAAGCAGGTCCTCGATCCGCCCCGAAGCGAGCGTGCGGATATCCTCCGCAGTCAGGACATCGCCGGCAAAGGCACGCTGCCCCGCAGGCGCATCCAATGCGCGGCCAGTAACGATAATCGCTTCAGGATCGGTCGCATCCCCCAGCGCCGGCCCGGACAAGGCCA
>CAZNFV010000040.1:7945-15226 GCA_964572445.1 uncultured Novosphingobium sp. | reverse complement strand
AATCTCCAAACTTATCTCGGGTCACCGTGTCCAGGATCGGCCGGCAAAGCAATTCACGCTTTCAGACCCGCCGCGCCCCGGCTATGGAACAGGCCCACCCGGCGGCCGGCAAATCCCAGGACGCCCCACAGGATAGCAGCTGGCCGCTTCGTGAAGTCCCTTCCCGCCATTGACCGCTATATCTTCCGGCTCGTGCTGATGCCGATGCTGGGCGTCTTCGTGATCGCCGCATCGCTGCTGGTGCTCGACAAGATGCTCAAGCTGTTTGACTTCGTGGCGACCGAAGGCGGACCGGTTTCGGTCGTGTTCCGGATGCTGGCCAACCTGCTACCCGAATATGCCAGCCTGGCGATCCCGCTAGGGCTGCTGCTGGGCATCCTGCTGGCCTTCCGCAAACTGGCCACCACCAGCGAGCTGGATACGATGCGCGCCGTCGGGCTCAGCTATACCCGGCTGCTGCGCGTGCCTTACATGATCACGCTGGTGCTGGCCGCGCTGAACCTGGTGATCGTCAGCTATCTCCAGCCGCTGTCGCGCTATTACTATGAAGAGCTTCAGTTCGAGCTGCGGTCCGGGGCGCTGGGCGCCTCGATCAAGGTGGGTGAATTCACCACCCTGCAAGACAAGATGGCCTTGCGGATTGAGCAGAGCCGCGAAGAAGGCCGCCAGCTGATCGGGATTTTTGCCCGCGTCGCGTCGCCCCAGGGCCAGGTCCTGTCGATCTCGGCGCGCGAAGGGCGCTTCCTGGCGCTGAAGGACAGCCCCGATACGATCATCCTGCGCCTGACTGACGGCCAGATCGTGCAGGATACGCCGGGCCAGCCCCCCCGCGTGCTCAGCTTTACGCGCCACGATCTGCCGATTGACCTGCCGGCGGTTGAAGCCTTTCGCCAGCGCGGCGGGAAAGAGCGCGAATATTTCCTGCCCGAACTGCTGCGCATCACCTGGAGTGACCGGGCCGATCAGCAGCTGCGCAATGAAAGCAGCGCCAGCCTGAACTTCCGCCTGGTCGAAGTCGCGATGATGCTGTTGCTGCCCTTGCTGGCCGTGGCGCTGGCGATCCCGCCGAAGCGATCAACCTCGGCGCTGGGGCTGTTCCTGTCGATCGTGATGGTGGTCGCCTATCACAAGGTCAACGAATACGGCATGGCGGTTTCCGCACTGGGGCGGGTCTCTCCGCTGTTGGCGCTGTGGGGACCGTTCATCGCCTTTTCGGCGTTGATCATGTGGATGTATTGGCGGGTAGCCTATGTTCCCGGCGGGCAAGCGATCGGAGCGCTGGAACGGTTTGCGGATAATCTGGGCAAGTGGGGCCGCAACCTTGCCGCCCGGCTTAACCGCAACCGGATCGCGGGGGCCTGATGCAGCTCGAATTCTTCCCTTCGCCGTCATTGACCCGGTACCTCGCCAAGCTGTTCATCGTGCGGATTCTGGCCGTGCTGGTGATGCTGGTCCTGGTGCTCCAGACGCTCGACCTGCTGTCCGAAAGCGGCAAAATTCTGGGTGTCCCCGGCAATGGCGAAGCGCAATTGTGGCAATACGTTTCATTACGCGCGCCGCAATTGATCGCCCGGTTCCTGCCCTATTCGGTGCTGCTCGCCACGATCATCACCCTGGCCACGCTGAACCAGAATAGCGAGGTCGTGGCGATGAAAGCGGCCGGGCTTTCGGCCCACCAGGTGCTGGCACCACTGCTGCTGACGGCTGCTGCCATCTCGGTGGTGAGCTTTGCCTTCAACGAAACCGTGGTGACCCGCGCGGCGGGCACGCTCAAGGCCTGGCAGGCGGTTGAGTTCCGGCAGGTCCCGCCCGATGCCAAGGTCCGCAGCAACGTTTACCTGCCTGATGGGCCGCATATCCTGGCGGCCAGCGCCGTCAGCGGCACCGGCAAGCTGACCCGGATGGACAATGTCACCTGGTACCGGCGCGATGCGACCGGCATGGTGCTGGAACAGATCCGCGCGCCGCACGCCACCTTTGCCAACCCCGGCTGGCGACTGGACCAGCCGGTCAGTTTTGATGTCCGCGGCACCCGCCGGGTTGAGCTGCAACCGACGATCCTGGCCCAGCGCATCACACCGGCCCAAGTGGCGATGAGCAAGGTCGATCCCGATGGGCAGAATTTCGTCGAGCTTTACCAGTCGATCCAGGCACTGAAGGCTCAGGGCCGCCGCACCAGTGAGCTGGAAGGCAAATGGTGGCACAAGTTCTCTGGCCCGCTCGCCGCGCTGCTGATGCCGCTGCTGGGGGCGATCGCCGCCTTTGGTCTGGCGCGATCAGGCCAATTGCTGATCCGTGCGATCATCGGCATGGCGCTGGGCTTTACCTATTTCGTGATCGATAATGCGGCGCTCGCCATGGGCAACTTTGGCAGTTACCCGCCGCTGATCGCTGCCTGGGCGCCGTTCGTATTGTTCGCGCTGGTCGGCGAAGCCGTGCTGGTCAAGACCGAAGAGTAACCACTTAGCGCGGCTTCATCGTGCTTTTGGCGAGATGGCCGACCAGCGGCAGCAGGCCCGGATAGTTCGCCTTGGCATAGGTCGACTGCCCGCCAAGCTGCGCCGCCAGACGGCGATGGGCTTCGGGCAGCGCATGATAAGGCAGGCTGGGCAGCAGATGATGCAGCGCGTGATAGCGCAGCCCGACCGGGGCCCACAGTTCCGCCAGCAGCCCCGGCGGCGGGACATTGACTGAATCGAGGTACTGCGCGGTAACCGTCATCTGCTCGCCCTCGTTCTGCCAAAGGTGGGCGACCAGCGTGCGGACCTGGTTGAGCACGGCGGTGATTGAAATCACGGCCAGACCAATTGCCAGCGGCCGCCAGTCATACAGCGCGGCATACCACAGCAGGAACAGCGCCCAGGCCGATGCGCCCAGTTCTTGCCAGAAGACCTGACGAGCAAATTCCCCTTCGGCCGGGCGGCGGCGGAAGGCCGGATTGATCGACAGCGCCGAGGCGCGTTGCCACACCAGCCGGCGCAGCGGCGGTACGATCACCCCCAGCGGCACCAGCAAGGCTGAACGGATCAGCAGACCGATCGGCAGCAGCAGCGCAGCCAGGATAAACATCGGCAGGGACCACGGCTTCATCAGCGCCAGCGGCAGGTATTCAGGATCCTCCACCGTGCCATAGCGCGTGCGGGCGTGATGCAGGGTGTGGACGTTTTCGTACATCAACGACGGCATCATCATCGGCACACCCACCAGCAGGTT
This sequence comes from uncultured Novosphingobium sp., assembly GCA_964572445.1. Taxonomy (GTDB): domain Bacteria; phylum Pseudomonadota; class Alphaproteobacteria; order Sphingomonadales; family Sphingomonadaceae; genus Novosphingobium. The sequence continues at coordinate 12,013 of CAZNFV010000040.1, read as the reverse complement.
CCACCCCAGACGGAACCCCGGCAGGGCATCGCGGTGGATATGGGTCAGCTCATGAATGAACAGCAGTGCGCGATAGAACGCCAGCGCCGCGATCACGCCGGCCAGCACCGCCAGCCCGATATCATCCAGCATGATCGCACCGGTCAGACCGGCATAGCCTATTCCGGCGGAAACGAGCAGGTCGGGCCAATAGATGCTACCCTTCGCAGCGGAGATATCGCGGGTTTGCTCGACCGCGGCGCGGAGCATGGTCATGTCATCGGGAATACCCGCGCCCCGTCCCGAACCCTTGGTCGTATCGGCAATGGCTTCGTGTGCAGTCATGCTTGTTCCGTAATTCACTTGTCCGAGGGCCGCCATGCTTGGCTAACGACGCCTCGCCGGGCATAGGTGGTGGCAGATGCGATAAAACAAAGGCAACATCGTGGCCCAGTCGGAAATTGTGATCACAGAAGTTAGCGACAAGGCCGGACGAGAGGCCTTTGTCGATATCCAGTACCGTCTGAATGCAGCAGATCCCAATTTCGTGCCGCAGCTCCGTTCTGAAGAAATTGAACGATACACTCCGGGCGGCAATCCTTATTTTGATCACGCCCGCTGTCAGCTGTTCCTCGCCAAGCGCGGTGGAGCCGTTGTCGGCCGGATCGCCGCGCATATTGACGAACTGGCCCTGACCCAGCCCACCGAGCAGGGCATGGGCCCGGGAACCGGCTTCTGGGGTGCGCTGCAGGCCGAAGATGCCGCCGTTGCCGCCGCTCTGATCGCCCGGGCTGAGCAATGGCTGCGCGGCCAGGGGATGACCAAGGTGCTGGCCCCGATGACCCTCTCAGTCTGGGAAGAGCCGGGCCTGCTGGTCAAAGGCCACGATCATCCGCCGATGATCATGATGGGTCACAACCCGCCGCATCACCAGGGCTGGATCGAAGGCGCCGGCTATGCCGCAGTCAAGAAGCTGGCAACCTATGATCTGGAAATCGCCAAGCCATTCCCGCCGCTGATCCAGCGGATTGTCCAATCGGGTGAGAAGAATGCCCGGATTCGCATCCGCGACGTCAGCCTGAAGAACTTTGACCGTGAGGTCGAAATCATCTGTGCGATCCTCAACGATGCCTGGTCGGATAACTGGGGCTTCGTGCCCTTCACCCCGCAGGAAATCAGCTACACCGCCAAAAAGATGAAGCCGCTAGTCAAACCAGACCTGGTGCGGATCGCGGAGTATGATGGGGAGCCGGTGGCCTTCATGATCACCCTGCCCGATGCCAACCAGATCCAGCTCAAGGCTGTCGGCCGCAATGGCAAGCCGTCATTGCTCGGCTGGATCAGGCTGGGCTGGTGGATGCTGCGGACCAAGCCGGCCGATATGCGCGTGCCGCTGATGGGCGTGGTCAAGCGCCTGCAATCCACCCGCATGGCCAGCCAGCTCGCCTTCATGATGATCGAGACGATCCGCCATGCTGCCGCCACCCGCTATGATGGCAAGCGCGGCGAGATCGGCTGGGTGCTGGATGACAACCAGGGCATGAACGCGATCGCCGATGCGATCGAGGCCAAGGTCAACAAGGAATACCTGGTCTACGCCAAGGGGCTGTGATCCGCAGGCTCGTCAGTCCACTCGTCAACCGTGGCTGCGACAGCGACGTCCATCGTCACATTGCCGACCGTGCGCATAATGTCTGGCAGCACTTCCACCGCGACCAGCAGCGCCAGCGGGCCTACTGGTACGCCCATGGCAATGGCGATCGGGCCGATTGCGGTAACGAAGCTGATCGCGCCCGGCAGTGAGACCGAACCGATCGTTGTCGCCAGCGCCACCAGCACACCAGTCGCGAGCATGAGCGGCGTCAGTTCCATGCCGGCCAGCTTGGCGACATAGATTGCCACGGCCAGGTTCATCGCCGGCCCGGTGGCCCGGAACAGCGCGACGGCCAGCGGCAGCACGAATTCGCCAGTAGTCTCTCGCAGCGTCAGCGCGCGGCAGGCCGCCAGCATGGCGGGCAGGCTGGCGAGTGAGGACTGGGTAGAGATCGCCATGGCCTGCACCGGCAGAGCAGCACGGGCGAAGCGCAGCAGCGGCTGGCGCGCGCCGATCACCGCCACGCCATAGGCCAGCAGCAGGACAACCCCGCCCATTGAAGCGACGGTAACGATGTAATGCGCCAATGCGCCCAGCGCGGCGGCCCCGCTTTGACCCGCCACGGTCAGTGACAGGGCGAAGACCCCCAGCGGAGCCAGCCACAGCACCCAGCCAATGATCACCAGCATGGTACCGGTGACGGCCTCAAAGAAAGTCACCATCAGCTTGCGGTGCTGATCCGGCAGGCGGCAAATCGCCACCGCCAGCAGGCTGAAGAAAATAATGATCGCGATCATCGCTGTCTCGGCAGCCGCGGCAAAGATGTTGGCCGGGACGAGCGATTTCAGGAAATCGGCAATGGTTGGCACGTCGGCAGCTTGCTGGACGGTCAGGCCCTGACGCAACGCTTCGGCTGCGGCGGCCGGGATCGGGAAGGCATCAAGCAGGGCCGGCATGGCAAAGGCGGTGAAGACCGTGCCGGTGGTCAGGATCGTGGCGAACAGCGCGAGCGAGGTCACCGCCACCCGCCCGGCCTTGGCTGCAGCGACCGTCTGGACGATTCCGATCACCAGCAGCGCGGCAACCAGCGGTACGATCGTCATTTGCAGGCCGCGCAGCCACAGCGTGCCGATCACGTCGGCGATTGGCAGCACTGTGCCGGCCAGTGCCGTGCCTTCCAGCAATATCCCCAGTACCAGCCCAGCGAACAGGCCGCCCAGCGTCCACTTCACCGGCACACGGATATCAGGAATGAAGCTGCTGGCCGCGGCTGGGCTGTGGTCGGTTGCGGACATGCGTTCCCCGTTCGATTATTGTCTGCGTGACATTGCCTGTGCAGCGCGACATAGCAAAATGACAAGACTTAGCGTGCTACAGGGTAAGTGATGGGACGCAACTATTTCGGTACGGACGGGATCCGCGGGCGCACAAATGCCGGCGTGATGACTGCGGCAACGGCGATGAAAGTCGGGCAGGCAGCGGGCACCCGCTTCCTGCGCGGGACGCACAAACACCGCGTGGTGATCGGCAAGGACACCCGTCTTTCGGGCTACATGCTGGAAAATGCGCTGGTCGCGGGGTTCACCAGTGTCGGCATGGACGTGATCCTGCTCGGCCCGATGCCAACCCCGGCAGTGGCCCTGTTGACCCGCGAACTGCGCGCCGATGTCGGCGTGATGATTTCCGCCAGCCACAACCCTTATGAAGACAACGGCATCAAGCTGTTTGGCCCGGATGGGTTCAAACTGTCCGATGCCGATGAACTGGCGATCGAGGCCATGCTGGCGCAGGACTTGCCTCTGGCTCCTGCTCCGCAGATCGGGCGCGCCCGCCGGATTGACGATGCTCGGGGTCGCTATATCCACGCGGTCAAGGCCGCGCTGCCTGACGATATCCGCCTCGATGGCCTGAAGATCGTGGTCGATTGCGCCAATGGCGCCGCTTATCAGGTCGCCCCTTCGGCGATCTGGGAGCTCGGCGCCGAAGTCGTGGCGGTTGGCGTCTCGCCCAATGGCGTCAACATCAATGACAAGTGCGGCTCGACCCACCTTGATCTGGTGAAGGAAAGCGTCGTCGCCAGCGGAGCCGATATCGGCATTGCCCTGGACGGCGATGCCGACCGGTTGATCGTAGTCGATGAAAAGGGCCAAACGGTCGATGGCGACCAGATCATGGCGCTGATCGGCAGCCAACTCGCCGCGCGCGGGGAACTGCGCGGCGGCGGGATCGTGGCGACGGTCATGTCAAACCTTGGGCTCGAACGCTTCCTCGATGGCAAGGGCCTCAGCCTGGTTCGCGCCAAAGTGGGTGATCGCTACGTGCTCGAAGCGATGAAGGCCGGCGGGTATAACGTTGGCGGTGAGCAATCGGGCCACATGATCATGCTGGATCACGCCACCACCGGCGACGGCACGATCGCCGCGCTTCAGGTCCTGGCTGCCCTCGTGAAAAGCGGGAAGCGCGCCAGCGAGCTGATGCACCTGTTCGATCCGGTG
>CAZNFV010000040.1:0-7935 GCA_964572445.1 uncultured Novosphingobium sp. | reverse complement strand
GCAATTGCTCAAGAACGTGCGCTTTGCCGGAGGCCAGAATTCTTCAAAGGGGCCCCTGGACGACGCCCGCGTGAAGGCAGTGATTGCCGAGGCTGAGGCCCAGCTGTCTGGCCGCGGGCGCCTGGTCATCCGCCCATCCGGCACCGAACCGGTGATCCGCGTCATGGCCGAAGGCGATGATGCCGCAGAGGTTGAACAAGTAGTCGATGCAATCTGCGCCGCCGTGAAGGACGCTGCCAGTGCTTGAGATGCGCCCCGATTGCGAAAAGTGCGGTACTGGCCTGCCGGCCGAACTGCCCGGCGCTTTCATCTGCAGCTTCGAATGCACCTTTTGCGCCGAATGTGCCGATAACCTGGATGAGCGTTGCCCGAATTGCGGTGGTGAGCTGCTGGACCGCCCGACCCGGACCAAAACGCAACAGGACAAGCATCCACCCAGCACGGTGCGAAAGTTCAAGGGGTGAAGCCCCCGCGCGTACTCTCCATCGCTGGTTCCGATTCCTCCGGCGGCGCTGGCATTCAGGCTGATATCAAAACGATCACCATGCTCGGTGGCTATGCCATGACCGCGATTACGGCGATCACGGCGCAGAACACGCTGGGCGTGACTATGGTTGAGGCGCTTTCGCCGGCGATGGTCGCAGCCCAGATCGATGCCTGCGTCAGCGATATTGGCGTCGATGCGATCAAGATCGGGATGCTGGGATCACCAGAGATCGCCGCCGTTGTTGCCGAACGGCTGGAGCAGCTCAGTGTGCCGGTGGTGTTTGACCCCGTCATGATCGCCACCAGCGGTTCTGTGCTGGCCGATGCAGACACAATCGCCGGGTTCCAGCGACTGATGCAGCTGGCTGCGCTGACCACGCCGAACGTGCCCGAACTGGCTGCGCTGGGCGGGCCAGATGCTATGGCACGGCGCGGTGTGGCTTATCTCGCCAAGGGCGGCGATGCCGATGGGCCAATGGTTGAAGACGTGCTGGTATTGCCTGGCAGCGAACCGCTGGTCTGGTCAGCCCCGCGGATAGTGACACGGCACACCCACGGCACCGGCTGCACCCTGTCGAGCGCAATTGCCTGCAGCCTGGGGGCTGGCCTCGATCTGGTAACGGCGATCGAACAGGCCCGCCAGTTCGTGCGTGCTGCGCTGGCGGCCGCCCCCGGATATGGGGCAGGCAGCGGGCCGCTCGGCCACCAGGCAGTTCAGTCGAGCTCGTAAAACGTGGCGATCTTGGCCCAGGCTTCCTCGGCCGTCTCCACCCAGTGGAACAGGTTGAGGTCTTCGTGGTTGATGACGCCCTCATCGGCCAGCGCCTCAAAGTTGATCACTTTGTTCCAGAACTCGGCGCCGAACAGCAGAATCGGGATTGGCTTCATCTTGCCAGTCTGGATCAGGGTCAGCAGCTCCATGAACTCGTCGAGCGTGCCGAACCCGCCCGGGAACACTGCGACGGCCCGCGCACGCAGCAGGAAATGCATCTTGCGCAGCGCGAAGTAGTGGAACTGGAAACACAGCTCCGGCGTGAAATACTGGTTGGGTGCCTGCTCGTGCGGCAGGACAATGTTGAGCCCGATCGTTTCCGCGCCAACATCCGCCGCGCCGCGATTGGCCGCTTCCATGATCGACGGTCCACCACCTGAGCAGACCACGAATTGCCGCATGCCCTTTTCGACCACGCCGCATTCGCTGGCAATCCGGCCCAGCTTGCGCGCTTCGTCATAGTATTTGGATTTCGCAACAAGGCGCTCAACCACGGCCTTGCGCTCTGGCGTGGTTGCCGTGCTCAAGGCCGCCTCGGCGTCTTCAGGTGCGGGAATTCGGGCTGAACCGTAGCAGACCAAAGTTGATCCGATCCGGGCTTCGTCCAGCATCATTTCGCACTTCAGCAGTTCCAGCTGGAAGCGAACCGGGCGCAACTCTTCGCGCAACAGGAAGTCGGTATCGCGGAAGGCCAGCTTGTAAGCCGGACTGCGAGTCTGCGCGGTCGACGCAAGGTGCGATTCGACGAAGGAAGCTTCCTGCTCAGCCTTGTAGAAGCGGCGGCGGTTGAGGCGCTTGTCGGTTGGTTCGGTCATGCGGCCTTTTCCTTTGGTTCTAACGAGATGCCAACCCCAAAAACAGTTCGGCCCGCCACTCGGTTGCCGAGTGCGGGCCGTTTAGATCGTGAAAAGCGTTGGATGCCCGACAAGGATTCGAACCTTGATTGACGGAGTCAGAGTCCGCTCTCTTACCGTTAGAGGATCGGGCAACGAGGGCGGTCCTCTAGGCGGACGATGCGCGAACGTCAAGCGGCTGGACTTGCCCTTGCGACAGGGGGCGGCTAGCATGGCGTCAGGTACCCGCTCATCCGGCGGGATAATGATAAGAGTGTGATTGTCATGGCGGAAAAGTTTCCGCCGGCCGTGTGCGAGGAGGCAGGACAGGGATTCGAACCCGGACAGGACCAGCGCAGCGCGCCCAGCCTATCCGATAACGGGCCCACGAAGCCATCCCGCCGGCCGGACGGCCGATCCGGACGAATCGACCCGCAGACCAGCGGGCGCGATCCCTCCGCCCATCAGCGGCAGAGCTTTGCCGCGATCGACCTTGGCACCAACAACTGCCGCCTGCTGATTGCCCGGCCCCAAGGTGAAAACTTCGTTGTAGTCGATGCCTTCAGCCGGGTTGTCCGACTGGGGGAAGGTTTGGCTGGTTCCGGCCGGCTGAGCGAGGCCGCGATGGACCGCGCGCTGGGCGCGCTGCAGGTATGCGCTGACAAGTTGAAACGCCGCCGCGTCCACCTGGCCCGTTCGGTTGCGACCGAGGCCTGCCGCCGCGCTGAAAACGGCCCCGATTTCATCGACCGGGTGCGCCGGGAAACCGGTATCGCGCTCGACATCATCAGCGCCAAGGAAGAGGCGCGTCTGGCCGTGCTGGGCTGCCACATCCTGCTGGAGCAGGGCGATGGCCCAGCGGTGATCTTTGATATCGGTGGCGGTTCGACCGAGCTGGTGCTGGTCGAACAGGGCGATGCGCCCTTGCCGCGAATCGTCGACTGGATGAGTGTGCCCTGGGGGGTGGTTTCGTTGACGGAGACCTGCGGCGCAGAACCGGACGATGCCGACGCCCGGGCCGCCCGCTATGCTGATATGCGCCGCCGGGTGCGGGAAAGTCTGGCGCCCTTTGCGGCCCGGTTGGAACCCACTGTCCAGCAAATTGACCCAGCACGGCCGCTGCGCCTGCTCGGCACCAGCGGGACCGTGACCACGCTGGCCAGCCTGCACCTGGAACTGCCGCAGTATGACCGCCGCGCGGTCGATGGCCTGATTGTCCCGGCCGAGGCGATGCGCGGCATTTCGGAAAGCCTTTCGGGCATGCCGATTCCGGCGCGGCGCGAACTGGCCTGCATCGGGCGTGAACGGGCCGATCTGGTCGTCGCAGGCTGCGCGATCCTGGAAACGATTCTTGACCTATGGCCAGCTGACCGACTGGGCGTTGCTGATCGCGGTATCCGCGAGGGCATCCTGCGCAGCCTGATGGCGTCCGAAGGCCTGGCCGAACGCACCCGCGCCACTATGCGCCGCACCAAACGCGAAGGAACAATACGATGAGCCGTTCAGGTGGCCCCGCCGGTGAACGGCTCAAGACGGGCAAAGGCCGGACCGCCAGCTCGACCCGCTGGCTGACCCGTCAGCTCAACGACCCTTATGTAAAAGCGGCCAGGGAAGGCGGCTGGCGCAGCCGCGCTGCCTTCAAGCTGATCGAGCTGGACCAGAAGTTTACCCTGCTCAAAAATGCGCAGCGCGTGGTCGACCTTGGCATTGCGCCGGGCGGGTGGAGCCAGGTCGTGCGCAAACAGGCACCCAAAGCCGGCGTGGTCGGGATCGACTTGCTGGAGACAGATCCGCTGGAAGGCGTGACCGTGTTCCAGATGGACTTCATGGACGATGCTGCACCGGGGCTGCTAGTCGATGCGCTGGGCGGCCCGCCGGATCTGGTGCTATCCGACATGGCCGCAAACACGGTGGGCCATAAGGCGACCGATCACTTGCGGACTATGGGTCTTGTCGAAACCGCGGCGCACTTTGCGATCGAAAATCTGGCGCCGGGCGGCGGCTTCGTGGCGAAAGTCCTGGCCGGCGGGACTGACACCGACCTGCTCGCCCTGCTCAAGCGTCACTTCACCACGGTCAAGCACGCCAAGCCGCCCGCAAGCCGCAAGGATTCGTCCGAATGGTATGTCATCGCCCAGGGCTTCAAGGGCTGAGCCGAAGGACCAGAATGAGAAAGGGCGGCAGGTCCTGCGACCGCCGCCCTTCGCCCAGCCCTTGCGGGTAAAATCTTACTTCTTGGCAGGTTCCGCAGCCGGAGCAGCAGCAGCACCTTCAGCAGGAGCGGCAGCGGCATCAGCTGCCGGGGCAGCCGGAGCGGCAGGCAACGGCAGGTTCGAACCCTGCGTGTTCAGGTAGACCAGCAGGTTTGCACGTTCAGCCGCGTCGCCGATTCCGGCAAAGCTCATCTTGGTACCAGGCGCAAAGGCCTTCGGATTCTTAAGCCAGGAATCGAGCGTAGCCCAATCCCACTTGCCGCCGTGAGACTTCAGCGCATCCGAGAAGGCATAGCCCGCACGGCCCTGCGCCACACCGTCGCCGACGATTTCGTGCAGGTTCGGGCCGATCCCGTTGGCACCGCCAGCGTTGATGGTGTGGCACGAGGCACACTTCTTGAAGGTGGCTTCACCCTTGGCCGCATCGGCGCTAGCGAGCAGGGTTTCGAGCGGGATGGCAGCGGCAGCGCCTTCGCCTTCCTGAACCACGCCTTCGATCTCGTAGCCCATCTTTTCAGGGCGGTTTTCCTTGGTCGCGCGGAAGTAGTGGCCGCTCACCGAAGCGAGACCAAGCGCAACAACGCCGGAAAATAGCGTCCAACCGGCGATGGTGTTGAAACGGTCGTCCATCAATCGTGCCCCGTGGGATATGTGGGTAAAAGCTTTGCGGGTCGCTCTAGTGTCGGGCGGAGGCAAGCGCAAGGGGCATTGCAGCGCCGAAGCACAGCGCTTAGCGATAGACCGAGAACAAGGCCCGGCAAGCGGCCAGAGAGAGGCACGATCCGAGATGAGCTGGGCCAAGGAACTGAAGGAACTGCGCGCTCGCGAAAAGCTGGCCGAGGCGATGGGCGGGGCAGACAAGGTTGCCCGCCAGCACGGCCGCGGCAAAATGGATGCCCGCGCGCGGTTGGCGGCGATGGTCGATCCCGGCTCCTTCAGGGAAATCGGCAAGATTGCCGGCAAGGGCAGCTATGATGCCGAAGGCAACCTGACCGGCGTGCTTCCCGCCCCGTTTCTGTTCGGCAAGGCCACGGTAGGCGGTCGCCCGGTGGTAGCGACAGCCGATGATTTCACCATCCGTGGCGGCGCGGCAGACGCCGGGATTGGCCGCAAGATGGAACAGGCCGAAAAGATGGCCCGCGAACTGAAGCTGCCGCTGATCCGGATGATTGACGGCACCGGCGGCGGCGGCTCGGTCAAGACGCTGGAAATGATCGGCGCGACCTATATTCCGGCGGTCCACATGTGGGGGGAGGTCGTGCGCAACCTGGATACCGTGCCGGTCGTCGCACTGGCGCTAGGTCCCACTGCCGGGCTGGGCGCAGCGCGGATCGCAGCCAGCCACTATTCCGTGATGGTGCGCGGCCTCAGTCAGATTTTCGCCGCCGGCCCCGCCGTGGTCGATGCTCTGGGCACAGCCTGGAAAGACGAAGGCTCCGCCAATCACGAAGAAGCGAAAGAAGCCTTGGGCGGCAGTGCGATCCACACCCGCAATGGCGTGGTCGATGATGAAGTGGCGAGCGAAGCCGAAGCTTTTGCCCGCGCCCGGCACTTCCTGTCCTTCATGCCGGAATATGTCGGGGCACCGGCCCGCCGAATCGAAAGCGGCGATCCCGCCAACCGGCGTGAGGAAGCGCTGCTCAGCCTGATTCCGCGCGATCAAATGCAGGTCTATTCAATGCGCCGGGCAATGGACCTGCTGTTCGATACGGGCACGGTGTTCGAGATCGGCCGAATGTGGGGCCGCGCTGCGATCACCGCGCTGGCGCGGCTGGATGGCTGGCCCGTGATGGTGCTGGCCAGCGATCCCAGCTTCCTTGGCGGATCATGGGATGCCAAGACCAGCGAGAAAGTGGAGCGGTTCGTCAAGCTGGCCGATCTGTTCCGCCTGCCGATTGTCCACCTGGTCGATAACCCCGGCTTCATGATCGGGCGCGAGGCCGAAATGGCAGGAACGATCCGCTATGGCGTTCAGGCGATGAACGCGATCTACAAGGCGACCGTGCCGCTGGCCTCGATCGTGATGCGCCGCGCCTATGGCATTGCCGGCAGCGCGATGTCGAATGCCGACACCTATCAATACCGCTATTGCTGGCCGTCGGGCGACTGGGGCAGCCTGCCAATCGCCGGCGGGCTGGAAGTGGCCTACAAGTCCGAGATCGCGGCCGCGGCTGATCCGGCTGAAGAGCTGGCGGCGATCCAGGCAAGGCTGGCGAAAGTTACGTCACCCTTCCGCAGCGCCGAGCGCTTCAACGTCGAGGACATCATTGATCCGCGCGATACCCGGCCGCTGCTGTGCGAATTTGCCGAGCTGGCCTGGCGACGGCTAGGGGCCGATCAGCCTAGGTAATCGGCCAATTCCTTCTGCTCAGCAGCAGTTAGCCGCAGGCCCAGCTTGGTCCGGCGCCAGAGGATATCTTCGGCGCTTACCGCCCATTCCTCGGCCTTCAGGAAATCGACTTCCGCGGCGGTCAGGCCGGCACCGAAGCTTTTGCCGAGGGCTTGGAAGCCTTCCGCGCCGTTCAACCAGCGCTCAGCCCGCGTGCCATAGGCCCGGGCAACCCGGTCAACCGTGGCGGCATCAAGGAACGGATAGCGGGCGCTTAGCGCAGCCTTAAGAGGTTCTAACCCGTCCAACGGGAAGTCTCCGCCCGGCAGCGGCTGACTGCTGGTCCAGGGCTTGCCAGTCAGCACCGGCAACCGGCCCGTCATCAGATCGACCGCTTCTTCGGCCAGGTGGCGATAGGTGGTGATCTTGCCGCCATAGACGCTGAGCAATGGAGCGCCCGCCGCCTGGTCTGACAGGTCGAGGCGGTAGCCCCGCGTTGCCGATTCGGGCTTGCCCGAACCGTCATCGACCAGCGGCCTAACGCCCGAGTAGGTCCAGACCACATCGCCCGGGGTGATCGCCTGTTTGAAATAGCCGCTCGCCCCATCGCACAGGTAAGCGATCTCTTCATCGCTGGCGACAATCGGCTCACCGGCGGTGTGATCCCGGTCGGTCGTGCCGATCAGGGTAAAGTCACGCTCGTAAGGGATGGCAAAGAAGATCCGTCCGTCGGCCAGCTGGAAGAAATAGGCATAAGGGTGATCGAACAGCTTGCGGACCACGATGTGCGAACCGCGCACCAGCCGCATCCCGTATTCAGGGGTCTCTCCCGCGATCCCATCAACCTGCAACGCCGCCGGCCCAGCGGCGTTGACCAGGGCCTTGGCAGTGAAGGTGCCAGCGGGCGTCTCCAGCTCCCAGCCACCCTCGATCCGCCGAGCGGCGGTCAACGGTGTGCGCGGGCGAATGTCAGCGCCCTTGGCCGCGGCGTCGAGCGCGTTGAGCACGACCAGCCGCGCGTCATCGACCCAGCCGTCCGAATATTCGAACGCCGGGCCAAATTCGGCCTTCAGCGGTGCCCCCGCCGGATGGCGATGCAGTTCAATCGAGCGGGTGGCAGGCAAGTGCTTGCGCCCGCCGATGTGGTCATAGAGGAACAAGCCCAGCCGCAGCAGCCAGCGCGGACGCAGGCCTTTGACGTGCGGCAGAACGAACCGCAGCGGATGGATGATATGCGGGGCAATTCCCCACAGCGCCTCGCGCTCGGTCAGGGATTCGCGCACCAGGGCGAATTCGAAATGT
>CAZNFV010000039.1:0-15234 GCA_964572445.1 uncultured Novosphingobium sp. | reverse complement strand
TGGCCGTGGTGCGCAGCGCCCCACGTCTGACCCGGCCTGCGGCTCGGTCAGGTTCATCGTGCCCGACCATTCGCCGCTGACCAGCTTGGGCAGGTACAGCGCCTGCTGTGCGGCGTTGCCATGGTGCGCCAGCGCCTCAATCGCGCCGACTGTCAGCATCGGCAGCAGAGAAAAGGCCATATTGGCCGCGCCCAGGTTTTCCAGGACATTGGCTGCCAGAGTAAAGGGCAGGCCTTGTCCGCCGTGCGCTTCGTCACCCGCTACGGCATTCCAGCCCTGCGCCACATAGGCGTGATAGGCCGCGGCAAAGCCATCGGGCAGGGTGACCGTGCCATTGGCCAGTTTCGCGCCTTCGACATCACCCTTGCGGTTTAGCGGGGCAAATTCGCCCGCGGCAAACTGGCCGATCCCGTCGACAATGGCTTCGACCATGTCCGGGCTGGCTGCGGCAAAGCGCGGATGGGCAGCAAGCTCGTCAATTCCTGCATTCACGCGGATGGCGAGGACCTGATCGGCAGTGGGGGCAGTGAAATCCATGATGCTCTCTTGCTTTCCCTTGGCTTTGCAGCTTCCCGCCTATAGCGGGAGCGGCATGGCCGACAAGTACGAAGCCGCGCAGATAGAGGCTGCCGATCCCGCCGGGATCGCTTTGGCGGCGGCATTGCTGCGTGATGGCGGGATTGTCGCATTGCCGACCGAGACGGTTTATGGCCTGGCGGCCCGGGCCGATCAGGCCGAAGCCGTCGCCGCAATTTATCGTGCCAAAGGCCGGCCTGACTTCAATCCGCTGATCGTTCACATTCCAACCGTGGCGGCCGGGCGCGCCCTAGCCGCGTTCGACGAGCGGGCTGAGCAACTCGCGGCCACATTCTGGCCCGGCGCGCTGACCCTGGTCCTGCCGCTGCGCGCCGATGCCGCGATTGCGCCGGCAGTAACGGCCGGCTTGCCGACCATTGCCCTGCGCTGCCCGGCGCACCCGGTGATGCAGGCAGTGCTTGCCGAAAGCGGATTGCCACTGGCCGCGCCCTCGGCCAATCGCAGCGGCGGCGTCAGCCCGACCCGCGCGCAGCATGTGGCGGCTTCGCTGGGAGCTGCGGTTCCGTTGATCCTCGATGGCGGGTCTTGCGCGGCTGGGCTGGAGTCGACGATCGTCGCTTTGCGTGATGGCGGGGCCTGGCAGATCCTGCGCCCGGGCCCGATCGATGCCGGAAGGATTTCCGCGATACTGGGCTGCGAGCCTGACGCCGTGACGTCAGCCGCGATTGAAGCACCCGGCCAGCTCGCCAGCCACTATGCGCCGGGCAAGCCGGTCCGGCTTGGTGCCACCACCGCTGAACCGGACGAATTCCTGATCGGGTACGGTCCGGTTTCCGGAGACCTGTCGCTCTCGCCGCACGGCGATCTCGCTGCGGCGGCAGCGGGGCTCTATGCCGCGCTGCATGCTGGTGCAGCATCTGCCAAGCCGCGCATCGCGGTCGCGCCGATCCCGGCGGACGGTATCGGCCAGGCGATCAATGATCGGCTGGCGCGCGCCGCCGCCTGATCACCTGGGTTCGTAAGGCACCTGCGGCATTAGCGTCCGCAATTCGTAATAGGCGCGCTGCGCGTTGCGGCAGGCCTTTTCATCCCCGCCTTCGCACTTGCGGGCTTGCTTGCGGTATTCGCTTTCCAGCTCCCCAAGCCGCTCTTCGCGCTGACGAATTGCCTTGCCGCGTTTCTGGTCCTGTTCGGACTGGCTGGTCGTCATCTTGTCGATGACTGTGCTCCCGGTTTTGACCACGCGCACCGGCGCCGTAGCCAGATCGGCCACGGCGCTGGCCGCCGCGCAGCCGGTGAGCGTCAGCAGGGCTGGCAAGGCGATCAGCTTTAAGTGCAGCATTGTGGCGCTCCGATGCGATCCGAACAGCCGTTCCTGGCCGCACCCCGCTTAGCCGCAGATGAATTGCGATACTATCGGGGTGTTTCTGGCGCGGTGCCATTGCCCGGCTCGCAAACCAGCTTGCCGGAACCCATCGATTCGACAGTGCAACGCGCCCGGCCGCGCACCGTCACGCTGCCCGAACCCATGATCTTGGCCTTGACCTCACCGTCGCTGGCGAAAGTCGAGTTGCCCGAACCGGCAATCGTCAGATCCGCCTTGTCGGTCTTGAGCGCATCCATCGCTGCGGAACCGCTGCCGACAATGCTGACTTCGAGCGCTCGGACAGTCCCGGCGCCGCGATAGGAGCCTGAACCGGCAATCGTCAGATCCAGCTTGTCACTGGCAATTTGCGGCGTCTCGATATCGCCCGAGCCGGCAATGGTTACCTTGGCTTCCCTGGCCATCGCGGCGGAATTGATTTTGCCCGATCCGGCCATCGTCAGGGTCTTGGGGGCGGGCATCGTAACGTTGACCACAGCCGTGCCGCTGCTTTCACTGCTCTTGCCCTCACGCAGCACACCAAGCGTGCCGTCCTTCAGGGTGAAACGGAGCCTGTCAGTCACGGCTTGATCGCCTTCAACCGTGATCGCTAGCTTGTCACCCTGGGTTACGCGGACTTCATCGGGGCCGAGCAGAACCAGTTCTTGCGGCGGGGTTCCGGTGAAATCTACTTCGGAGAGCGGTTTGCCCTGCTCGCCACTGATCGAGACGTTTCCGTCGCAAGCGGTAAGTCCGGCGGCCATGGCCACCGCGATGATGGGCCCCAGGGCCCGGAAGAAGCGGTCAATCTTCATGACTAGTCTCCTGCATGTGTGTTGTTGATATAATACAGCACAACGCAGGCGACAAGGGGGCATCGGCCGAGGCCAACGAAAAGGGCCGCTCCCTTTCAGGAACGGCCCGTTCGGTAATCGGGTTGCTGCCGTTAGACGGTAGCCGCCTCAGCATAGTACTTCGGCGCATGTTCGTTGAGGATCTCAAGAATCTTCTTCAGCGCTGCCGGTTCATCAGTCTTTTCCATCGCGGCCAGCTCACGCGCCAGGCGCGAGGAGGCGGCTTCAAAGATCTGCCGTTCCGAATAAGACTGTTCCGGTTGATCATCGGCGCGGAACAGGTCGCGGGTCACTTCGGCGATCGAAACCAGATCGCCAGAATTGATTTTCGCTTCGTATTCCTGCGCGCGGCGCGACCACATCGTGCGCTTGACCTTGGGCTTGCCCGTAAGGGTAGCCAGGGCTTCGCGCAGGGTCTTGTCGCTGGACAGTTTGCGCATGCCGATCGCTTCAACCTTGTTGGTTGGAACGCGAAGCGTCATCCGCTCCTTTTCGAATCGCAGGACGTAAAGCTCCAGGGTCATGCCGGCGATTTCCTGCTCTTGCAGTTCTATCACCCGGCCAACGCCATGCTTGGGATAAACGACGTAGTCACCAACATCGAAGGCGAGCGCCTCGGAAGCCATGTATCGTCCTTTCATGCTGCGGGCATGTTACCCGTCGAACCGGACATTTGGAGGATTGCCATCCTCGGCGCCTGCCGCTGCGGCTGGCACCGTTTATCCCCCGTCCGTATTCGCAGTCCCGCCTAGCCAATGATTACCATGATCCGGGACAGGCAGCCCCGGAAGTCGGACGATTATATAGCATGTCGGCAACAAAATTGCCAGAGCGCAGAATTCCGTGCTCTGGCAAGCGATTCAGCCGCCAGATTGCAATCCTTTGGTGCAAACTTTGCAATCGATTCGCGCTGCATGCGCGAACGGCGCCGCAAGGCGTGAAGGATTAATCGCCTTCGCCGGGCTCGGCCGAGAAGTACTTCTCAAACTTGCCGTCTTCGCCCTTGTGCTCGTCGGCATCAGCCGGCGTTTCCTTCTTGGTGGTCAGGTTCGGCCATTCTGCCGAGAACTTGGCATTCAGCTCAAGCCACTGTTCCAGACCCGTTTCGGTGTCCGGCAGAATCGCTTCAGCCGGGCATTCCGGTTCGCACACGCCGCAATCGATGCATTCGCTGGGATTGATCACCAGCATGTTCTCGCCTTCGTAGAAGCAATCGACGGGGCAGACCTCAACACAGTCCATGTACTTGCACTTGATGCAGGCGTCGGTGACGACATAGGTCATGGTAATCAGGTCCCCTGAGGCGTGATGTTGTTATGTGCTGCTATGGGATTTGCGGCGCGCTCGTCAAGCGTGCGGTAACAAGCGACGGCTTCTGGCGCCGAACCGCGCCGGAGCGGCATTGCCACCAGTTCGATCACGCGCACCCCCGATCGCGCCGGAACCGTTAGAATATCGCCGGTCCCGATCGCCGTGCTGGGCTTTTCGATTCGTTTGCCGTTCAAGCGAAAGTGTCCTTCCGCCACCCAGTCGTGGGCCAGGGTGCGCGTTGGAGTCAGCCGCAGGAACCAGAGCAGCTTGTCGATCCTCACCGAACCAGGCCCGCCAGTGCGGCAAAGGCCCCGCCGACAGGGGCTGGCCGTGACGTCATCACGGCAGTCTCTCGCCGCGTTGGTCGCCAGCGCCAGCGAGGCGGAGCGATCGGCCCAAAGGCGTCTTTGGGCAAGGGTCGGGGCATGATCGGCTGGAAACCAGCCAGCCTTAACAGCGCCGCATAAGCCGGAGTGCCAAGACCCATCGATACGGCCAGGGCCGGGTCCAGCACCACAGGCTTGCCGGCCTTGGCACTGCGGGCGCCGTGCGCTGAGCTTAGCAGCTTTTCAGCCATGTCGAGGCGCACCGCCTGCTTCCCAAGCGAGCGATAGCCTGGCGGAGGCGCTGAGCGTCCAGCCAAGGCCAGCACTGGCGGCATCACGGGATGCGGCGTCCCGGTATGGGGCAGGGCCGCTGCCCCACCCTTAACAGCCTGCAAGGTGCGCCAGGCCGCCAGCGGTCCCGGCTTGAGCATGGCCGGAATGAACAGATCGAGCGCACCCACCTGGACACCCAGCCGGCGCAACAGGTGGCGCTGGGCCGGGCTGAGCAATTCAACCCCAGAGCCGGCCTTGGTAAGCGTTCCGCCCGCTTCGGCCAATCGAATCAGCAGCGCGCGCAGTTCCGGGCCACCTTCGGCCGAGCGGCTGCCCTCCTCCAGTTTGCGCAGCGGCGCGAGTGGGGCCATGGCCCGTTCCACCCAGCTTTCCAATGCAGCTTCAAGGTCGCGCCGCGCAACTTGTGGCAGGGCGGCCAGTGCTGGCTCCAGTGTCAGAACCGGATTCAACACGGACTTACCCGGCACCAAGCGGGCAATCGAGTCGCCCTCCCACGCCAGCTTCGCACCCGAGAATGCCAGGTCGACCGTCTCCCCATCCGTCAGTGCGCCGGCCAGCTTCTGGGCCCGTTCTGCCAACAGAGTGGGCAAGTGCCGCTCTGCAGCCGCGAGCAAGAGCTTGTGATCGGCGAGCCGCGCGGCGGGATCAACCCGGAAACGAAATCCCGCAAGCACGCCGATCGGCTCGCCATCGACCAGGACCCGCTCATCTTCAACCGTTACCGGCAGCAGCGCAGCATCTGGCCCCAGCTTCTTCATCAATACCGCGGTGCGGCGGTTGACGAACCGTTCAGTCAGCCGGCTGTGCAAGGCGTCCGAAAGGCGCGCTTCGGCCGCGCGGGCGCGGGCGGCCATTTCATCGCGGGCCAGGACCCAATCAGGTCGCTGCGCAATGTAGGACCAGGACCGAATGGCCGCGATCCGGCCTTGTAACGTGTCGATATCGCCATCGGGGCGATCGAGTTCGGCAATGGCCCGCGCGACATGATCGCCTGGAATCTGGCCGTCCTTGAGGTCGGACCAGAGCCGCGCGACGAAGCGGGCGTGGGTATCGGCCCCGTGCTGGCGAAAATCAGGCAGTCGGCAGGCATCCCACAGGCGGGCAACCCGCGCGCCGCCTCTCGCCTCGGCTGCCACGGCAGGATCGTCGGCAAGGTATTTGAGCACGGCCAGGTCGATCGCTTCGGGCGCGGCGCGCAGTTCCGGCCGATCTGGCAGCCGCTCAAGGTCAGCGATCAGCCGGGTAACCGAACTGCAATCGGGCTCGGCATCGCGCCAGAACAGCTGAGTTAGTGGAGCGAAACGGTGCTCCTCGATCGCGTAGACCTCTTCAGATGTAAATTCGGCGTCGTGGCCGCCGGTGCCGGCCAAAGTGCCGAATGTGCCGTCAGTGTGGTGCCGTCCGGCCCGCCCGGCAATCTGCGCCATCTCTGCGGGGATTAGCCGGCGCTGCCGCACTCCATCGAATTTGGAGAGGCCGGCGAAAGCGACGTGCTGGACATCAAGGTTGAGACCCATCCCGACCGCGTCAGTGGCGACCAGATAATCGACCTCACCGGATTGGTATAATGCTACCTGCCGGTTGCGCGTTTCCGGAGAAAGCGCGCCCATCACCACCGCCGCCCCGCCGCGGAAACGCCGCAGCATCTCGGCAATGGCGTAGACCTGCTCGGCAGAGAACGCGACAATCGCCGAGCGCGGCGGAATCCGCGATAGTTTGCGTGCGCCTGAATGGCTCAAGGTGGAGAAGCGGGGACGACCGATAATTTCGGCTTCGGGCACCAGCGCCCGGACCATCGGTTCCAGCGTGGCAGACCCCAGGATCATCGTCTCTTCACGCCCGCGGGCATGGAGCAGCCGGTCTGTAAAGACATGGCCCCGTTCGCGATCAGCCCCCAGTTGAGCTTCATCAAGCGCCACAAAGGCCAGGTCGGCTGAAACGGGCATGGCTTCAGCGGTACAAAGCAGCCAGCGGGCGTGCTTGGGCTCGATCCGTTCCTCGCCGGTGATCAGCGCAACCCGGTCAGCACCTTTTATTGCGCAGACCCGGTCATAGACCTCGCGCGCCAGCAGCCGGAGCGGGAAGCCGATTGCGCCGGAGGTGTGGGCGCAAAGCCGCTCGATCGCCAGGTGCGTTTTGCCGGTATTGGTGGGACCCAGCACAGCCTTGGTGCGGCTGTCCCCGCTGCGATCCGGTGTGCCAGAAGTGCTGCGTGCCATTGCACTAACCGATGTGGCATTGCCGCCTGAAGCCGACAAGGTGTGCATCAACCTTATTCCCCAGTGCCGCCAATTTTAGGCGAAGATTAACCTTAGCGGTGCAGAGCGGTTGCCAGTTACAGCCGCCCGGGGGCCAGACTGGTGTTCACATCGCGCGAAGCGCTTGAAACCGGAGCGGGCACAGCTTCGATCGGGCTCCGCCTTGCCAGAGCCGCCGCGCCATCCGCTGCCCTGCCCCGCACCAGGCTTGACCGGCTGAACCGCCAACTCGAACTGCTCTGGTTGCACTGGGATGTCCGCTTGGCCCGGCTCGACTGGACCACCGATCTGGCTGATAACATCGGCTCGCCGGGATGGTTTCGCGGGCTTGGTACGCTGCTCGGCCTCACCGCCATGGCGCTGACCTTCCTACCCGATTTCTCGACCATGGTGGCGCCGCCAGCCATGCCGCTCGATCGCGTAGCCAGCGATGAATTTCGCAGCCAGGCGATCCAGCCGCTGGCCTTCGGTTCCGACAGTGGGCGCCGCATGGGGCCGACCGAACGAGTGAGGCCGGCCGCCAATGTGCCGGAACGCGCCATGGTTCAGCTCACAGCGACATTTGCCGCAGGTGACAGCTTTGAGCGGATGCTCCAACGCGCCGGGGTCAGCGCGGTTGACGCAGCGCGCGTCCGCAGCCTGGTTTCCGGATCGGTCGATCCGGCCGGACTGGCGCCGGGAACCCGCGTCAACATCACCCTGGGGCGCCGCGACGGTCCGGGGCAGGCTCGAACACTGGATGCCTTGGCCTTTCGCGCGCGGTTCGATCTGGAACTGAAGGTAGAGCGCAGCAATGGCAGCTTTGTTCTGCAACCTCAGGCGATCGCGGTAGACAGCACTCCACTGCGGATCCGTGGAACAATTGGCGCCGGGCTCTATCGCTCGGCCCGCTCGGCTGGCGCTCCGATCGAGGCGATCCAGCAATATCTTCAGGTGCTCGACCGGCACCTTAGCCTCGACACTGCAATCGAGCCGGGCGACACCTTCGATATCATCGTGGGCTTCAAGCGTGCGGCGACGGGAGAGGCGCAAGTGGGCGAGCTTTTATTCGCCGGGGTTGAGCGCAATGGCCAGCCCAAGGCGCAGCTCTTGCGCTGGGGCGGGGATGGGCAGTTCTTTGAAGCATCGGGCATGGGTGCGCGCCGCTCTGGCCTGATCATGCCGGTGGTCGGGCGGATCACCTCTAATTTTGGCGCCCGGCGGCATCCGATCCTGGGCTATACCCGGATGCACGCCGGGATCGACTTTGGCGCACCATGGGGCGCACCGATCTATGCGGTTGGCGATGCTACGGTCAGCTTTGCCGGCTGGGCCGGGGGGCATGGCAATCACGTGAAGCTTGAGCACGGCGGCGGCTGGGGCACAGGCTATTCGCACATGAGCCGGATTGCCGTTTCGCCGGGCAACCGCGTTCGCGCCGGCCAGGTGATTGGCTATGTCGGTTCGACCGGCCTCTCAACCGGGCCGCACTTGCATTATGAGCTCTATCGCAACGGCGCAAAGGTTGATCCGATGTCGGTGCGCTTCACTGTCTCCAATCAGGTCGATGGCAAAGAGCTGGCGGCGTTCCGCGCGAAGATGGCTGCGCTCAAGGCGGTGGTGCCCGGCGCGGCGCTGGGCTCGGCAGTTGGTCCATCGCCAGTCGCCAACCCACTCACGCCTTAGCAGCGGGGCTTGCTGGCCTACCGTCTCCGGCCTAGAGCATTGGCGATGACTGGTTCCTATCCCGCCACCCGCCTGCGTCGGACCCGTGCCAGCGCCTGGAGCCGTGCGCTCCACCGTGAAACCATGCTCACTCCGGCCGACCTGATCTGGCCCCTGTTCGTGACCGAGGGCACGGCTGTGGAAGAGCCGATTGGTTCGCTGCCCGGGGTGTCGCGCTGGTCGGTGGATCTGATCGTGCAGCGCGCAAAGGAGGCGGTCGACCTAGGGATTCCGTGCCTGGCCCTGTTCCCGAACACGCCCGCTGGCCTGCGCAGCGAAGACGGGCAGGAGGCCTTGAACCCCGACAACCTGATGTGCCGCGCGATCCGGGCGATCAAGCAGGCCTATGGCGAACAGATCGGCGTACTCACCGATGTCGCACTTGATCCCTATACCAGCCACGGACAGGATGGGCTGATCGATAGCGCAGGTTATGTGCTGAACGATCCCACTGTCGATGTGCTGGTGGGACAGAGCCTGAACCAGGCAGCCGCTGGTGCCGATGTGATTGCCCCCAGCGACATGATGGACGGCCGGATCGGAGCAATCCGCGATGCGCTGGAAAGCGCTGGCCATGCCAATGTCCAGATCATGTCCTATGCGGCCAAGTACGCCTCGGCTTTCTATGGCCCGTTCCGCGATGCGGTCGGCAGTCGCGGCCTGCTGAAGGGCGACAAGAAAACCTATCAGATGGACCCGGCCAATAGCGAAGAGGCCCTGCGCGAAGTCGAACTCGACCTGTTCGAGGGTGCCGACAGTGTCATGGTGAAGCCGGGCCTGCCCTATCTCGATATCATCGTGAAGGTGAAAGAAACCTTTGCGGTTCCGGTATTTGCTTACCAGGTGAGCGGCGAATATGCGATGATCGAGGCGGCGGTTGCAGCCGGCGCTGGTGACCGCGACGCGCTGGTGCTGGAAACCTTGACCGCCTTCAAGCGCGCGGGCTGTGCCGGGGTGCTGACCTATCATGCAGCCCATGCCGCGCGACTGCTGCATGGCTGAGTTCCGGCTGGAGACCGAACGCTTGCTCATGCGCTCATGGCGCGATGAAGACCTTGCGCCGTTCCATGCCATTAACAGCGATCCCGAAGTGATGGCCACGCTTGGCCCGGTGCTTAGTCGTGCCGAAGTGGCGGCGCTGATTGAGCGCATGCGGGGCCTTGAGGCCGAACACGGGCATTGCTTCTGGGCGCTTGTGCAGCAATCGGATCAACAGCTGATCGGCTGGTGCGGTGTCATCCGGGGGACCGCCGGGCCGGTAACCGGCAAGGGCGAATTTGGCTGGCGGATGGGGCGTTCAGCCTGGGGCCAAGGCTATGTCACCGAGGCTGCACGCGCGGCCATCGCATGGTTCTTTGCGAACCATCCGGACGACGCCGCCTGGGCAATCACGAATGTCGATAACCGGCGGAGCCGGGCAGTCATGGAGCGGCTTGGCATGGTTCACCGACCAGATCTCGATTTTGACCATCCGCGCCTTGCCGCTGATAACCCCCTGCTGCGGCATGTTGCCTATGAACTGCCGCGGACTGCGTGGAGCGCCCGGTGAGCAGTTCCGGCAGAGGCCCGCAGCGCGCGCTGTTTGTCTTGACGATCCTGACCGGCAGCTTCCTGCTATTCCTGGTCCAACCCTTGGTCGCACGGCTGGCCCTGCCGCGCCTCGGCGGGGCGCCCAATGTCTGGAACAGCGCGATGCTGGTTTACCAGGCCTTGTTGCTGGCCGGATATTTCTACGCCCACCGCCTCTCAAAAATGCCGATTAAACGGCAAGGGCGGGTCCATCTCGCCTTGCTGGCATTGGCCGGGCTAAGTCTGCCAATTACCCTGGCCGACCTGCCCGCTCCGATGGCGGGAATGGAGATTCTGTGGGTTCCAGCCCTGCTCGCGCTGACAATCGGACCGGTATTCTTTGTCGTTTCGGCCCAGGCGCCTTTGATGCAGCGCTGGTATGCCGCCCACCCCGGATCGAGCGCGCCATGGGCGCTTTATGCGGCGTCCAATCTTGGCAGCTTTGGCGGCCTGATTGCCTATCCGCTGCTGGCCGAGCCGCTGCTTTCGGCATCTCAGCAGAGCTTGGGCTGGTCGCTGGGCTATGCCTTGCTGGTGGTCATGGTGGCGCTCTGCGCCTGGAGCCGGAAGGACGACGACGCAGCTATTTTGGGTGAAACGGATGTGGAGCCAGCGGCGGCGATCGGCTGGCGCAGCATTCTTCTTTGGCTGGTGCTGGCTGCCGTGCCTTCTGGTCTGATGCTCTCGACTACCACGCATCTGACAACCGACCTCTTCGCCATGCCGCTGCTGTGGGTCATCCCGCTCGGGCTCTACCTCCTCAGTTTCAGTGTGGCCTTTGCCGACAATCGTCTGCTGGCCCGGGTCTTCACCCAGGTGGCGCCGCTGTTCGTGCTGGTCGCCGGTGGCTTTGCAGCCTCATCCAGTCACTCTGCCACCCTTGCGCCCGTGATCGGCAGCATATTCCTGCTGTTCGTGGCCTGCGTCGCGCTGCATTCGCGGCTTTATGACGCGCGGCCGGACGCATCACAGCTGACCCTGTTTTATCTCGTGATGTCGGCCGGCGGGGCGCTCGGCGGCGTGTTCACGGCCTTGGTTGCACCGCTGGTGTTTGACTGGGTCTGGGAACATCCGCTGTTGGTCCTGGCCGCAGCAATGCTGCTGCCGATTGCGACCCTGTTCGACTGGCGCAAGCTTAAAGGCGTCGATCCGCAACTTGCGCAGATCACGGCGGCTGCCGTCTTTGCCGTGGCCCTGGCGATGTGCTGGTTCATCTATCAGGCAACCTCAACTGAGGGGGGATCTGATCAGCACCAGTACCTGTTGACGCTCGGCGTTGGCCTGCTTGGCTGCCTGATCGCGCCCTGGCGCTGGATGCTGGCGCTGCTGCTGGTTGCGTTGATGTATGCGCAGGGCGGATGGGACACGGTGCATGCATCGCGCGATGGCCTGCGCACACGGAGCTACTTCGGCGTCTACACCGTGCGTGATTTTCCTGTTCAGCAGATGCGGACCCTGGCGCACGGCACAACCCTGCACGGCAAGCAATCGCGCGACCCGAAGCTTAGCCGCTTGCCGCTGACCTATTATGGGCCGGGCTCTGGTGTCGGGATTGCTTTTGCCAATGCCGACCTGCTGTTCGGGCCCCGCGCGCGGGTTGGTGTAGTGGGACTGGGAACCGGCACGCTCGCCTGTTACCACCGGCCCGGCCAGTCATGGCGGTTCTTTGAGATCGACCCGGCGGTCTTGCGGCTCTCCCGCAATGGCACCTTTACCTATATCCGCGACTGCGCGCCCGATGCCGAGGTGGTGTTGGGCGATGCGCGCTTGGAACTGGCGCGTGTGCCAAAGGGCGGGATGGATCTGCTGGCAGTCGATGCCTTCTCATCCGATGCGATTCCGCTGCACCTGATGACGGAGGAAGCGATTGGGGTGTACCTTGATGCGCTGAGCCAGAACGGTATCCTGCTGGTGCACATCTCCAACCGCTATATCGATCTGGAACCGGTCCTTGCCGCCGTTGCCCGCAAGCATGGGTTCGGGGCGCTGGTCCGCGATGATGATGCGGCCGAGGACATCGGCACCTACTTCACGTCTTCGACCTGGGTGGCCATCACTCGCAACCCGGCGCGGATCAATGATCTTCGTAAGGTCGATCCGTCGCGTCCCTGGCGCCCGCTTGGCCCCGCTGCCCCGCGCGTCTGGACCGATGATCACGCTTCAATCTTGCCTCAGGTCCGCTGGGGCAGCTTGCTTGGACAACGCTGAAATGACTCGATCCGATATCACCATCCTCGAAATCCACGGCAAGCGTCCGCGCATTCATGAGAGCGCCTTCATTGCCCCGGGCTGCCGGATCATCGGCGATGTCGAGATCGGGCCAGACGCCTCGATCTGGTACAACTGCGTGATCCGCGGCGATGTCAGCCGCGTCGTGATTGGCGCCCGCACCAATGTGCAGGACGGCAGCGTAATCCACTGCGACGGGCCGATGCCTGGCAATCCCGATGGCTTCCCGACCCTGATCGGCGATGACGTGCTGATTGGTCATATGGCGATGATCCACGGCACGGTGATCGAAGACCGCGGCTTCGTCGGCTTTTCAGCCCAGACAATGAATGGTTGTGTGATCGAGCATGACGGGATGTTAGCCGCCGGCGGGCTGCTTTCTCCGAATAAGCGGATCCCCGCGCGGCAGTTGTGGTCAGGCCGCCCCGCCACTTTCATGCGCGATCTGGATGACCGGATGCTCGGCGGGCTGCAGATGGGCGTGAAGCACTATGTCGAAAATGCCAAGCACCATGCCGCCGCGCTGAATGGCCAGACCGAAGCCTGACCTGCCGCCGGCTGCTGCGCTGCTGGCGCTGGCGGACGCGGAAGGGCGGCTTACGCTGCGCGTCACCCCGGGCGCGCGAGTTGAAACGATCGCGCTCGAGGCGGGCCGGGTGATCGTGAAGGTCCACGCCCAGCCCGAGGACGGCAAGGCCAATGCCGCCGTGCTCGACCTGTTGGCGTCCGCACTTGGACTGGCGACGTCACGCCTTCGCCTGTTGCGCGGCGCAACTGGCCGCGACAAACAGGTCCAGATCGTCGAGCGTTAAGGGCCGTCAGTTCTGCGGCGCGGCCTTCACGTGCTGCATCATGTAGCCCATGTAGTCGAGCTTGCCGATCGGCAGCCCAGCGTGGCGCAGGATTGCGTAAGCCGTCATGAGATGGAAGTGGAACTGCGGCATCGACCAGTCCCGGACATAGTCGGAGACAGTCATCGCAAAGGCCATGCCATTGGGCAGGTCGAATTCGACCATGGCAGCTTCCGCCAGCGGCGCGGTCTGGCGCGCTGCGGCAATCAGCGCGCGGACATCGGCGATATGGCTGCGGGCTTCTGCCAGGCTGGCGTGATCCGCCGCCGGTCCTGAATGGGCAGCACCATAGGCGCGGTTCAACGTATTGTAGACCTGCTGAGTGGTGAAGCGGACCTGCGTGCCGAGTGGCAACATGTCATCGATCAGGCGGGCTTGCAGCAAAGCCTCACCCTGCTCGCTGGCCGCGGCTTTGCCCAACAGGTGATCGAGCGTGCCCAGCAGCTGGTCGAACGAGATCAGGGCGGTTTCGGCAAGGTGCATAACTACTCTCCGTGTTTTATTTGAAACGGGGGGTAGGGGCCTGTTACGGCTTGTTCAAGTGTGTGGCGGGAATTGCGTCAGACGCCAGGCTGCCACCACCAGTACCAGTGACCAAGCGCTCGCGAGCCACAGCGCGATCCCGGGCCATGAGAGCAGGGCGAAGGCCCCGGCCGTCGCCCCAACCGCCAGCCCCAGCCACAGCATCAGCCAGTTGTTCCAGCCCTCGCCGCCCGTTCCCGTGATCCGCGCGGCCAGGCCTTGTGCGAAGCGAACCAGCGCGCCGGTCATATAGGTCAGGCCGACTGAAACCTCGCCATCGCGCTGGAATGTATTGTTGAGCGCGCCCATCGCCAGAACCAGGCAACCCAGCATGACGATGCCCGCCCCTGCCATGTGCGATAGGGCTGCACCAGTCAGTAAGGCCGTAACCAGCGCCAGCACTGCCACCTTGCGCCATGGTCCAGCCCGCGCGGCGACGATGGCCCCGGCAAAGACGCCCAGCACAAAGCCGGCTATCAAGGCTGCCGGAACAATCGCCCGTTGCGGTGCCATCACCAGATCGACACCAAGCCGGGTCGTATTGCCCGACATGAAGGACACGAAATAGCCGCTGGCAGAGAGAAATCCGGCGGCATCGACAAACCCGGCCAGCGCCGCAGCCGCTATTGCCAATCGGCGCCGGGAGCGGTCGATCGAGTTCATGGCGCGCAGTTCATTGGTCTGCTCTGCTCCGCATACAAAATTCGGCAGCCTGCTCGCTGACAGACTGCCGAATCCTGCCCATTAACGCCCATCAATCGTTGTCGGTGTTGTCGCCGTTGGTCTTGCCGCTGGTCTCTGGCGCGGTGTTCCCCTTGCGCTTCGCCGCGGGCTTCTGGGTCTTGCCCTTGGCCAGCTTGGGCGGTGCGGGAGTGAGCTCAAACGCCAAGGCCGCGTCCTTAACCGAAACGTGGACTTCGCCGCCATAGCGCAGCTTGCCGAACAGCAGCTCCTCTGCCAGCGGCTGCTTGACCTTATCCTGGATCAGGCGGGCCATCGGTCGGGCTCCATAGAGCTTGTCATAACCGCGTTCACCCAGCCAGGCGCGGGCATCGCCGTCGAACTGGATATGAACGTTCTGGTCAGCCAGTTGCAGTTCAAGCTGGAGTACGAACTTGTCGACCACCCGCGCGATCACTTCGGTACCCAGGTAAGCGAACGGCACAATCGCATCGAGCCGGTTGCGGAATTCGGGGCTGAACATCTTCTTGACCGCTTCGTCCCCGGCATCGGCCTTGGACACGTCGCCAAACCCGATCCCCTGCCGCGCCATATCGCTGGCCCCGGCATTGGTGGTCATGATCAGCACGACGTTCCGGAAATCGACCGTCTTGCCGTGATGATCGGTCAGGCGGCCATTATCCATCACCTGCAACAGGATGTTGAACAGATCGGGGTGGGCCTTTTCGATCTCGT
>CAZNFV010000038.1:11389-15273 GCA_964572445.1 uncultured Novosphingobium sp. | reverse complement strand
GTCGATCCGCTCGACGGGACGCGCGAATATGGCGAGAACCGCAGCGATTGGGCGGTCCACGTTGCCCTGGCGGTGGATGGCGTGGCGACGGTTGGCGCCGTGGCGCTGCCGGGGCAGGGGATTACCCTGTCCAGCGGTGCGCCGCTGGCCTTGCCGCCGATGCAGGATCCGCCGCGGATGCTGGTCAGCCGCACGCGCCCGCCGCGCGAGGCTCTAGCCGTCGCCGAAATGCTGAGCGCGGAACTGGTGCCGATGGGCAGCGCCGGGGCCAAGGCGATGGCCGTGGTGCTGGGCCAGGCCGAAATCTACCTGCACAACGGTGGACAGTATGAGTGGGACAATTGCGCGCCGGCTGTGGTTGCGGCGGCGCATGGCCTGCACGTCTCGCGGCTGGATGGCAGCCCGCTGATTTACAACCAGGCCAACCCTTACCTGCCGGACCTGCTGATTTGCCGGCAGGAGTGGGTCGAGCCAGTCTTCGCGGCCTTGGCAAAACTCTAAAGCAGTTGCCCGTCGTCGACCGTGATCGTGCTGCCAGTGACATAGCGCGAATGGTCTGAACAGAGGTACAGCAGCGGCACGTCCATCGCCGGGATTTCGCACCAGCGGCGGCGGGCGAAGGTCTTGAGCAGGATGTCGCCCATTTCGCTTTCCATCAGGTCGTCCGTGATCTCGGTCGGGAAATAGCCCGGCTCGATCACGTTGACGTTGATCCCCTTGCGAGCCCATTCGCGCGCTATCAGCTTGCCCATCTGGGTTACCCCGGCCTTGGTCGCTGAGTAGGGGGTGGAACCCGGGAAAGCCTTTTTTGATGTGATCGAGCCGATCAGGACCACCCGCCCGTGTTCCTTTTCCTGGCTGCCCGCCGCGATCAGCCGCTTGGCACCTTCGCGCACGGTCAGGAACGGGCCGCGCAGGTTGGTGGCGATCACCCGGTCGAATGAGTCCATATCGACCTTCAGCGCCAGCTGGTCATCCGCGATCCCGGCGTTGGCGACGATAGTATCGACAGTGCCAAAGGCGTCTTCGGCCGCATCATATGCGGCGATGGTTGCGGCTTCGTCCGCCACGTCGAGCGAGACGGCGAGAGCTTTGCCGCCGGCTGCCTTGATCTCCGCTTCCAGCGCCGCCAGCCGGTCGGCCCGCCGGGCGCCCATCACCACAGCCGCGCCGGCTGCTGCCAGCAGCCGCGAGAAATGCGCGCCGAAGCCCGATGACGCGCCCGTGACCAACGCCACGCGGCCGGTCAGGTCAAACTGGGGGACGATAGTCATGGCTCATTGTTCCTTATGCTACGCCCAAGCGATAGCCGCTGCGGATTGTCCTTGTCGAGATTTGCGGGCATATGTCCACCGCTGGACAGAACTAAATCACGGGTGGACCTTTTAGCGGGCTTGCCCGGCAGCGGCAGGGCTGCAACGGAGCGGACATGGACAACATTCGGATCGACCAGGCGGGAGGCGTCACCACGATTACGCTGGCACGCCCCGCCGCGCTTAACGCAATCACGCCCGCGATGCATGATGAGCTTGAGGCGGCGTTCAACGCTTTCGCCGCCGATCCGGTGCAGGAAATCTGCGTTATTACGGGCGAAGGCCGCGGCTTTTGCGCTGGGTCCGATCTCAAGGCGGTCGCCGCTGGCGGGCACCGGCCTTATCCAGCCCACGGTTATGCCGGGCTGATTGAGCGGTTCGATTGCCCGAAACCCTTCATCGCCGCCGTCAACGGCGTGGCGATGGGTGGCGGATTTGAGGTGGCATTGGCTTGTGACCTGATCATTGCCGCCGAAAGCGCCAGCTTCGCCCTGCCAGAGCCAATGGTTGGAGCCGTGGCGCTGGGCGGCGGACTGCACCGGCTGGCCCGGCAGATGGGGACGAAGCCGGCGATGGGCATGATCCTGACCGGCAAACGCGTCTCTGCGTCCGAAGGGCTGCGGCTTGGCTTCGTCAACGAAGTGGTCGCCGATGCCGATCTGCTGGCGACGACCCGCCGCTGGTGCGCAGAAATCCTGCGCTGTTCCCCCATGTCGGTGCGGGCTTCAAAGGAGACCGTGCTGCGCGGGCTGGAGGAACCGAGCCTGGCAGCAGCCATGGCGGGACAAAACAATTATCCCGCCTTCGCTGCCTGGCGAAACAG
This sequence comes from uncultured Novosphingobium sp., assembly GCA_964572445.1. Taxonomy (GTDB): domain Bacteria; phylum Pseudomonadota; class Alphaproteobacteria; order Sphingomonadales; family Sphingomonadaceae; genus Novosphingobium. The sequence goes on along the minus strand of CAZNFV010000038.1, from coordinate 13,137 downwards.
TGACGATGCCCGCGAAGGCCCCCGCGCCTTTGCCGAAAAGCGCCCGCCGAACTGGCAGGGCCGGACCCCAACCGGAGACTCGCAATGACCATCCTGACCTTCAAAGGCTTCGGCGGCGTCCGGCTGGAGGCTGACGCGATCGGCGACGAACATGATCCGACGATCCTGCTGGTCCATGGCGCGGGGCAGACCCGGACCGAATGGCACACCGTGGCTGAAGCACTGGTTCAGGCGGGGCGCCGGGTCGTTTCGCTCGATCTGCGCGGACACGGCGGCAGCGAATGGCCCGAAAGCGGGCTTTACGATCTGGAAGCCCATATCGAAGACCTGCGCGCCGTGCTGGCCCAGCTTGGCACCCGCCCCGTAGTGGTCACATCGACCAGCAGCGGCTGGATCGCGACCGTTGCCTTGGCGACCGACGCCGCGAACCTTGCGGCCGGGCTGGTGCTGGTCGATATGCCGGCGCGGCGCGATCCGGGGCTGGCCAAGACAATTGCTGAGCGGCTAGCCGCACTGCGCGGGCACGATCAAAAGCTGTGGGACGAGCGGGTGCTTGGCCAGATCGATCTCGATGATCTGGAAGCCCGGCTGGCCGCGGCCGCGCCAAAGCTCAACCTGCCGACGCTGGTCGTGCGCGGCGGCCTGCCGTGGATGGACCGCTCACCCGCCAGCGCGGCCTTCGATGCCGCGCTGCCCAATGCCGAAAGCGTTGAGGTGGCCGATGCCGACCTGCTGGTCGTGACCGACCGGACCGAGGCATTTCTGGCGCACTTGCTCGATTTTCTGGATCGCAAGCAGCCTTGCGCGGCGCATGAATTCCGCGCCGGATCGGATGCCCGCACCCTGCGCGATGCGATGGGCTGCTTTGCCACCGGGATCACGATTATCACATCGCGCGATGCCGATGGCACTCCAATTGGCCTGACGGCGAACAGCTTTACTTCGCTATCACTCGACCCGCCGCTACTGCTGGTCTGCGTAGCCAATACGGCTGGTTCCGCCCCGATCCTGCGCGAAGCAGAGCACTTCGCGGTCAATATGCTGCAGGTCAGCCAACAGGCGGCTTCCAACCGGTTCGCTGGCAAGGGGGAGGATCGCTTCGCCGAAACCGCCTGGACCCCCGGTGAGACCGGGATGCCGCTGATCGACGGGGCGCTGGGTTCCTTCGAGTGCAAGCGTCACGCGGTGCATGATGGCGGCGATCACTTTATCCTGGTAGGTGAAGTGGTGCGTGCCCAATTTGAGCCGCGCCGCGATCCGCTGCTCTACTTCCGCGGCAAGTATCGCCGCCTGCACTTCGCTTAAGGATCTCGGTTAAGCCCAGGCGAAGCGCAGCGCGGTTTCCCCGGTGGTTTCGCCGTCCGCGCCAAACCGTCGCTCGATGATCGTGCCTCGGCCCGCGTGATTGACCAGCACCACGGTGGAACAGCGGGTGCCATAGGCCGGGTTGCGGATGAACACTGGGCTGAACGGCACGGCTGGGCCTTCGCTATCGGGTTCGGGCGGCAGTTCGGTTTCATCGCCAAGCGCCGAAAACAGGCCAGCCGGGTCATCGCTGCCCGCCGCCAGCCAATCACTCACCGCGCCCATCAGGCGCTGGGTCTTGGGCCAGGGCTGATCAAAGTGACCATTGGAGGCTCCGTGCAACCCCGGTGCCAGCTCATTGCTGCGCGGAACGGGCTGGTTGCTGACATGGCTGGCGCCGTCTGGCCCCACCCGCAACAGGTGGAACGGGTTCATCGCGGCGG
>CAZNFV010000038.1:0-11289 GCA_964572445.1 uncultured Novosphingobium sp. | reverse complement strand
CTTGCGCCGGCATGGCGCCAAAGCGAACCGGCTGGGTGATCTCGTGATACGGGCCTTCGCTGGGGTGCTCGCGCTGGCGGAACAGGCCCACGGCGTTAAGGTGCGGATCGGCCAGGACGCCCGCAATATCCTTCACTGGCTGGGCCGGGATCTGCGCCGCATGGCAGCGTTCGAGCAGGTCCGCCGTTGCAAACTGCGGGGTCAGTTCAGCGATCCGGCGATACATCTCCGGCATGGCGGCGGCGCGGGCTTGCGGCCCGGCAAAGCGCGGGGCCTTGGTGAAATCGGGCTCGTCCAGCAGGGCAAAGATCCGGTCCCAGGCATCATAAGTATAGGCAACCATCACAATATGCCCGTCGGCCGTGGGGAAGGGCTGACGATCGGGATCAAGTTGGCGGCGATAGCCACCGGGGCCAATCGGCGGATCAAAGGTCAGCCCGCCCAGATGCTCGCTCAGCATGAAACTGGTGAAGGCTTCATACATCGGCACTTCAACCAGCTGCCCCTCGCCAGTCCGCTCCCGATGGAACAGCGCGGCGATGGCGGCATAAGCGGCGTGGAGGCCGGAAACCTTGTCCGCGATCAGCGAGGGGAAAAAGCGCGGCGCGGGATTGCCATCCACTTCCGGCAACAGGCTGGTTACGCCCGAAGCCGCCTGGATCACATCGTCATAGGCTTGCAGATCGGCATAGGGCCCATCCTGCCCGAACCCGACGCAGTGCACATAGACAATATCCGGACGGATCGCGCGGACAGACTCGTAATCCAGCCGCAGCCGTTCCAGCGGCTTGCCCCGGACATTGGCCACGAAGACATCGGCCTCAGCCAGCAGCTCGCGCATAACGGCATGGTCATCCGACTGCTTGAGATCGAGCGCGATGGAGCGTTTGCCATGGTTGAAGCCAAAGAACGCAGGCGACATCCCCGGAGTCTGGGCACTCTTCGCGGCCCAGCGCAGGACATCACCGCTGCCCGGCGTTTCGACCTTGATCACTTCTGCCCCCAGGTCAGCCAGAATCTGGGTGCAATAAGGACCGAAGACCACCGTGGTCAGGTCTACCACCTTGATGCCCTTCAGCATGGGCAGGGCCGGCATTTCATTCATCGCTTCAGACAAGCCCCTTGGCGCGCAGACTGGTGTGGCCATGCCGGCCAACGATCACATGGTCATGAACCACGATCCCGAGTAGCCGCCCTGCTTCGGCAATGCGATTGGTAATCTGAATATCGGCGCGGCTCGGTTCGGGTGAGCCGGATGGGTGGTTGTGGACCAGGATCAACGCGGCCGCTCCCACGTCCAGCGCCCGCTTGACCACGTTGCGCGGGTGGATCGCCGCCTCATCCAGCGCGCCTTCGCTTTCCAGGTGATCAAGGATCAGGCGGTTGCGGGTATCGAGATAGAGCACCCGCACCCGCTCGTGGGTCAGGTGCGCCATGTCGATTGTCAAATAGTCGATCAACGCCTGCCAGCTAGCCAGGATCGGCGCTTCCGACAGTTCGGCCCGGGCGAGGCGGCGGGTGGCCAGCGCCACGATCTTGAGCGCGGCGGCGCTGGTTTCGCCCATGCCGGGGTGCAGGGAAAGGGCCTTGGCGTCTGCGTTGAGAACCCCGGCCAGACCTCCGAACCGGGCCAGCAAGCTTTTCGCCAGCGGTTTCACATCCTTGCGCGGGATCGCCTGCATCAGCAGGTATTCAATAACCTCGTGATCGGCCAGGGCTTCGGCTCCGCCAGCCAGGAGCCGGGCACGAAGCCGGGCGCGGTGACCCGTGCCGTAGTGCGGTTCAGCTTCCTGTTCGTCGTGCACGACGCCTCCCTTTATCGATGCTGCATTGCCTTTCGCCGCTCGAACGCGCAAGCAGGAACGATGCCCGAGGACGAGGACGAAATACCGGAAAACGCGGCAGAAGCTGCTCCGGTCCCCGGTTCCCGGCGTTGGCCATTCTTGGTTGTGATCATCCTGGCCCTGCTTGCGGTGGGTCTGGTGGCGCTGTGGTTGCAGCGTGAGAACCTGGCCCACCGAATCATCGGCCGCCAGCTGGCGCAGTATGACCTGCCCGCGACGTACCAGTTGGAGCAGGTGGGCCCGCTCACTCAGGTGATCAGCCATGTTGTGGTGGGCGATCCAGGCCACCCAGACTTCACGGCCGAACGGGTGGAAATCCGTATCGCGCCCACGCTGGGTTTGCCCACCATCGGGTCGGTCCGGCTGGTTCGGCCCCGGCTCTATGGCACCTATCGGGGCGGCCAGCTAAGCTTCGGGAGCCTCGATAAGCTGCTGTTCGCGCCAGGGCCAAGCCGGGCACCGGGCCTGCCAGACCTTCGCCTGCAACTGGAGGATGGCCGCTCGCGGATCGAGACTGAGCTGGGCCCGGTGGGGATCAAGGCGGAAGGGCGCGGCAATTTGCGCAACGCCTTTACCGGGCAGCTTGCGGCGATTGCGCCAGAGCTGCGGCTGGGTGACTGCCGCCTTACCAAGGTCAGCGCTTATGGGCAGGTGACCAGCGACGCCGGTGTGCCGAAATTCAGCGGTCCGCTGCGTCTGGATGGACTGCGCTGCGCCGATTTGTCATTGGGCGAGTCGGCCATGCAGGCTGAGCTGACCGCATCGCCAGAACTTTCCAGCCTCAAGGCCAGCGGCAAGCTTGCCAGCGGGCTGCTCAATTGGGCGGGGCAGCAGGCGGCGCAGGCGGGGGGCGACGTGGCGCTGGCGGTGACCAAGACAGCGCTGGCCGCGCGTTATGACGTGACGGCACAGGCGTTGGAAGGGCAGCTTGCTGCGCGCACCATCAGGCTGACGGGCCGAGCGCGCAGTCTCGATGGATTTGCGCGGTTTGAGGGCGAGGGACAACTGGGCGGCGCTGGCTTGCAGCCGGGGGCTGCGCTCGATCGGACGCTGGCCGAAGCACAGCGATCCGCTGCGGGCACGCTAGGTGCGCCGCTGCTGAGCCAGCTTCGCGGTAGCCTGCGCCGCGAAGGGGCGGGCAGCCGCTTGTCCGCCCAATACACCCTGCGGCAAAGCGGCCAGCTGACCAGCCTGATCGTGCCGCAGCTGACGCTGACCGGCACGAGTGGGCAAGACCTGCTAGTGCTGTCGCGCGCGCAACTGACCCTCGGTGGTGCAGGTGGCCTGCGGATGACGGGCAAGCTGCGCACTGGCGGACCGGGCCTGCCACACCTGGTCGGTGAGGTTGAGGGCCAGCCGGGCGGGGTGATCGCAGCGCGGTTGGCCATGCCTGAATACCGCGCCGGCGACGCTGCGGTCGCTTTGCCGCAACTGGTAGTGGTGCGCCGGGCTGATGGCTCAACCGGGATTGCCGGGCGGGCGATGATTTCGGGCGCCTTGCCTGGCGGCAGGGTTGAGCGGTTGATCGTGCCGATTGACGGCACCTGGTCTGCGGCGCGCGGGCTCGCGCTGTGGCGGCGCTGCACTGCGCTGCGGTTTGATAGCCTGCGCTATGCCAGCCTGACGATTGATGCGCGGGCGCTGACGCTGTGTCCGGGGCCGGGCGGGGCAATCCTGACCAGCAGGGCTGGCACCACACGCTTTGCAGCTGGAACGCCTGCGCTCAGTCTGACGGGGCGACTGGGGCAGACGCCGATCGTGCTAAAGTCTGCCGCCACCGGCTTTGCCTGGCCGGGGGCGCTGGTAGCGCGCCAAGTCGATGCCACGTTGGGCGCGGGTGAAAGCGCCAGCCGCTTCACCATCAGCCAGTTGTCCGGCCAACTCGGCAAGAACCTGTCTGGCCGGTTCGCTGGCGCTGCGGCGCGGCTGGGGGCCGTTCCGCTTGATATTCTCGATGCCACGGGCAGCTGGCGGTATGCGGACGGCCAGCTAAGCCTGGGCGAGGGCGCATTCTGGTTGGAAGACCGCTTGGTCGATGATCGCTTCCGCCCGGTCGTGGCGCGCGGTGCCCGGCTGACGCTGGCAGGCAATCGCATCGCTGCCTTCGCCGCGCTGCGTGAGCCAAGCTCTGACCGGGTGGTGACGGAGGCCAGCATCGCCCATGACCTGACCAGCGGGCGCGGCCATGCCGATCTGGCGGTGCCGGGCCTGGTCTTCGATCAAAAGCTCCAGCCTGATACGCTGACCTATCTGGCGCTGGGCGTGATCGCCAATGCCCGGGGCACGGTGCGTGGGAGCGGGCGGATTGACTGGAATGCAGCTGCGGTAACCTCGACCGGGCACTTCACCACGGACAAGTTCGATTTTGCCGCTGCCTTCGGCCCGGTCGACGGGGTGAGCGGCACGGTGGTGTTCACCGATCTGCTCGGCATGGTCACGGCCCCCGACCAGACGCTGAAAATCGCCGCGATCAATCCGGGGATTGAGGTCTATCAAGGGGAATTGCGCTTCCAGCTTGAGCCCGATCGGATGCTGGTGGTCAATGGAGCGGAATGGCCGTTCATCGGGGGAAGGTTGCAACTGCTACCCACGCGGATGCGGCTGGGGGCCTCGGATGAGCGGCGCTTCACCTTGCGCCTGACGGCAGCCGATGCCGCGCAGTTCGTGCAGCAGATTGAGATGTCGAACATCGCCGCCACCGGGGTGTTCGATGGTGATCTGCCCTTGGTCTTTGATGAACAGGGTGGCCGGATAGAGGGTGGGCTGCTGATCTCTCGCCCACCAGGTGGCAACGTCTCCTATGTCGGCGCGCTGACTTACAAAGATCTGGGTGCCATGGCCAACTTCGCCTTCCAGTCGCTGCGGTCGCTCGATTACCGGCAGATGCAGATCGGGATGGACGGGGACCTTGCAGGAGAGATCGTCACCCGGGTGCGGATTGATGGAGTAACCCAGGGCGCAGGCGCCAAGCGGAACTTCGTTACCCGCCGGATTGGGAAGCTGCCAATCCGCTTCAACATCAATGTGCGCGCACCGTTCCAGCGGCTGCTGCACTCGTTCCGATCGCTTTATGATCCCAACTATGTGGCCGATCCACGGGAACTGGGGCTGGTTGACAAGGATGGTCGGCCAATTGCCCAGCCTGTCGCTCCAGTGCCGCCATCCCCCGACGTTCAGCCTCCAGTCAGCAGGAAAGTCCCATGAAGTCACAACAATTGACCAACCAGGTCTGGGCTGCGACAAGTTCCGCGATGGAACACACAGCATCTCGGCAAGGGCGGTCAGGGCGGTTCGGAATGGTCCGGCTCGCTTCGCTGAATGGAATGATGGTGATTGCCGGAGCGCTGGCGCTGGCGGGTTGTATTTCGGTCAATGCACCGGACAAGCCGATCGTGATCGAGCTGAATATCAATATCAAGCAGGAGGTGGTCTATCGTCTCTCGGCCGATGCCGGGAACACGATCAAAGACAACCCGGGGATTTTCTAAGGATATGATGATGACTCATCTCGCCGCCCGTATTGCTCGGAGCACTCTGGCCCTGACCGGCTGGGCTGCGCTCAGCGCGCTGGCACTGACTGCGCCAGCGTCCGCGCAGCATCGCGATCCGGCCTATGCCGCTGCTCGTGCTGGCGGCCAGGTCGGCGAAAAGGTCGATGGCTACCTGGGTTTCCCAGCCGCCCCGAACGCTGAAATTCGCCGCTTGGCAGATGATATCAACATCAAGCGCAAGGCTGTTTACGCTGAGCGCGCCCAAGCCAATGGCGCGACGATCGAGGAATATGCCTTCTCGGCCGGGTGTCAGGCGATTGCGCGCACCGTGCCGGGTGAAAAGTATCAGGCGCCTGACGGTTCCTGGCAGACCCGCACTGACGCTGCGCCGCTGCGCGACCCGCGCTGCCCGTAACTGCCGCGCTGATCCACAGAGACTAAACTTTCTCCCGTCGTAGCGGGTTATAGCGCTCTTTGCGGCGGTTGACTCGGGGGCTGCCCCAACCTAAGGGGCCGGTGCCCTCGGCGGGCGGCTGTTGCCCGTGTCCATCGCTCCCCGAAAGGAGACTGGCATGAACGACGAGCCTTCTGCCCGAGACCCTGTTGGTGAAGATGCGCGGATCGACGCGCTCGAAGCGCGGCTTAAGGCCGCACGAGAGCGGGAAGAACAACGCAACAAACCAAGTCCGGGCATGGAAGCCGATGCGAATTATCGCCTTGGTAACCGCGTCCTGGCCGAGCTGATCGGGGGGATTGGTGGCGGTGCGTTTATCGGCTGGGTCATTGACCAATTTGTCGGAACCACCCCCTGGGGTCTGTTGGTGATGATGGCCCTTGGGATCATCGTTGCCTTCAGGAACATCATCCGGATTTCATCCCGGCGCCCTGATTGACCTTGCTTTAGGCCAGAGGGGCGCTGGTCGCATATGAATTGAGCAAGAAGGGTACGTCGCGTGGCCGAAGCGGCTAAAGTCGATCCGATGCACCAGTTCACGATCGAGCCGATGTTCGGCACCGATCACTGGCAGATCGCGGGCTACAATATTGCCTTCACCAACTCATCGCTGTGGATGGGGATCGCCGCTATTGCGCTGCTGATCTTCGTCTGGGGCGGCATGAAGCGTGAACTGGTTCCTGGCCGTTGGCAGATGGCAGTCGAAGGCTTTACCGGCTTCATCGACAACCTGCTGGCCGCCAATATCGGCCCGGCTGGCAAGAAGTATGTGCCTTACATCTTCTCGCTGTTCATGTTCATTCTCTTCGCCAACGTCCTCGGCCTGATGCCGCTGGGCCTGGTCGGCGTGCATCCCTTCACCTTCACCAGCCACTTTACCGCCACCGGCGTGCTGGCGGTGATGAGCTTTGCGATCGTGCTGATCGTGGGCTTCTGGAAGCACAAGCTGCACTTCTTCTCGCTGTTCATCCCCCATGGCACGCCGCTGGTGATGATCCCGCTGATCTTTGCGATCGAGCTGGTCAGCTTCCTGGTTCGTCCCTTCAGCCTTGGCCTGCGACTGTTCGTGGCCATGATGGCCGGACACGTGCTGCTGGAAGTGCTGTCGGGCTTCGTGATCAATGGCGTCAATGCCGGTCTCGGCATCGGCCCGGTCGTCTCGGTCCTCAGCTTTGCGCTGATGATCGCGATCTGTGCCCTGGAAATCCTGGTTGCCGGGATCCAGGCTTACGTCTTCGCTCTACTGACGTCGCTGTATCTCAACGACGCCGAAAACCTTCACTAAGTCCTATCCAACCACACGAATTTTCGAAGAAGGAGTTATCGACATGGAACCTGCAAGCGCCAAGCTGATCGGTGCTGGTCTCGCTGCCATCGGCGCCGGCATGGCCGCCATCGGCGTGGGCAACGTCTTCGGTTCGTTCCTGGAAAGCGCACTGCGCAACCCGGGTGCGGCTGACGGCCAGCAGGGCCGCCTGTTCATCGGCTTCGCCGCCGCGGAACTTCTGGGCCTGCTCTCGTTCGTCGTCGCGATGATCCTGATCTTCGTCGCCTAAGACATACGATTGACTGACCGACCGGCTGGATCCTGCCTCCCCCTGGGGGAGGCGGGGCCGGCCGGGCAGACTGCGGACGCACCAATGCCCCAAATCGCGCAAATTGCCGAAACCTGGTCCAGCCAGATCTTCTGGATGCTGATCTTCTTCGGCTTCATCTTCTTCGTCATTGGCCGGGGCATGGTGCCCAAGGTGATGGCGACCGTCGAGACGCGTGACCACCAGATCGCCAGCGATCTGGCCGCGGCCCAAGCTGCCCGAACGGCAGCCGATGCTGAGGAAGAGGCCTGGCGCGCCCAAGCCAACCGTCAGCGTGCTGAAGCCCAGGCGGTAATCGCCAAGGCCAAGCTCGCTGCGGCTAAGTCCAGCGAAACCCGCCTGGCCAAAGCCAATGCCAAGCTTGATGCCAAGCTGTCTGAAGCTGAGGCCCAGATCACCGAAGCGCGCAACGGTGCGCTGAAGGAAATCGAAAAGGTTGCGGCCGATGCTGCTGGCGCGATTGTCAGCCGCGTGGCTGGCCTGTCGGTCGATGCCAAATCGGCCTCCGCTGCGGTGAAGGAAGCGCTCAATGGCTAATCTCCTGATCCTGGCGGCGGAAGCCGCTGAAGCCGCCGAGCACGGTGCGGCTCACGTTGAACCGATTGCACTGGGCCTCAACCCGGTAGCCTGGGTCGCACTGTCGATGACTGTGCTGATCCTTGTCGCGATCTGGAAAAAGGTTCCGGCGATGATCACCGGCGGCCTCGATTCGAACATTGCCGAAATCCGCAAGCAGCTGGACGAAGCAAAGGCCCTGCGCAGCGAGGCGGAAGCCCTGCGCAAGGAATATGCCGACAAGATCGCGAACGCCGAAAAGGACGCCGCGGCCATGATCGATCATGCCAAGGTCGAAGCAGACGCGATCGTCGCCAAGGCTGAGGCTGATACCAAGGCCCTGATCAAGCGCCGTGAGAAGATGGCTGAAGACAAGATCGCCGCTGCTGAACGCGGTGCGATTGCTGAACTGCGCGCCAAGGCGGCTAATGCTGCGGCGGCGGCTGCCCGCCAGCTGATTTCAGCCAACCACAACGCCAAGGCTGACAAGGCCCTGGTCGATGAGGCGATTGGCGGGATCTGATTCAGCCGACAGTGCCGTAATTGCAGAGGGCGGCCCCACAGGCCGCCCTTTTCATTTGCCCGGTTCGAGCACGACCTTCCCGACGATCTCGCGCCGCGCCATGGCCTGATAGGCTTCCTGCCAGCGGCTGAGCGGCAGGATGCGATCGATATGCGGGTTAAGCCGGCCATCGGCGGCCAGCGTCGCCACCGCCTCGCGGATTGCCTTGCCCCGCTCGGGAAAGCGGCGGGCATATTCCCCGGCGCGCACGCCTACCACCGAGAAGCCCTTGATCAACGGGATATTGGTTGAAATGTCGGCAATCCGGCCACCGGCAAAGCCGATCACCAGCAGCTTGCCGCCAAAGGCGACACAGCGGGTGCTTTCATCAAACACGTCCCCACCGACCGGATCATAGACCAGATCGCACAGCTTGCCCTCGGTCAGTTCCGCCACCTGTTCGCGAAAGCGTCCCTCTGCCAGGATCACGGCATCGGCATCGCAGGCCGCGCGCAGGGCTGCCAGCTTGGTCGGGGAGCCGGTGGTGGCGATGACATGGGCGCCCAGACGCTTGGCCAGCTCGACCGCGGCCAGTCCAACTCCGCCGCTGGCCCCGTGGACCAGCACCCATTGGCCGGCCTGCAGTCCGCCGATCTCGACCAGGCCGGTGTAGGCCGTGCCATAGGCTGCGCCGAGCGCTGCCGCTGCGACCATCCCGATGCCCGCTGGCATGGGGCTGAGCGCGCGGGCCGGGACCACGGCGTATTCGGCAAAGGCGCCGGTCTTGTTGCCGCCGTAGACTCCGTCACCGGGCTTGAAGCCACTATCGGGATCAGCCTCAACCACTTCGCCAGCGAATTCCAGGCCGGCGATAAACGGCAGGGGTGGTTTGAGCTGATACTCGCCGCGCGTCATCAGCAGATCAGGGAAGTTGAGCGAGGCTGCGTGGACTTTGACGAGCACCTCGCCCGGCCCGCGCGTGGGCATTGGTAGATCGACCAAGCCAGCACCCGAAAGGTCGGGGCTAAGACGCTCTATGAGCAATGCCTGCATGGTTTAGTTGCTCCCCAGCAGCCCCGCTCGCCATGAGCGTGTCGAAGGGCCGTTCTTGATCTTGCGGTTGTGCGACAGGTCCGCCGCAAAGGACAGTGCTTCGACAGGCGCAGCACAGACGGATTCTTAGATTCTAGAAACTATCCTTGGCGGCACGCAGCGCGGCAAAGGTGGCTACGGCATCGCCGCCGCCCCAGCGCGCGGCCAGGGCCGGGTCATCGGCCCGCAGGAAGGGATTGGTCGCCAGCTCGCGCGAGAGCGGGGTCGGCACGGTCGGCCGCCCTTCAGCTCGGGCCTTGGCGATCAGCGCGGCATAGTCTTGCAGCGAGGCATTGTCCGGGTCGGCATGGACTGCAAAGCGGGCGTTAGAGGCGGTGTATTCATGCGCGCAGTACAGTAGCGTTTCGGGCGGCAGCGCCTTGATCCGTTGCAGGCTGTGCCAGAACTGATCGGGTTGGCCTTCGAACATCCGCCCGCAGCCGAGCGCGAAGACGGCATCGCCGACAAAGGCAATGCCAGCTTCGGGCAAGTGGAAGGCGACATGGCCGTTGGTGTGGCCGGAAACGTCGATCACCCGGGCGGTGAAGGCGCCCAGCATCACCGTGTCACCGTGGGCAACCACCCGGTCCGGCGCAGCAATCTTTTCCACTTCGGCCGGGGCGATTACGGTGCAGCCGGTGGCAGCCTTGATCGCAGCGTTGCCGCCGGCGTGATCGGGGTGCCAGTGGGTGTTCCAGATGTGCGTGATCTGCCAGCCCTTGTGCCCGGCCTCCCGCAGATAGGCATCGGCATCGGGCGTATCGATACAGGCGGTCTCACCGCTCACTGGATCGTGGAGCAGGTAGCCATAGTTATCCGACAGGCAGGCGAACTGGTGATTTTCGAGCATGGGTGCAGGATAAACCCAATTGGCCCGCAAAGCAAAAGCCCGCCCGGATTGCTCCGGACGGGCCTTTGATTTGTGAGTTCCCGCGAAGGCGGGGACCTTAGGCCTGGAAAAGGCCAATCGCCTGAGGCCCCCGCCTGCGCGGGGGCGCCCGCAATTAGTCCTTCTTGGCCTTCAGTGCGGCACCCAGGATGTCGCCCAGCGAAGCGCCGGCGTCCGAGGAACCGTACTGTTCCACGGCTTCCTTTTCTTCGTGCAGCTGACGTGCCTTGACCGAGAAGTTCGGCTTCTTCGAACGGTCGAAACCGATCACCATCGCATCGAACTTCTGGCCAACCTGGTAACGGTCCGAACGCTGTTCGTCGCGGTCGCGGCCCAGATCGCTGCGCTTGATGAAGCCGGTGGCGCCATCGTCGCCAGCCTGAACTTCAAGACCGCCGTCGCGCACTTCAAGCACGGTAACGGTGATCACGTCGTTCTTCTTCAGGCCCGAAGAGGCAGCAGCCACGCCAGCGGCCGGAGCACCCTTTTCAAGCTGCTTCATGCCGAGCGAGATACGCTCCTTCTCAACATCGACGTCGAGCACGATGGCCGAAACCTGCTCGCCCTTGCGGTGCAGGGCCAGCGCGTCTTCGCCCGAGATGCCCCAGGCGATGTCCGACATGTGAACCATGCCGTCGACGTCGCCGTCGAGGCCGATGAACAGGCCGAACTCGGTCGCGTTCTTGACTTCGCCTTCAACAGTCGAACCAACCGGGTGCTTGTCAGCGAAGCTTTCCCATGGGTTCTGCTGAGCCTGCTTGAGGCCCAGGCTGATGCGGCGCTTGTCGCTATCGACTTCCAGCACCAGCACATCGACTTCCTGCGAGGTCGAAACGATCTTGCCGGGGTGGACGTTCTTCTTGGTCC
>CAZNFV010000037.1:0-15287 GCA_964572445.1 uncultured Novosphingobium sp. | reverse complement strand
CTATCACCTTGAAGCTCCGATCGAACGAGTCACCGGTTTCGATACACCTTATCCGCATAGCCTCGAGTGGGCCTATTTCCCCGGTCCCGTCCGTATTGGCGAGGCGGTCGATCGGCTGATGAAAGCGTAAAACGATGGGTACTTTCACCTTCAAGCTCCCCGACATTGGCGAAGGCATCGCCGAGGCCGAGATCGTTGCCTGGCACGTCAAGGTTGGCGACCGGATCGAGGAAGACGGCAAGATCGCCGACGTCATGACCGACAAGGCCACCGTCGAGATGGAAAGTCCTGTCTCTGGCGTCGTGCTGGAAGTGGCCGGGGCTGAGGGTGACATGATCGCCATCGGCTCAGCGCTGGTGGTGATTGAAGTGGACGGGGAAGGGGAGGTCGAGGACGCTGATCCTGCGCCCAAGGCTGATCCTGCGTCTGCTCCTGCGCTTGCACAAGAACCGGATCCGGAAACCAAACCCGTTCGTGCTGAGCCTGTCGAAGCACCGTCCTTGTCTTTGAGGGAAGCGACGTCTTTGACGGATGCTCCGGTCGCTCAAGTAAAAAGCAGCTCTTCGACAAGCTCAGGGCGAGCGGATGAGGGGGGTAAGGTTCTTGCCAGTCCGGCCGTCCGTGCCCGTGCCTTCGATCTTGGCATTGATCTCGCCCAGGTGAAGCCAGCGGAGGACGGTCGCATTCGCCACGCCGACCTTGATGCGTTTCTGGCCTACAACGCCGCTGGCGGTTTTCGCTCGCCGGGTGGCAAGCGTGCTGACAGCCAGATCAAGGTCATTGGCCTGCGCCGCCGCATTTCCGAGAACATGGCCGCTTCGAAGCGGAATATTCCGCACTTCTCGTATGTTGAGGAATGCGACGCCACGGCGCTTGAGGAGATGCGCGCTCAGCTCAATTCGGCGCGGGGCAATCGCCCCAAGCTGACCCTGCTGCCGCTGCTGATCACCGCGCTGTGCCGCGCGCTGCAGGACTTCCCGATGCTCAACGCCCGCTTCGATGATGAAGCCGGAGTGGTAACGCGATTCGGTTCGGTCCATCTGGGGATGGCGACGCAGACTGAAAACGGCCTGATGGTGCCCGTGATACGCGATGCGCAGGACCGGAACTTGTGGCAGCTGGCGGCAGAGATCGCCCGACTGGCCGATGCAGCCCGGACAGGCAGCGCCAAGAGCGAGGAACTATCAGGTTCAACAATTACGCTGACCTCGCTTGGTCCGCTCGGCGGTGTGGCCCACACGCCGGTCATTAACCGCCCGGAAGTGGCGATCATCGGCCCGAATCGGATTATCGAACGGCCGATGTTCGTGCCCGATGGCATGGGTGGGGAACGCATCGAGAAGCGTAAGCTGATGAACCTGTCGATCAGCTGCGATCACCGCGTGGTCGACGGCTGGGATGCAGCCAGCTTCGTGCAGGCGGTCAAGCGCCTGATCGAGACCCCGGTCCTGCTACTCGCGGACTGATTCTTAGCGGACAACCGCGCTGTAGGCGATTCGACCCTGGCCGCGCGAAGCGGTGCGCGGATCGACGCGCCAGCGCACGTGGGTGACATCCTCCGGCGTTGCCGGGCGATCACCGCTGCGCAGCGCGGCCAGCTTGCCCCAGGTCCGTCCGCCATCGGTGGAGACTTCTTCATCGCCATTGGCACTGCCTTGGTAATAGACGGAGCGAGGCAGCGGGTTAGTCACCACAAAGCCACCTTCGCCGCCGAGTTTGTACCAACGCACGACATAGACGACTCGGTCGCCGTGGGTGAGTTCGCTTGCTGGCTCCAGCATGCGGCCCATGCCTGGCGCGGCGCGCTCAACAAAGACCGCGCTGTCCAATGATACTGCGGGAGCAGCCTGGGCCGAAGCGGTGATCCCAGCGATAGCGGCGGCGATCAAAAGCAGGTTGGAAATGCGCTTCACAACTAAGGCCCCCTTGCGGCAGACGCGCGTTCCGCGCCGCCGGATGGGTTTTCGCAACAAGAAGCAAACGAATGGTTAACGACCCGTTTCGGGGAGTGGTGAACAAGAAATTCCGCGATGTTTGCAGGTCAGCGCGAAGGCTGTTGACAGCCCTAGTTGAAGGCCCTAGTGGCGCTGCTCCCAAGTGGCTGCGCGGGTGTAGCTCAGATGGTTAGAGTGCCGGCCTGTCACGCCGGAGGTCGCGGGTTCGAGCCCCGTCACTCGCGCCACTTGGGACGTTTTCCTAGAAACCTTCGGAAAATTTCACGGTGTGATCACCGGCCGGGAGGCTGACAATCATGCCGTCGTGCGCCAGCTGCAGATCGCCCGCATAGATCTTCGGCGCATCCCCCACAAACAACCGTTCGATCAGCTTGGCCGGCGGCGCCGGGACCATGTGATAGAGTACGAGGGCCTTTACGCCAGCTTCCTTAGCCGCACGCGCCGCGTCTTCAGGACTGGCGTGATAGCCGGGAATGTCACCCATGATTTTCGCAGAATCAGTGCGGCCGCGCTTGGCCAGCTGGGCTTGCAGGGCCCGGACCATCTTCGGGTTGAGTGCTTCGTGGAACATCACATCCGCACCCTTTGCGGCAGCGACGAAGTTGGGGGCATAGACCGTGTCACCGCTGATCGCGACCGAGCGACCCTTATAGTCGAGCCGGTAGCCGAAGGCCGGCTTGATCGGATCATGGATTACCCGGATCGCAGTAATCTTCACGCCGCCCTGATCATAGACCACTTTGCTGGACTGGTCTTCGGGCAAGTCGATGATCTGCGCTGTGCCACCAAAGCCGCCGGGTCGCGCAAACTCTGGGCCGTGGTGAGCGATGCGATAGCCGCTGTCGAGCTGGTAAGCCTGCCGCAATCCGGCAACGACCTGATCGGTTCCAGCCGGGCCGCTGACAGGGAGCGGCGTGCTGCGTGATCCGCCGATCCAGGCCTGAAGTAGCAGTTCACCCAAGCCGTCGATATGGTCAGAGTGCAGGTGGGTCAGATAAGCACCCTGGACGCGGTCCATCGGAAAGCCCATCCGGCCCAGCTTGTGGATTGATCCGGAACCGGCATCAAAGACGAAGCCTTCGCGTCCGGCCAGGACGGCCAGGCACGGACCAGCGCGATCAGCATCTGGCATGGGTGAACCTGAACCGCAGACATAGATATGAATCCCATCGGGGAGTGCAGCGGAACGATCGACGCCGACATTCTGCTCAAGGGCGTTATCGAAGGCCCGTTGTGCCAGCCAGTCGCGCGCAGCGAACAGGGTCAATCCAGCCACCAGCGACAGCCCGACCACAGTCAGGCCCACCTTGCGTTTCGTGTTCACGCTATTCTCTCCCCGCCTTGACCCGGGGGGAGAGTGCCGTGCCCGGCGCGGCGCGGCAAGGGGAAAGGGTTAATTATCGGGAAGCCACTGGGGGAATTAGCCCCAGCGGCCGGTTTCCATCCAGATCAGGAACCGCCTGAGCGGCAGCAACCAGATCACGCCCAGCACTATATACACCGGGGTCTGCAGCAGTGCGTGCCACTCTGTGATCAGCGGCGCGATATAGCGCGCGACCAGCAGGCCATAGATGCCCAGCAATGATAGCAGGCCAAGCAGGCCAATCGGAATCCGCCAAGTCGGGTCAGTACGCATCAGAATGGTCCATATAGGCGGGTAGGGGTGATGACGGCGTCCAGCGGCCGGTCATGCGGCTGCACTGGTAAATCCTCGACCAGCTGGCAATCCCAGCCAAGGCCAATGGCCAGTTGTGGCGGATGCTGTGCCAACCAGCGGTCATAATGACCGGCACCCAGCCCCAGTCGCTCGCCCCGCGCGGAAAAGCCCACCAGCGGGCAGAACAGTACATCGGGGATCAGCGCCGGACTATCTGCGGAAGGCTGGTGTGATTGGAAGGGATCAGGCTCCAGCAGGTCTTCCACGAAGGGGTTGGTCCACTCGCGAAACAGCATCGGCGCAGCGCGGTCAGCAAACCAGGGCAGGGCGATCTTGTGGCCACGCTCAAAGAACCAGCGGGCATAATGACTGGCCGGGGCTTCGGCTGGCATCTCGTGATAGAGGCCGAATGTTGCGCCTTCAGATAAAAGGCGGACAACGGCCTCAGGCGGACGGCGGAACAACAGTCCCAGCTGCATTGCCGGTATGGCAGCAACGTGTTCGCGGCGGCGCTGTTTCAGTTGGGTGCGCAGCACCTGCTTATCGATCACGCTTGGCTCCGCGCGGGAAGGGGGTGACGGGACCACCGTGGGCCGTTGCCAGGAAATCCTCTGACGCGTTCACGTCAGGTGGGGACCATGTGTGCCGAACCAGGGTTCAACCAGGGACAGCCCCCAAGGATTTGCTTATAGCCTCAGGGATTTTCAAAGGCTCGCACCGGGCAGTACCCGTCAGCCCCTAGATAGGGTGAATAGCCTCAACCCTCAAGGGCTAGCGCGCAGGCTTCCAACTTTGTTGCGATGGCTTCGAGCCGTTCGGCGTGGCTATCATCTAGAACTGGCGGGGTCGGCGCGGCGCGCGACGGGGTTTTGGCCTCGTGCACCTCATCGGCCAGCAGCAAGGCCGCAAATAGCAATTGCCGGTTTTCGTTGGTGCCGGCAGCTCCCATCGACTGGATTTTGGCGTCAACCGCCTGGCCCAGCCCGGTGATGTGGTCTTCCTCTCCGGCAGCGCAGGCGACGGTGTAATTGCGACCGCCGATGATCAAGCTGACGTTGCTCATGCCTGCGGCCCTTCGATCAACTGGTCGAGTTCGGTCAGGGATTCGGTGACGGCACTGCGCAACCGATCATGGCGTGATCGCAGGTCGGCCAGTTCTTCCGAACCGGCCGAGGCCTTTGCTGTCTGGCGCGCTGCGGCTTCAATCCGCTCCAGCGCTGCCTCGATCCGCGCCATTGCGCGGCTGCTGCGATCCCCGCTCATGGTTAATGGCTAGCGCAATTGATGGTGGGCGCAAAGCCTGGTCGGGAAGCTTTCCCACCATTTGCACCGGATCTAGTGGGCACCCGTGCTTGACGGGGCGGGGAGCCTCCGCAAAGGAAAACCCACGTCGAATCGGGGGCCTGAACCTGCCCTTTTCGGGAGAGTACAAGCATGACCGTTGATCCATCCCGCCTCGCGTCCATGGCCAATGCCATTCGGGCGCTCTCGATGGACGCTGTCCAGGCTGCCAATTCAGGCCATCCCGGCATGCCCATGGGCATGGCCGATGTCGCCACGGTGCTCTATTCGCAATTCCTGAAATTTGACCCCGCCGCGCCCAAGTGGCCGGACCGTGACCGGTTTGTGCTCTCGGCCGGGCACGGCTCAATGCTGATCTATTCGCTGCTGCACCTTACTGGCTACGCGGCGCCGACCATGGATAACATCCGCAACTTCCGCCAACTGCACAGCCCCTGCGCCGGGCATCCTGAGAATATTGAGCTGGAAGGTGTGGAATGCACCACGGGGCCATTGGGACAGGGGCTGGCGATGGCTGTCGGCATGGCAATCGCCGAGCGCCACCTCAACGCCACTTTTGGTGATGGGTTAGTCGACCATCGGACCTGGGTCGTGGCCGGTGATGGCTGCCTGATGGAAGGCGTCAATCACGAAGCGATCGGCCTGGCCGGGCACCTCAAGCTGGGCCACTTGAACGTGTTGTGGGATGATAACCGCATCACGATCGATGGCGACACGAACCTTTCGACCAGTGAAGATATCGCCGCGCGCTATACCGCGACCGGTTGGCACGTGACAGCCTGTGATGGGCATGACCATGCCGATATCGCCCGCGCCTTGGCCGAAGCCGCCGCCGATCCGCGCCCATCACTGGTCGCTTGCCGCACGGTGATCGGCAAGGGCTCGCCCAACAAGCAGGGCACGCACAACGTGCATGGCAGCCCGCTGGGCAGTGATGAGATTGTGGCCACCCGCGAAGTGCTGGGTTGGACGGCGGCACCATTTGAAGTGCCGGCGGAAATCCTCTCCGATTGGCGTGCGCTTGGCGCAAAGGGCGCAGCAGTCCGGGCGGAATGGGACAAGCGCCTGGCCGCCGATCCGCAGGGCCAGGAGTTCGCCCGCCGCATGGCCGGGCAGCTCCCCGACATGGCGCATGCCGATGCCGCGTTTGCTGCATGGCTGGGTCAGCCACAGAAGGTTGCGACCCGCAAGGCGTCGGAACTGGCGCTGGAAGTGCTGACAGCAGCCGTGCCCGAAATGGTGGGCGGCTCGGCCGACCTGACCGGGTCGAACAATACCAAGACCAAGTCGACCGGCCCGCTGAGCGCCGCCGACTATTCCGGTCGCTATATCTACTATGGCATCCGCGAATTTGGCATGGCCACCGCGATGAACGGCATGGCGCTGCATGGCGGGGTGATCCCCTATGGCGGCACCTTCCTGGTCTTCTCGGACTATTGCCGCAATGCGCTGCGCCTTTCGGCACTGCAGCAGCAGCGGGTGGTCTATGTGCTGACGCATGACAGCATCGGCCTGGGCGAAGACGGCCCAACCCACCAGCCGGTTGAGCATGTCATGAGCATGCGCCTGATCCCCAATCTCAATGTCTTCCGCCCTGCGGACATCATCGAGACAGCGGAATGCTGGAACATTGCCTTGCAGAGCGACAGCACGCCCTCGGTCCTGGCGCTAACCCGCCAGAACTTGCCGCAGCTGCGCGATTCAGGCGAAATGCTTAGCGCCAAGGGAGCCTATCGCCTCCGCGCCGCCGGTGCTGGCCGCAAAGTTGTGCTGGTCGCGACCGGCTCTGAAGTTGAACTGGCCTGCAATGTCCGTGACGCCCTGGAAGCCAAGGGTATTGGCGCCGATGTTGTTTCGATGCCGTGCATGGAACTGTTTGACGCGCAGGATGCCGCCTACAAGGCTGATCTTCTTCCGGCCAACGCCTTGCTGGTTTCGATCGAGGCCGGTGTCACCTGGGGCTGGCAGAAGTATGTTGGTGATGGCCTGACCATCGGGATCGACAGCTTCGGCGCTTCGGCTCCGGCTGAAGTCCTGTTTCCGCACTTCGGCTTCTCGGTTGAAGCCATTGTCCCTAAAATCGAAGCCAGACTGGCTGCTTAGAAGGAGTTCTTCACAATGGCGATCAAGGTTGCGATCAACGGTTTCGGGCGCATCGGGCGCAACGTGGCCCGAGCGATCATCGAACGGACTGATCATGATCTCGAGCTGGTCTCGATCAATGATCTGGCGTCGGCAAAGGCGAATGCCATGCTGTTCCAGCGCGACTCGGTCCACGGTGCCTTTCCGGGCACGGTGGAAGTTGATGGCAATGACCTGATCATCAACGGCAAGCGCATCCACGTCACGGCTGAGCGCGATCCCGCAAACCTGCCGCATGCCGCGAATGGCGTCGACATTGCGCTGGAATGCACTGGCTTCTTCACTGACCGCGCCTCTTGCGAAAAGCACTTGGCGGCCGGGGCCAAGAAGGTCCTGATCTCTGCCCCCGGCAAGAATGTCGATCTGACAGTCGTCTTCGGCGTCAATCACGACAAGCTGGAAGCCGGTCACACGATCGTTTCCAACGCATCGTGCACCACCAACTGCCTGGCACCCTTCGCCAAGGTGCTGAACGACGCGATCGGGATTGAGCGCGGCCTGATGACCACGGTTCATGCCTATACCAATGATCAGAAGATCCTGGATCAGATCCACGAAGATCCACGCCGCGCCCGTGCTGCTGGGATGTCGATGATCCCAACCACCACCGGTGCTGCCCGCGCTGTGGGTGAAGTGCTGCCCGAATTGAAGGGCAAGCTCGATGGTTCGGCGATCCGCGTGCCGACCCCGAACGTTTCGGTGGTTGACCTGACCTTCCAGCCAAAGCGCGACACGACCAAGGAAGAAGTCAACGCCCTCCTCAAGGCCGCGGCCGATGGCCCGCTTAAGGGTGTGCTGGGTTATTCGGACGAGCCGCTGGTTTCGATCGATTATAACCACTGCCCGAACAGCAGCACGATCGACAGCCTGGAAACCTCGGTGATCGACGGCAAACTGGTCCGCGTGCTCAGCTGGTATGACAACGAATGGGGCTTCTCCAATCGCATGGTCGATACGGCCGGCCTGTTGGGCAAGCTGCTTTAAGGATCGGATGACATGGCGCGGTTCCGCACGCTTGATGATCTGGGTGACCTGACCGGAAAGGTCGCGCTGGTGCGCGTCGACCTTAACCTGCCAATGCAGGAAGGCTCTGTCACCGACGATACCCGTGTGCGGGCCGCCGCCCCAACGATCCTGGAACTGGCCGGTAAGGGCGCCAAGGTCCTGCTGCTGGCTCACTTCGGGCGTCCCAAGGGTGAGCGGGTTTCAACCCTGTCGGTTTCGATGACACTCGATGCGGTTCAGGCCGTGATGGGCAAGGAAGTGATGTTCGTTCCCGAGATTGCCGGGCCGGTCGTCGCGCAGTCAGTCGGAATTCTCCGTCCTGGCGATATCGCGCTGCTCGAAAACACCCGGTTCTGGAAGGGCGAGGAACAGAACGATCCAGAGCTGGCCAAGGCCATCGCCGCCAATGGTGATATCTACGTCAACGATGCCTTCTCAGCCGCGCACCGCGCCCATGCCAGCACTGAAGGCCTGGCCCATTTGCTGCCGGCCTATGCGGGCCGCTCAATGGAAGCCGAGCTCAAGGCGCTGGATGCGGCACTGGGCACGCCGGCGCGTCCGGTTGCTGCGGTAGTGGGCGGGGCCAAGGTATCATCCAAGCTGGATGTGCTGACGCATCTTGTCACGCAGGTTGATCATCTGATCATCGGTGGAGGTATGGCCAACACTTTCCTCGCGGCGCGGGGCGTCAACGTTGGCAAGTCACTGTGCGAGCATGAACTGGCCGCCACCTGCGAGCAGATTCTCGAAGCCGCCGACAAGTCCGGCTGCACCGTGCACCTGCCGTACGACGTGGTTGTGGCCAAGGAATTCGCGGCGAACCCGGCTTCGCTTCGGACTTGCAACGTCCATGAAGTTGCAGCGGACGAGATGATCCTTGATGTCGGCCCACAGGCGGTTGAAGCGCTCGCAGACGTACTTAAGACGTGCCGCACGCTGGTTTGGAATGGCCCATTGGGCGCCTTTGAAACCCAGCCGTTCGACGCTGCAACCGTCGCACTGGCAAAAAGCGCGGCCGCGCTGACGCGCGAAGGTGCGCTGGTTTCGGTGGCGGGCGGTGGAGACACCGTTGCAGCGCTTAATGTGGCCGGTGCCGCAGCAGACTTTACCTACATCTCTACCGCTGGCGGAGCCTTCCTTGAATGGATGGAAGGCAAGGAACTGCCGGGCGTGAAGGCGCTTGAAATAGCCTGACAGCAACTGATTTCGTGCGCTTGCGGCCCTGCCGCAGGCTCGCTATGGGCCGTCTCAGCATACGTATGCACAGCATGGGGATCGAGAGCATGAACTTCGCCGAAATGACTGCCAAAGTGGCCGCAGGTAACGGATTTATCGCTGCGCTTGACCAGTCTGGTGGTTCTACGCCGAAGGCCCTGGCTGGTTATGGCGTCAGCGAAGATGCCTGGACATCTGAAGCGGAGATGTTCGACCTGATCCATTCGATGCGGGAACGGATCATCACTTCGCCGGTGTTTACGGGTGACAAGGTGATTGGCGCGATCCTGTTCGAGCGAACGATGGATGGCACTGCGGGCGGAAAGCCTGTGCCACATGCTCTGGTCGAAAAAGGCGTGGTTCCCTTCATCAAGATCGACAAGGGGCTTGAGGCTGAGGAAAACGGAGTCCAGCTGATGAAGCCGATGCCGGAACTGGACGCGCTGCTGGCGCGCTCCAAGGCGCTGGGCGTCTATGGCACCAAGGAGCGCTCGGTCATCAACTCGGCGAATGCCAAGGGGATTGCGGCGGCGGTGGCCCAGCAGTTCGAGGTCGGTCGTCAGGTCCTGTCGCATGGCATGATGCCGATCCTTGAGCCCGAAATTAACATCAAGAGCGAAACCCGCGCCGATTGCGATGCGATCCTGCTGGAAGAGATGCTCAAGAATCTTGAAGCGATGGACCAGCAGGTCATGCTGAAGCTGTCGCTGCCGGTGCAGGCGGGTACGTTCGATGCGCTGGTCGATCACCCCAAGGTGCTGCGCGTTGTCGCATTGTCGGGCGGCTACAAGCGCCCCGAAGCTTGTGTTGAACTGTCCAAGAATCGCGGAATCATCGCCAGCTTCAGCCGCGCCTTGCTGGAAGACCTGCGCCACCAGATGAGCCAGCCCGAGTTCGATGCCGCGCTGGGCGAGGCGATTGATGCGATCCATCTGGGTTCTACCGTAAAGGTTTGATGCTACCCGCTTGAATTGTCACTGCGGCTCGGCTTACCCTCTGCGCCGAGCCGGCGCGCGTTGACGCGCCGGCCAGGGGGAGGTCCTATGGCCAGCATATGGCGTTCGGGAAGCAAGCACGGGCCGATTTCAGTACGCGATCTGGTCAAACGGATCGAGGCCGGTCCGCAGGGGCCGAAGACCGTTGTGGTGTTCGATTTCGATGGCACGCTGATTGCGGGCTATTCGGCCGGCGCCTTCTTCCAGGCCCATCTGCGCAAGGGTGATTACAGCGCCTTCGATCTGGCCGAGGCTGGGGTCGCGGTGTGGCAATCGGTCGCCAAGGCGATTGAGATGCAGGACCTGCTGAACAAGGCGATCGCCAAGTGGAAGGGCAAGCACGAAGACGAACTCGTCGCACTGGGCGAGAAGATCTTCGACAAGACCCTGTCGGACAAGGTTTACCCGGAAATGGTGACGCTGCTGCTGGCGCATCGCCGGGCGGGCCATACCATTGCGATTGCCAGTTCCGCGACCCGCTTCCAGGTTGAGCCGACAGCCCGGTTCCTAGGGATCGAGCATGTCATGACCTCTACCGTCGAGGTCAAGCGCGGGGTGCTGACCGGCAAGATGCTGGAGCCGCAAATGTGGGGGAAGGGCAAGGCCGATGCGGTCAAGGCCTTCGTCAAAGCACACAAAGCCAAGCTGGCTGACACCTGGTTCTATGCCGACGGGGATGAGGAGATTGGCCTGATGCAGGCCGTGGGCCATCCGGTGCCGACCAACCCCGGCAAGGAACTGGAGGCGACGGCCAAGGCGGAGGGCTGGGACATTCTGCGCCATTCTAGCCGCGGATCGACCACGCCGGAGCTGCTGACCCGCACGGCCACCGGCCTGATGAGCCTGGTTCCGCTGCTCTACACCGGGATCGGCTTTGGCCTGCTGACCCGCAACAAGCGCAATGCTGCCAACCTGACCCTGCCGCTGTGGGCCGATAGCGTGATGTTGGCCTCTGGCGTCAAGCTGCGGGTTTCCGGGCGTGAGCACCTGACCTCACACCGCCCGGCGGTATTCCTGTTCAACCACCGCAACAACTTTGACGCTTTCTTTGTCGGCGCGCTGGTGCGGACCAATCTGGCCTGGGTCGGCAAGGCGGAGCTGAAGAAGAACCCGATCAGCGCGATGCTCAGCCGGTTGGTGCCGGTCGCTTTCGTGGAGCGGAGCGGCGGTTCGCCGGAGGAGGCGGCCAAGGCGCTGGAACCAGTCGCCAAGATGGTCCGCGAAGGCTGCTCAATCATGATCGCGCCCGAAGGCACCCGGGTCCGCGACATGACCGTGGACATTGGCCCGTTCAAGAAGGGCGCGTTCCACATGGCGCGCAGTCTGGGCATTCCACTGATCCCGATCGTGATCCGCAATGCGCTGGATGTCGCGGGCCGCGATGCGGTGATGCTGCGGTCCGGCACGGTCGACATTGCGGTGCTGCCGCCGGTTGAGACCACGGGCTGGACCCTGAAGAATACCTCGCAAAAGGCCGACGCCGTGCGGCAGATGTTTATCGATACCCTGAAGGACTGGCCCGATGCAGACGACTGAGTTCACCTTCACCGGCGCGGGCGGTGTCACCATCTTCACGACATCGTGGCTGCCGGATACCACGCCGCGCGATCATCTGGTGCTCGCGCACGGCTATGGCGAACATCTGGGCCGCTATCGCGCCGTGGCAGAATACTTCACGGCGGCGGGCTATGCGGTTCATGCGCTGGACCACCGCGGCCATGGCAAGTCCGGCGGCACGCGCGCCGTAATTGACAGTTTCGCCAATGCCGATGCCGATATCGACCAGCTGGTCGACAAGGTGCGGGGTGAGAGCGGCCTTGCGAGGATCAAACTCCTGGGTCATTCAATGGGCGGTTCGCTGGCGCTGAATTATGCGCTGAACCACCCGGAAAAGCTCTCTGGCCTGGTCCTGAGTGGGCCGGCGATTGGTGGCGGCCTGCCCAAGCTGCAAGCCCTGCTGCTGGGGCTGATTTCGCGGATTGCGCCGGCTCTGGGCATGATCGCGCTTGATGCTGATGCGGTCAGCCGCGATCCACAGGTTGTGGCGGATTACAAAGCCGATCCGTTGGTGTTCCATGGCAAGGTTCCGGCGCGCACCGCGCGCGAGATGATGCACGCGGTCACGACTTATCTGCCAAGGGTCGGATCGATGCAGCTGCCCTGCCTGTTGATGCACGGCAGCGCCGATACGCTGGTGCGCGTCGAAGATGCGCAGCCGGTGTTCGATGCCATCGCCAGCCCGGATAAAACCGTGCGGATTTTCGATGGCCTCTATCATGAGATTTTCAACGAGCCGGAGCGGCTTGAAGTGCTGCGAATCGTGAAGGACTGGCTCGAGGCCCGGCCGGCGGGCTAACCGCCCAACGCCTCACGGCACTGGACCTCTATCGCGTCCAGCGCGGCCAGTGTGGCGCGCAGCACTTTTGAGCGGTTCTGGCGGCGCGCGGCGAGATCAGGTCCGGGTTCAATCAGGCGGACATTTGCCGCCAACTGCCAGGCGGTGCCGAACAATTGACGCGAAACGGCCTCTGGATTGCGGATGGTCATTTCCAGCAAATATTGGCGGCCCAGGCCGTCGGCAGCGGCCAGCACGTCCTTCTCCTGCGCGGCGACATCGACGGGCTGGGTCAGCAGCACGTCGAGGACGATGCGATAGGCTTCCAGGAACGGGCGTAACGCCGCATGCGCCAGTCCAACGCCAAACAGACGGTCGAGCACCTCGCGACCTGAGCCTGCCGCACTGAGCTTCCGGCGCCAGTCGCGGTCTATCAGGTCCATCTCAGCAACCAGCCCTTCTTCGAATGACGGCCGTTCGCGGAAGAAGAATTCGAACTTCAGCGATTCACGCAGGGCCACGGCTGTCTCGATGAAATGGGCCTCGCGCTTGGGCGGACTGGCCGCCATTGCACCCAGCGCGGCGACTTCTGCAATTGCGCGCTCCAGCACGAAATGGAGCATCGAATTGCGATAGAACGCTGCACCAATGTGCTGGCCCTCGGCAATGCCATAGACCGGGGTAGGCCCGCCTTCAAAGCGCATGACGACGCCGGATGCGAGCAGGGTTTCGAGCACAAGATCAAGCCGTTCCGGATCACGCAGCGCTGCGCTGTCAGCCAGTGGCTGAACGCGTTTTTGGGCATGGTCGACCAGCATGGCGACGAACCCGGCCAGACGGTCACGCGGAATGGCGCGGCCTCCGGTTGCGAGCAGGGCGAAGCTGACCAGTGCGATGCCGGTGATGGGCGTCGCTTGATTGATCCGCCAGGACACCGCCAGCGAAAGTTTCTGCATGGCCAGCTGTGCCTCTGGCGACTTGTAGTCTGCTTGCGGATCGGGCGGTCCCAGCGCCTCGCGCATCGAAAGTGGTTCGGCGACGCGGAGATAGGCCTTGCCGTAGGGCGTGCGCAGGCTGCGCAAGTAACGCAGCATCCAGCCGAGGTTCTCCGGCTTTTTCTTGCCGCCCTTGGCCTCGCGCGCGAAGTCCTTGGTTTCGTAAACCTGATCATAGGCCAGCGCGACCGGGACCAGCATGATGTCCTCGATCCGCCCCTGACGATAGGCGTCCACGACATAGGTCAGCAGGCCCAGTTTGGGCGGCAGCAGCTTGCCGGTGCGCGAGCGGGTGCCTTCCGGAAACCACGATAGGTTGAAGCGGCGCTCAATCAGGTAGGCCAGGTATTCGCGCAGCACGAAGCGATAGGTGGCGTTCTCGCGGATGTCGCGGCGGAGGAAAATATACCCGGCGCGGCGCATGATCGGGCCCATCGGCCAGAACGACATGTTGATCCCGGCAAACAGGCTGGGCAGGGGCAGGCCGTGGTCGGCCAGCACGGTGTTGACCACCGGGGCATCGACGTTTGCTTTGTGCGCGGGCAGGATCAGGGCGGGGTAGCGGGTGAAGACATCATGCAGCTTGGCCAGCTCATCCGGCACCACGTCGACCGTGCCATAAGCCTTTTCATAGGCGGCGCGGAAAAAGCGGAGCATCCCTTCGATGGCGAAGGGATTGTGGCCGGTGCGCAGTTCCTCAAGATAGCCGCGCGCCTCGGACAGGAGTTCGGCTTCCGGGCGTCCGGTTTCTTCGCTGAGCCGGGCCAGTCCCATAGTGAACCCGGGCGCGGCGATAATGTCCGCCGGTTCAACGCGCGGCATTTTGTAGCGCGCGCCGTAGAGCGGGTACTCGGCCCGTTCGAGGGAGAGTTCAGCCTGCCGTGCCACGAAATCGGCAAAGTCTGTTCCACGGCCCCCGGTGCGCTGCTTCCACCGCGCGCGGAGCAAGCCCAATGCGGCAGGCTCTGCCACGACGATCCGCCAACGCGGATCGGCCCTATCCTTCTCACGCCGCTTCGCGCCCTCCGAAGGCTCCCGTGGATCGCCGAGGCCCAGCAAAGTCCGCCAGCCGCCAGTCTCTCCCTTATGCGGCAACCAGGCCACCCGCAGCGGTGCCAGTTCGACCGCATCGTCATCCAGCGAAGCGACCAGCCGGGCGACCTCGATTGAAAAGGGAGCATCGCTGCGTTCGATGGGCACCATGCGCCCAGCCAGACCGGCCGCGTGCCGTTCCAGCAATTCGCGCTCCGTCGCGCCCCGGTACAAAGCCAGAAAGACCCGCTGGATCTTAGGTTCGGTTTTCGGGGAGGCTACTGCCGTCGCCATCTCAACCTGGCTCCGCTTCGGAACCGGCGGCCGTGCTTAACAGGCCGCGGAACGCGTTGCTGGCCGGCGCGCCTTCGTGGACTACGGAATAGACTTCGCGGACGATCGGAACTTCAATCCCGCGCGCGCAGGCCATCTCCCAGACCGGACCGACGCTTTTCACGCCTTCGGCCACCTGGCTCATCCCGGCGAGCACCTGTTCAATCGTCTTTCCTGACCCCAGTTCCAGCCCGACGGTGCGGTTGCGGCTTTGCGGGCTGGTGCAGGTCGCCAGCAGGTCACCCATGCCGGCCAGCCCCATCAGCGTCTCCGCGCGGCCGCCCAGCGCCACGCCCAGCCGCATCATCTCGGACTGGCTGC
>CAZNFV010000036.1:14049-15685 GCA_964572445.1 uncultured Novosphingobium sp. | reverse complement strand
TTGGCGCGACGATCGTGGTTGAGCCAGCGGCGCGGAATACGGCGGCGGCAATCGCCCTCGCCGCGCTGCGCCTTCAGCCCGATGCGATCATGCTGGTTTGCCCAAGCGACCATCATATCGCGGATAGCGAGGCCTTTCGCGCTGCCGCCCACAATGCCGCGGCCCTTGCAGCCGAAGGTTATCTGGTTTCCTTCGGGATCGAAGCTAGCAGTCCGGAAACCGGCTTCGGCTATCTTGAGCGTGGCGCCGCGCTGGCGCACGGCGGGTTCCGTGTGGCCCGCTTCGTCGAGAAGCCCGATCGTGCCCGGGCAGAGGCCTTTATCGCGGCCGGGACCTACGCCTGGAACGGTGGAATCTTTGCATTTCGCGTCGGCACTTTCCTTGATGAGCTTGCCGCCCATCGTCCCGCGATCCTTGCGGCGGTGCGCGCTGCAGATGCCGCCGGGCGCACAGAAGGCCGGCAGTTCCACCCGGGTGCCGCCGAATTTGACGGCTTCAGCCCGGAATCGGTCGACTATGCGGTAATGGAAAGCACCGACCGGGCGGCGATGGTGCCGGTCGATATGGGCTGGTCTGACATCGGCAGCTGGGATGCGCTTCACCTGGCGCTGGATCGCGATGCTTCTGGCAATAGCGTGCAGGGTCAGGCCGAGCTGGTCGATTGCCGCAATGTTCTGGTTACCAGCGATGGCCCGCGGGTCTCCGTGATCGGGCTTGAGGATGTTGTCATCGTGGTCGATGGCAACGATATTCTGGTGACCAGCCACGCCGGCACTCAGCGCGTGGGTAAGCTCCACGGGGCTGCCAACCAGTGACTTTGCTGCCAACCCGCACTGTTGCAAAGCCGTGGGGCCGGGCCGACCTGCCCGCAGCATTCGGCGGTCAGGCCAGGGAAGCGATCGGCGAAGTGTGGTTTGAGCCGCCCCCGCAGCTCGACAGCCTGCTGATCAAATACATCTTCACTAGCGAAAAGCTCTCGGTTCAATGCCACCCCTCCGATGCGCAGACTCAGGCGCTGGGCCTGGGCTGTCAGGGCAAGGAAGAGTGCTGGCTGGTGCTGGATGCCGAGCCGGGCGCCAGCTTGGCAATCGGCTTTGACCAGGCCATCAGTGCAGACACCATGCGTGCAGCGATGCAGGATGGCTCAATCGAGCAACTGCTAACCTGGCACCCGGTCAGCGCTGGCGATTTCTTTTACATCCCGGCCAACACCGTTCACGCCATTGGCGCCGGGATCACGCTGGTTGAAGTTCAGCAGAACTCCGACATCACCTATCGCCTCTACGATTATGGCCGCCCGCGCGAGCTGCATGTCGAGGCGGGGGCCGCCGTTGCGCTGCGCGAGCCCTATCCGGTTCATCATCACCAGCACCTCTCTGCAACGGGCTCTGCCCGGCTGGTCGATGGCCCCTATTTCCGGCTGGACCGGATCGATGGCGCACCTGATTCCGCCACTGCCCAGCGTTATGCCGGTGCCTTGCTGGTGGTGCCGCTCGATTGCACCGTGACAGTGGGGCCATTGGCGGTTGCTCCGGGCCAGTGCGCACTGGCGGACAGTCTGGAGGCCATTGTCTTTCCGGCCTCGGGTCTAAGCCTGATTGCTCAGCCCTTCTAGAGCAGCCCTTCTAGAGCAGGC